>JAGWZH010000217.1 GCA_018971945.1 Alphaproteobacteria bacterium | reverse complement strand
AGTTAAAGGGGTTTTGCCGCCTGATCACAGAATCCTTAGCCGGGGCACTCCCCGACACGCTCCGACAGGATCGTCGCGCGCTGGGTCATCGCGCCCATGGGCGATTGCCCGGTCATTTCTGTCTGCCCCTCCATCCGCGTGGGCGTGATCGTCCCGCTAAAGCGCACCGTCATGGCCATGCCCTGCTGCGAGCAAGTTCTCTCCCCTTCAAAGCGCGATCCGGCCATCTCAAAGCGGCCAGGTTCGCATGTTCCGTCCGTTTGCGTCCAAGCCTCGGTGGCGGTCGCCGGGTCATCCGACGTCCGACACTCCTCCACCGTCACCGGCGCCCCCATCATGGCTTCCATCATCTCCGGGGGCGCTCCGGGAATGGACATCTCCGTCATGGTGATGGTGGTGCGCCAAAGCCCGGCTTCGAGACGAGCGGCGGCTTGGGCGGCTTCGCGCGCCGCGTCTTGCGGGCTCTGCTCAGCCTGTTGCGCCGGAGGCGCGCACGCCGCCAGGGCCGAAATCATCAAAGCCGCGATGAATTGCGTCGTCATGGGCAACCGGGTCGTCATGGGCGCGCTCCTTGTGCACGAAGACGTCACTTAATCACGACCCCAGCCCTGACGCCAAGCCTCCAACCCGCCGCCAAAGCCCGCGCGCGACCAACCAAGACGGCGCCAAGCGTATGCGCAACGAGGAGCGGTTTTGGACAGCGTTTGGCGTTGTCGGCTCTCAGAGGGCGAAGGCGCGTTCTGCGCCCCACGGCCTGGCTTGGTCAGGATGGCGCTGAGAGCGATAGGTCCCCGCGCTGGCCGCCGCAGCGCTGGTTGCCATGGGTTCACAGCGCAGCGGCGCCGGGAGACGCGCCATTGCGAGACCCGCTGCGGTCGACGCTTTGGGCCCCTGGGGTGCTGCGATCGTCTCTGGGCGAGGCGTTGGGTGGGGCGAGCAGGCTGTTTGCAGACCCATTTCCCTCCCGGATGACCGCGGCCGCCGAGAGCGGCCCGTTTGCTGGCGAGGCAGGGGGACGGGCGAGCGACGCGCCATGCATTTGCGGGTCGGCGCGCCGCTGATTCTGCTCCTGAGGCCCGCGCCCACGCAAAGGATCCTCAGCGATATCTCGGGAGGCGCCCCGCCCATCACCCTCTCCCAAAGCCCCTCTTCTGCTTGATGGATCTTCGGTTGCCTCATGCTGAGGGCCGACGCCCGCCCGACCCCGCAAGTCCGTAATCCAAGCCCCGGGGCCGCAACGTTTGGTGTGCATGAACGCATAAAGCGGATCAGCGTCCGGGCTGCGCAGCCGAGCATAGCCGCTTCTGCCGTCGGCTGTGCGGTGAGCGGTGACCGCAAGCCAGCCGTCCGATCGGCGGATCAGATCGACCTCCCCCGCCTGGCGGGGACCGAAAAGGCCCGGGACCAGGGCGTAGCGGATGGCGACCCGGAGAACCTCTCCGTCCGGCGAGACGCTGTAGCGCGGATCCCGCAGCAGCACGTCGGAGGTCTCCCCTGCGACAAAGAGCACCGCGTCACGCTCGAAAACCAGCCCCGTTCCAGATTGGCAGCCTCCTTCCCCGCGCGCCCACAATCCGTGCAACTCCGGAGGCGGAGCCGCAGCGCAAGAGCCCAAAGCGACGGCGCAGGCGACGGCGCAGGCGAAGGCGGTCACGAAGGGGGGCCGGACGGCGTCCATCACAAATCGTGCTTGCTCGGAATTGGTTGCCCAAGCCTGAACGACGAGGCGCGGCGAGAAGACCGATCGCGATAGAGTGATTTCGGTGACGCGCGCATTGCGCGACGGGAGCGAGACGCCTACCTCAACGCTATGGATGACGCCTCCGCGGCGCTGCCCGTGCCAGTGCGCACGGGGCCGCAATCTGTTTCTAGCTTGTTGGAAGAG
>JAGWZH010000102.1 GCA_018971945.1 Alphaproteobacteria bacterium | reverse complement strand
GGCTTCGCAAATTCGCCCGCCAGGGCGCGCCCGACGAGTTGGACCTCGATGGCACCATTCGCAAAAGCGCCCGGGAAGGCTATCTGGACATCGTGATGCGCCCCGAACGACGCAACACCATAAAGGTGCTGCTGTTTTTCGACGTCGGGGGGTCCATGGACCCGCATATCCGCATGTGCGAGGAGTTGTTCTCAGCGGCCCGCTCGGAATTCAAGCATATGGAGTATTTTTACTTCCACAACTGCGTCTACGAAGGGGTCTGGAAGGACAATCGCCGTCGCAATCAAGAAAAAATCCCGACCTGGGATGTGCTTCACAAATACCCCCACGACTACAAGGTCGTCATCGTGGGCGACGCCACCATGAGCCCCTACGAGATCACCTATCCCGGAGGCAGCGTCGAACACTGGAACGAGGAGCCTGGCGCGCTCTGGCTTTACCGACTGGCGGATGTCTATGAACGGCTCGTCTGGCTCAACCCGAGCCCGCGTCAAAGCTGGGACCACACCCCATCGGTGCAGCTGGTCCGTGACATCATCGGCCCAGAGCGGATGTACCCTTTGACGCTCTCTGGCCTTGAGGGGGCGATGCGCGAGCTCAATAAATAGCGGCCCGGCGCAAAAAGCCCGGCGCCCCGCTCGTCATGCGAGAAGAGCGCCGGGGGACCCTTTTATCCCTTTTTCTTGCGGGCCGGAGCCTTTTTCGCCTTCATCGGCGCGCCCTGACCCATGTGCCCTGCAAGATATTTATCAAGCGTCCTGTGGAAATGCCGGATCCGGATTTCCTGGTAGTTGCCCAATTCGATCCGCTTGTTCTTCGATGCCTTCATGCCATCCTGCACATAAGGCAGGTTCGCCATATCCTGATCGAAGACCGCCGCCAGCGCTGGACCAAGATGATCCGCCCCGTCCATGAAGGTCTGCTCGTCGGTGAGGAACTTCATGGGCGTCGCGCGGGGCATCGGCTTGCCTGGCGGGTTGCGGAACAGAAGGCGTATTTCCATCAAGGTCTTGTCCTGATCCGGCCAAGGCCGCCAGCGATAGACGATGTTCGGCATGAACCCGCCCCAGGGCGATAAATTCGGGAACAGATTATAGGTGAAGGCGTCCAAAAGCTCCGCGTCCGCCGCATCCGAGTGATCCCGCCCAAACATCTCCGTGAAGCGAACCCTATTGGCCGCCGCCATCGCCTTCCGGGCGGTCGTGCCATTCGGAACGGTCACCTTCTCATCGCCGCTCTCTGCGCCGCGACCATTCGACTTCAAGAATTCATCGATGATGAATTGTTCGGAATGCCCCTTACCCTGCAGATGCGGCGACAAAACCGCAAACGGGGTAAGGGCACGGTTCCAGTGGTCGCCATAGACATCGTAGCGGCTGTTGGCGTCGCCGGTGAAAGGCAGAATATGGGGATGGGTGACGACGCTGTGCCAAGCCTCCATGAAGGCCTCCGACACCGCTTTCCAATTGGCCGGAATGACCTTTCCCACCCAACTCGCCGTGTAGCACTCCTCATGCCTGTAGCGGCCTAATTGCTCCGCCATCGGATGAGACCATTCCAGAAAATCGGGTGCGCTTGGGTCCTCGTTGATGAAGATATAGCCGCCCCAGCGGGCGACGCGCACCTCTGGCAGGCCCATCTCGGATTTCTTGAGATGATCAAAATCCCACTGGCAGGGAATTTCTTTCAAAGAGCCGTCATTGTTCCAGATGAAGCCGTGGAACGGGCATTTCAGCTCCTTTGACCAACCCGAATCTGTCCTCAAAAGCCGACCCCGGTGCAAGCACACATTATAAAAGGCCTTCACCGACAGATCTTTTTGCCGGACGATGAGGAAGGATTTGTCCGCAAGCTTATAGACCACGACGTCGCCCGGTTCCGGCAACTCTTCCTCCCGGGCGGCCATTTGCCAGACCCTGGACCACATCAGGTCCAGCTCTTTTTTGAAGAACTCGGGGCTTGTGTAGCGTTCCGTCGAAAGGGGCTCGGACCCCATATATTCGTAGTTCTCGTCCAGCAAAAAGTCAGGGACGGGTTTGGCGTCCTCTTTGAGATAGTCAGAAAAGTTCGGTCCCGGGCAGCGGGCTTCCCCGAACTTCAGCTTGCCAGCGTCGTCAGCCATCGGCGCTCCTCCCCTTTCAGTCGTGTGGATGTTTCAACCGCAATCGGCCTAAGTATAGCCTCCTTGAGAAAAAACCGGCAAGGCTGCCTTTTTTCTTTTGCGCTTTTGCTGTGCGATCGCGGGCGGTATTGGCGCCAAAAAGCCCCAAAAAGCTGCAAAACCGCGATCCCCGCCCGGACGGCGTCCAACCCGCCTCCCTGAAGCCAGCTCAAAAGAACGCTGCTCGAGCCAAAACAAGCGCCCGTCATCCCCGCCATCCCGTGCAGAAAGACATTGAATTGGCCTCCGGCGCGGCGCGACCCGCCGCCATGGGCCACGGCCAAAGGCGCCTTGCGATCAAAGGGGCTCGGTCAAAAACGTCGCAAGCCGCCCCAATGGGTGATCTTGGGCCTCCCACCCGCTTCGGCCGTCTCAAAAAGGACGGAAAACACCCCGATCGATCTGGCTGGCCCGGTCTCAAAGGCCTCCAGGGAGGAAAGCGCCATCCGAGGCGAGAACCGGCGCCCGCAGCTCTGGCGTCCCCAACGCCTCAGGCTTGATCGGGCCGCCTGCGCGCGCCGGCGAGTGGCCCATGAGCGCCAAAGCCGCGCAGGCAGCGCTCGGATCAACGACCATGCGCGGTCTGACCGCTCGGCTCAGCCGACGATCATGCCGCCATCGACGATGAGTTCAGCCCCTGTCACAAAGCGCGCATCGCAAGACGCGAGAAAGGCGACAGCGTCGGCGACCTCCTCTGGCTCGCCCAGGCGTCCCATCGGAATCTGCCGCGTATAGGCCTTCTCTATGTCGCCGGCTGTCTTCTGGCCCCCCGCGAGGCTTTCAAACATCCGTTCCACAGGTGGCGTCCGGATGAACCCGGGCGACACGCAATTGACCCGTACGCCGCGTTTGGCGAAACGAACGGCGGCTGATCGGCTCATGGAGATCACGGCGGCCTTGGCGCTCGCATAGGCGGCGTTTTGCGGGGCCCGGCCGTGCGCCACAAGGCTTGCGATATTCACGATCGCGCCGCCTGCGCCCATGACGCCCAAGGCATGCTTCATGCCGAGAAACACCCCGTGCGCCGTCACGCGATAGCTCGCCTCCCAGTCTGCAAGGCTGAGCGTGTCCACCGCTCCCAGGCGTGTGCCGCCGGCTGCGCAATTGACAAGCACGTGCAGGCTTCGCCCCCTGACGGCGTCAGCCCAGCTCTCCTCATCGCCGGCGTCAAGACCGAGCCCCTCTCCGCCGATTGCGGCGGCCAACGCGGTGGCCTCGTCATGGCGCACGTCTGCGACAAGGACCCGTGCGCCCTCCAGAGCCAGCCTTCTGCAGACAGCCGCGCCGATGCCGCCTGCTCCGCCCGCCACCAGAGCTGTCTGCCCGGCGAACCGGTTCATTCCGCCGCTACCCCCGCGCTAAAGCGATTGGTTTTCTTGATCCTGACGGGAATGCCGCTCATCAGCGGAATGCCGGTATAGGGATCGAAGTCTTTCTCGACATCTGACAGTTTCCCGGTATTGCCGCCCGTGGTGAACGGATCCTCTGGTTCGTCTGGATTGCCGCCAAACGAGTGAGGGACTGCAGCGCAATGGCTGCGGACGTCCGGTGCAGGCTCCACGACACAAAAGATGGACGCGCGGGCGCTTTCGATCTCGACCACCTCGCCCGCCGCCACGCCCAAGCGCCCCATATCCTCCGGGTTCATAAAGATCGGGTTGTAACGCCATTTTCGCGACAAGCGAGGACTGTCATGCCAGTTCGAGTTATGCATATCGTTCAGCCGACGCGAGATAATCCGAAATGGGAAGGCGTTGTCCTGCTCATAAGGATTGGAAGGGCTGGCAGCGATCTCCCTTAGCTCGTCAAGCATTGGTTCCGAACCCAGCTCGAGCCGACCAGGCCAGCCTTCCGGCCGCGGCTGAATGATTTGTCTGGGCGTATCGAAAATATGGCCGGCAGGATATTTGCGCACTTCCTCCAGGGGCACCGGGCTTCCTTTCAAGGTCAGAGCCCACGCGTCGATAGAGGCCGCCGGCTCAGACATATCCAGAATGGTGGCGAACTTCTCCTTGCTCGGATTATCCACATAGGATGCGGGCTTCACCTTCAGGGTGAGCCCCATCCTTTGGGCAAGCCCATAAAAGACCTCCCACTCCTCGACGAGATCAGACCCTGGCGGCGGAGACAACAGGGGTGGACACGCCGCCCCATAAGGCGCGCCGTGGCCCCAGCCGGGTCCGAAATTACCAAGGAACTCCGACAGAGAGGTGTTGCCTTCCACTTCCATGTGAAGCTTGCAGGCGATATTATAGTGCGCGATCCGTCCGGTTCCGGACTGGCGGGGGTCGATCGTGACCAGAAGATCGAGGGCCTTCATGGCGTCGAAGGTCTTGAGCTGATCGGGCCAAGCCTGCATCGGGTTGCCGCCAAGGCAAATCAGCGCCTTAACTTGTCCCTCTCCAGGCGTCAGGATCTCGTCGGCCAAAGCGGCCGTGGGAAGTCCCGCGCCGGTGTCGGTCAGCCCTCGCACCCTGAGCTTCTCGCCAAACCCCCAGCCTGGCATAGGCCCAGGGCTTGCCGCAATCGGCGGCAGCGGATTGATCAAAACGCCGCCGCCTTTGCGCTCATCGCCGGCTTTGAGCCACCATCCGCGAAGCGTGGTGAGGCACTTGACGAGATACTCAACAAGATTGCCGCGGCCAGACATATTGGGTCCTGTGCCGGCCTGCACGCCGCCCACTTTCGCATGTCCAAGCATCCTCGCCGCAGCGATGATGTCGTCCTCAGCGACCCCGGCGCGCTCAGCCGCATAAGAAGGGGTGAAAGGCGCGACCGCGTCCCTGAGAGCATCAAGATTTTGGGTATTGTCTGAGACGAAGGCCTCGTCAAAGAGCCCCTCCTCAAGCCAAAGCCGCGCAAACGCCGCGAGGATGGCTGAGTCCTCCCCCGCGCGCGGCGCAAGATGAATGTCGGCCTTTTTCGCCACATCCGTCTTTCGCGGATCGATGACCACGAGCTTCATTCCGCGCTGCTTGGCTTCATGCAGATGCCGAGCAGGGTTCATCCCAAGACCGCCGAGCATCGACACGATCGGATTTGTGCCGACGAGCAAGAGCGCGTCCCAGTCTTCCAACCAGGGAACGCCCGCAAGCCAGGGCCCGTGCAGCATCGCCGCCACCCCTTTGCCGGGCTGGTCGATGGTGACGGACGTGAAAACCATCGGGCTCTGGATCGCTTCGAAAAAAGCATAGCCGAAGGCGTTGGCCGTGAAATTATTGTAGCCATAGGTGCCGACATAAATCGCGACAGACCGGGGGCCGTGTTTGGCGATGATGTCTTGAAGTTTGGCCGCGACCTCGGCGAGGGCCTGATCCGAACCAATCTCGCCATAGGATCCGTCCGGCTGCCTCTTCTGCGACCGCAAAAGCCGCGAGGGCAGCCTATGCATCGTGTGCATTTCCCGGCCCTTGATGCAGGAATAACCGTGATAGACAGGGTTATCCTTGTCGCCGTGGAGCGCCGTCGGCTGTCCATCCTCCATGTCCGCAAGCAGGCCGCACTGGGCGTGACATACGCGGCAAACGACCGGCTTTTGCTCCACCGCCATGGATTCCTCCCGGATCCGCGCCGAACCTCAAAAAAGGCTGGTCTATAGTCTGTCTATAGCGCCACAAAACGCGGCGGACGCAAGCCATGTTCCATAATCAACGCCTCGGCCTGGACCAGATCCTGCCGCGTATTGAGGTTGAAGAAGGCGAGCGCCTCGTTCGCCCCGGCGGGGCGCGCCAAGGCGTCCAACCGGCGCAGAATTCCTGCGAGCGAGCGTTCTCCGTTCCGAACGACGCCATAGATCACGTGTCTGTGATCAACCCGATAAGCGGCGAAGGGCGGCTCAAGACCCCCGTTCCGGCTGATCACCGCGGCTGCAGCCTCATGCCCGGTCAGTCGTCGCGCGAGGTCCGACGGCAAGAAAGGCGCGTCCGTGGGGGCTGTCACCAGCCAGTCCGCGCCTTCAGCGTGGGCCCAGGACAGCCCGGAGATCAAGCCCGCCGAAGGTCCCCAATCCCCCTCGCCGGCTTCCGGCGGATCAGCCAAGACAGGCCGTCCGAGAAAGCCAAACCGCCCCGGGTCGCCCCGGGCGCTCACCGCAAGGGTCTCAACCTGCGGGCCGAGCCGATCCGCGGCCCAGAGAATAAGCGGCGCCCCCGCCAATGGAACCAGAGCCTTGTCCGCGCCTCCAAGACGTTCGCCTTTGCCTCCCGCCAAAATCATGCCGGCGATCATCGGATTTGTCCTTGACGCGGGGACCGGACGCCCCCTTTTCGACAGCCATGGTCGAACCAACCGGCGGCGCTGCGCAACCCCCCAAAAGACCCTCCCCCCTCGTCATGACGACGACGGACCAAGCCCGTGCGGCGATGCTGGAGGCGGTGCGCCCCAGACCGCTCGAGGCGGTCGCCCTGGCGCAGTCCCAAGGGCGGATGATTGGGGTAGAGGTGACCGCCCTTCAAGATCTTCCCCCTTTTGACGCCTCGGCGATGGACGGTTACGCGGTTCGGCGCGCCGACCTTGGCGCTGGACCCCTGCGTGTGGTTGGCGAAAGCGCCGCCGGCCGACGCTTTGCGGGCGCGCTGGCGCCGGTCCAAGCCGTGCGCATCTTTACCGGCGCGGCGGTTCCCGAGGGCGCTGATCTTGTCGTGATCCAGGAAGACATGCTTCGCGACGGCGATCGCGTCGTCCTGTCGCCGGAAACGACGCCGACACATATGAAAGCCAATATCCGCCGGCGGGGTATCGATCTCGCCGCCGGTGCGACGGTGCTCGCGCCCGGCCGCCGGATGGACCCTGCCGCCATCGGCCTCGCCGCCGCCGCCGGCGCAGCGTCGATAGAGGCCGCGCGCGCCCCGCGGGCGGGGATCTTGTGCACGGGTTCGGAACTCGTGTCTCCGGGCGCGGCGCCGGGACCCGATCAGATCTTTGAATCCAATAGCCCAGCCCTGGCCGCCCTCCTTCTGGCTTGGGGCGCGGTCCCGATCGTTTTGCGCCCGCAAGCCGACGACGCCGCAGCCATCGCCGCTGAAGTCGCCGCCCAAGCCTCTCATCTGGACGCTCTGGTCGTGGTGGGCGGGGCCAGCGTGGGCGACCACGACCTGGCCAAACCGGCGCTTGAGCGGCTGGGCCTCGCCATGATTTTCAACAAAATCGCCATGCGTCCGGGAAAACCCGCTTGGTATGGCGATCTCGACGGGGTTTGCTGCCTTGGGCTTCCCGGCAATCCCGCTTCGGCTTTTGTTTGCGCGCATCTCTTCCTCAAACCCTTGATCGAGACCTTGAGCGGCGCGTCCCCAGGACCCATGACCCCGTTGCGGGCGCGGCTGGCCTGCCCCTTGAGGCCCGAGGGCGGCCGTGAAAGCTTTTTGCGCGCAAAGCTCTGGGTGGGCGAGGACGCCATTCTTTGGGCGGACCCCTCTCTCGACCAGGATTCGAGCCTCACAAGCGTCCTCGCCGCAGCGAACGGCTGCATCCGCCGCCTGGCTGGAGCGCCGGCCGCCGCCCGGGGCGACATCGTGGAGGCCTTTCTGTTTGAAGGACGGAGCCTATGAGCCAACTCACCCATCTCGACGAAGCCGGTCGCGCCCGCATGGTGGACATTTTCGGCAAACCGGTCACCGATCGGACGGCGATGGCCGCAGGTCGGGTCCGGATGGCGCCCAGCGCCCTCGCCGCAGCCCTTGCCGGCGATGCGAAAAAGGGCGATGTCCGAGCGGTGGCGGAGATCGCGGGCGTCATGGCCGGCAAGCGCGCCGCAGACTTGATCCCTCTCTGCCACGCAGTGCCTTTGACTGACCTGCAGGTGGCGGTGCGCCCTTGGGAGCATGGGCTTGAGGTCTACGCCTTCGCCCGCGCCTTTGGCCAGACAGGGGTGGAGATGGAGGCGATGACCGCCGCGTCGGTCGCCTGTCTGACCATCTACGACATGCTCAAGAGCGTCGATAAAGCCATGACCATTGAGAGCGTCCAGCTGATTGAAAAAACCGGCGGACAATCCGGGGACTTCCGGCGCGCGGATCCTCCCTGACAAAGCGATCCCGACAAAGAGCGCCTCGACCAAGCCATGCCGACAAAAGCAATCCTATTGTTTTCCGGCCGGGAGGCGGCTGTAATGGACAGCCATGAGCTTTGACGGCCCCTCCGCCTTGGCTGCGCCGCCTCTGGTCGATCCCTTCGGCCGGTCGGTGACTTATGTGCGGGTCTCCGTCACTGATCGCTGTGATCTGCGCTGCGCCTATTGCATGGCTGAGCACATGAGCTTCCTTCCAAAGCGGGACATATTGTCCTTGGAGGAACTCGACCGACTCTGCACGGCCTTCATCCGTTTGGGGACGACCAAGATCCGGCTCACCGGAGGCGAACCTCTGGTCCGCAAGGGCTTCATGGATCTTGTGTCCTCCCTCTCCCGCCATCTACGCAGCGGCGCTCTCAAGGAACTGACCATCACCACCAACGGGGTCCAGCTTGAGGCCTATGCGGAAGGTCTGGCCCGAGCTGGAATCCGAAGGATCAATGTCTCGGTCGACAGCCTTGACCCCGATATTTTCAGCGCCGTGACCCGCGGCGGGGATCTGAAGCGGGTCTTGTCGGGTTTGAAGGCGGCCAAGGCTGCGGGACTCGCGGTCAAGATCAATACCGTCGCTTTAAAGGGCTGGAACGAAGAGACGCTGCCAGACCTGATCGCTTGGGCCCATGCTGAAGGTTTTGCGATCACCTTGATCGAGACGATGCCCTTGGGCGAGGTCGAGGAGGACCGCACCGACCGCTTCGTCAGCCTTCGCGCGGTCAGAGAGCGGCTCGAAAGCTTTTGGCGTCTGGAGGATTTGGCTCTGCGGACGGGCGGCCCCGCACGCTATGTCAGGATCGCTGAAACAGGAGGTCTTCTGGGCTTTATCACGCCTTTGACCCACAGCTTCTGCGAAAGCTGCAACCGCGTGCGCGTGACCTGCACCGGCAAGCTTTATCTCTGCCTGGGCCAGGACGACGGCGCCGACCTGCGCGCCGCGCTTCGGGGCGCGGCTGACGACACAGCGCCCGACACAGCTCTTGATGCGATCATTCGCGAAGCGATCAGCCGCAAACCGAAGGGCCATGACTTCGCTCCTGAGCGGCTTTCGACAGGCCCCGCCCTGGCGCGCCACATGTCGATGACGGGAGGCTAGGGGTCATGGCGCGCATTCTCCTGTTTGGAAAACTGGCTGAAACCGCCGGCTGGCGCGAACGCCATCTGGCCCTCCCGGCCGACATCAAGACGCTGTCCGCCCTCCGCGCCTATCTCGCCGACAGCCATCAAGAGATCGGAGCCGCCTCGACCCGCGCCGCCGTCAACAAACGGCTCGTGCATGGCGATGATCCAGTATCAGACGACGACGAGGTCGCCTTCATGCCGCCAATGAGCGGCGGCTGAGACCATGGACGTTTTGCGTCTTTCCGCTTTTGATCCGTATGCAGAGCTTAAGGACTTTGTCGCGCGCCAGTCTGGCGCGGGCGCTGTGGCAAGCCTTATAGGGCTCTGCCGCGCGGAAAGCGGCCGCGTGAAGACCCTGGTTCTGGACCATTTTCCCGGCTTTACCGAAACCGAGATCGCCCGTCTGATGGCCCAAACGCGCGACCGCTTCGCGCTTGAGGATTTGTGCGTGATCCACAGGGCTGGCCGCATCGCCCCCGGCGAACCCATCGTGCTGGTCGCCGCTGCGGCGACCCACCGCCGGGCTGCGTTTGACGCTGTCGACTTCCTGATGGATTACCTCAAGACGGAGGCGCCTTTCTGGAAGAAAGAGGAGGGGCCTGACGGAGCGCGATGGATCGAACCGCGCAGCCAGGACCTTGAGAACAAGTTACGCTGGACAGGCGATCGGGAGGATTAAGCGCGATGCACCCAGGCGGCGAGATCAAGACGAACCTGCCTTTCAAGCCGGTCAGGGTGGCGGTCTTGTCCGTCTCCGACACCCGCGACGCAGAAACCGACACGAGCGGCAAGATCCTGTGCGAGCGGATCATTGCGGCTGGACATGAGCTCGCGGCCAGAGACATCGTCAGGGATGAACGCATCGCCATCCGCGCGAAAGTGCTCTCCTGGATTCAAGCCGGGACCGCCGACGCCGTCATCACGACCGGCGGCACAGGTTTGACGGGTCGCGACGTGACGCCCGAAGCTCTCAGACCCTTGTTCGACAAGGAGATCGATGGATTTTCGGTCATCTTCCATCTTGTAAGCTATCAAACCGTGGGGCTTTCCACCCTGCAGAGCCGAGCCTGCGCCGGTCTCATCGGCGGGGTTTTCGTTTTCTGCTTGCCAGGGTCTGGAGGCGCGGTGAAGGACGGCTGGGACAAAGTCATAAGCGTGCAGCTCGATAGCCGCCACAGCCCCTGCAATATGGTCGAGTTGATGCCGCGGCTGATGGAGAGCTGAACGCAACAGCCGCGCTGGCGGCCAGCAAACGCCTCGAGCCCACCCATGATGGTTTGGGCTTGCGCACAGAGCGGCGGGGAACGACAGCGCGTGAAGCGCGTCGGTTTTTTGCGCGGGCTGCTCGTTGGCGCCGGGATGGCTTCTCGCCTTGGGACCGGGAGAGGTGCGCCTAGGACGGCGCCCTTGGCGTCATCGCACGCTCTTTTTGGGTCCAGCCTATCATGACCGGTCCTGGGGCTTGACGGCGAAGATCGACGAGATCGCTCGAGCTGGGCCCGAAATCCTCGGACGCCGCCGCCGCGCCGGGGGCAAGGGCTTCTCAAACGCGAGCCTGAGGGCCGGAGGACGAAGGGCGCGCTTCTTGCCGGCGCTTGGCGGCGAGAGCGCATCCACAGGCTTGTCCGAGCGCGTCTGGAGCCCGCGGCCTTGAGCGATCGATATGGTCCGCTGATTGGCGGCTTATCGCCAAAGGCTCGCCCCGTGCGCGATCAAAGCCCCGATCTGCGGCGTCGCGCTGCCTGCGGTTCGACCTTTGCTCTTGGAGCCCCCGCTTCCGCAAGCGGCCTTCACGCTTTCGGGCGAACGCGTTGGGCGTCGACGCCGTCCTGAAGGCGTCAGAAGGGCTTTCCCTTGTTGACGCATTCGGAAACAAAAAACGTTCGCCCGACAGGACAGGCGACGTTTACGCCGCCCTCCAGGCGCCTTACATCGCGCCGCGACGGTCAATGTTTCTCTTATCATGGAAGGAGCCGCAGCAATGGCTGTGAAGGTGGCGATCAACGGGTTTGGGCGGATCGGCCGCAATGTCCTGCGGGCTTTGTATGAAGCAGACCGCAAGGACGTTGAGATCGTCGCCGTCAACGATCTCGGCCCAGTCGAGACCAATGCGCACCTGCTGCGGTTTGACAGCGTGCACGGCCGTTTCCCCGGGGAGGTGAAAGTCGACGGCGATGACATCGTCGTGAACGGCGACCGCATTCGCGTGACCGCGATCAGAAGCCCCGCGGAGCTGCCGCATCGCGACCTTGGCGTGGACATCGCCCTGGAGTGCACCGGGATTTTCACAGCCCGGGACAAGGCCGCCGCTCATCTCGAGGCAGGCGCCAAGCGCGTCATCGTCTCCGCCCCGGCCGATGGGGCCGATCTGACAGTGGTCTATGGCGTGAACCATGACAAGCTTGCCAAAGACCATATCGTGATCTCCAACGCTTCCTGCACGACCAATTGCCTCGCGCCCGTGGCCAAGGTGCTGAACGATGTGATTGGCGTCGAACGGGGGATGATGACCACGATCCACAGCTACACCAATGACCAGCCGTCCTTGGACCAGATGCACAAGGATCTCTATCGCGCCCGCGC
>JAGWZH010000010.1 GCA_018971945.1 Alphaproteobacteria bacterium | reverse complement strand
CCTTAAGGCGCAATCTTGGCGGAAATGATGACCGCTCGGCGCCCAAGACCATGCTTTTGCAGAGGCCTCTCCCTGCGGCATCCTTGATGGCAGAGCGGCCTCTCCTATACTTCTAGGGAGCCAATGACCGCCGGAGTGCGTCCCGATGAACCTGGATTTCACCGCCGAAGAGATCGCCTTCCAGCAGGAAGTGCGGACCTTTATCGCTGAGAATTACCCGACCTATCTGAAAGGTAAAGCAACGCGGGAAGATCTGGAGCGCGACGACTTTCTCGCCTGGCATCGCATTCTGGGCCAAAAAGGCTGGGTGGCGCCAGCGTGGCCTGTGCAGTATGGCGGCCCGGGTTGGAGCCCGACCCAGCGCTACATCTTCGCTGAAGAACTGGCCCTCGCCGAGACCGTGCCGATCCTGCCCTTTGGGATCAACATGGTGGGCCCTGTGATTTACACCTTTGGCAGCCCCGCGCAGAAGGAGCGCTTTCTGCCAAAAATTCTGTCGGGAGATGAGTGGTGGTGCCAGGGTTATTCCGAACCCGGCGCCGGCTCAGACCTCGCCAATCTGCGAACCAAAGCCGAGCGTGTGGGCGACGTCTATATCGTCAACGGGATGAAGACCTGGACAACGCTTGCGCAACACGCCGACTGGGGCTTCTTCCTCTGCAGGACGAATTCGGACGCAAAAAAGCCCCAGGAGGGCATCTCGTTTCTCCTCATCAATATGAAGAGCCCTGGCGTGACCGTGCGCCCGATAATCATGCTCGATGGCGGTCACGAGGTGAACGAGGTCTATCTCGACAATGTTGAGGTCCCCGCCGATCAGCTCGTTGGCGAAGAAAACCAGGGATGGACCTACGCCAAGTTTCTTCTGGCTCATGAGCGCTCGGGCATTGCCGGGGTCGCCCGTTCCAAGCGTGGGGTGGAGCGGTTGAAGGGGCTTGCTCGAGCGGAAGTGGCCGATGACGGCCGCAAGCTTATTCAAGACGTGGATTTTCGTCGAAAAATCGCGGAGCTCGAAATCGATCTGACGGCGCTCGAATTCACAGAGCTCCGGGTTCTGGCCAACGAACAAGCGGGCAAGGGGCCCGGGCCTGAAAGCTCGTTGTTGAAGATCAAGGGCACAGAGATCCAGCAGCGGCTGACCGAGCTCGCCATGGAGGCGGTAGGAAACTACGCGGGGCCTTATTTCCGAGGATTTCCAGCCGACACCAACGAGTTTCCGATTGGTCCGGATGCGGCGCATCATGCCGCGCCGCTTTACTTCAACATGCGCAAGACCTCGATCTATGGCGGATCAAACGAGATCCAGCGTAACATCATCGCCAAGATGGTTCTGGGTCTTTAGGGCGCTGGCGGACCCATTCTGTGCAAGCGTGCGGGAAGGCGCGGCGGCCTGAGCCGCGGCTGCTGAGCGTGGATCAGGGCTTTATGAGGCCTACGCGCGCCCCGTCGTCGTTACCGAGAGTGCTGGGGTTTGGGGGCATCGGAGGAGGCAGCTGGTCCTCGCCAGAGGGCGCAGCCGCCCGCCGCCGGGCGAGAGGGGAGAGCGTTTCGGGAACAGGCGTAGGCCTTGGCGGTCTGCGGCTGCAAGGGGTGCTTGCCGGCGCCGCCCGCGGGATGGGCGCGCGTAGCGACCCCCGGAGGCGGCGCTCTGCGGGCGGGGCCGAATGCGCCGTCAAGCGCGATTGCAACACACTCTTTCCATATTCCCCAGCGGCGCCCGGTTGAGTTTCGCCTCTGGCGCCCTAAAACCCTGTCCCAGGAACGCGAAGAGGAAGCGCCGCCATGGATTTCAATTTCACTGAAGAACAAACCATGCTTCGGGACAGCCTCGCGCGGACTGTGGCTGACAAATATGATTTTGATAAGCGCAGGGCTTTCCTCGCCACCGACCAGGGCCGCGATACTACGAATTGGGCGGTCTTCGCCGAGCTCGGCCTGACGGCGGCCCCTTTGCCGGAGGCTTATGGAGGTCTGGGCGGCGGCCCCATCGACGTGATGGTGGTGATGGAGGAGTTTGGCAAAGGTCTCGTGATCGAGCCCTATCTGCAAACTGTGGTTTTGGGCGGCCAGGCCTTGATCCTGGGCGCCACGGAGGCTCAGAAGCAAGAGCACTTGAACGCGATCGCGGCGGGCGATCGCATTATTGCGGCGGGCTTTTACGAGCCGAAGGGCCGCTACAATCTTGCCGACGTGTCGACGACGGCGAAGAAGGATGGTTCGGGCTATGTTCTGAACGGGCATAAGGCTGTGGTGATCGGCGCGCCTTGGGCCGATCATCTGCTTGTCACCGCCCGCACCGCCGG
Source organism: Alphaproteobacteria bacterium (assembly GCA_018971945.1). Classification (GTDB taxonomy): domain Bacteria; phylum Pseudomonadota; class Alphaproteobacteria; order Caulobacterales; family Aquidulcibacteraceae; genus REEB509. The sequence continues at coordinate 50,374 of JAGWZH010000010.1, read as the reverse complement.
CGGCCAGCGCGAGGCGGTCGGGGTGAGTTTGTTCCTAGTGCCGAAGTCGGCGAAAGGCGTGACAACGCGCGATTACCCAACGGTTGACGGTTTCAGGGCCTCCGAGGTCTATTTTGAAAACGCCAGCGTTGGAGCGGAACATCTGATCGGAGCTGCGGACGCCGCCCTGCCTCTGGTGGAGGAAATTGTCGACCATGGGATCGCTGCGGTCTGCGCTGAGGCTGTCGGCGCGATGAAAGTGATCCACGCCGCCACGGTGGAGTATGCAAAGACCCGCAAGCAGTTCGGCGTCGCGATCGCGTCGTTCCAGGTGCTGCAGCACCGGATGGTCGACATGTTCATGGCGACTGAGCAATCCGCCTCGATGGCGATGATGGCCAGCCTGAAACTCGGCGACAGCGCGTTGGAGCGCGCCAAGGCGGCGTCCGCTGCGAAGGTTCAGATCGGTAAGGCAGGCCGTTTTGTTGGCCAGGCCGCGGTACAGATCCACGGCGGCATGGGTGTGACCGACGAAATGAAGGTCGGCCACTACTTCAAGCGCGTGACCATGATCGACGCCCAGTTCGGCGCGGTGGATCACCATCTGAAGCGCTACACCGATCTCAGCCTCGCGGACGCTGCCTAAGCGTCGCTAAACGACCATCGGCTGGTCGCCTGCCCCTTGTCTTGCTTAACGCCCGTCTCTACCCGGAGGCGGGCGTTTTGTCACGCTTCAGATGCGGCCCAACGGCGATTGCTGCGAGGCGGAGCTCGCTCCTGGTGAAGAGGGGGCGGTCATCGGCTCGTTTGAGCGCGCGTCCTGCACAGACAGCGCCGAGGCCGAGTGCGGCGGCGCGTGTCCGACATGCGGGGGCGCGCTGATGGGGCGGCCGACGCGGGCGCCGCCCCTTCTCGCGCGCGTCCCCGCCGCCGCCGAGCGCAAGCGCCGTCATGGCGGGTATCACGCGACGCACTGACCTTGAGAGTCCGAAAACGGCGAGACGAGGCGGGGCGGCGCAGGCTAAACCCGTCTCATGTTGACCGACGCCCAGGCCCACGCCGCCATCGACGCCAAGGACCGCCGCCATGACGGCGCGTTCTTTGTCGGCGTCACCTCTACGGGCATCTATTGCCGCTGCATCTGTTCGGCGCGGACGCCGAAGCGGGAGAACCGGCGCTTTTTCGCCTCCGCCGCGGCGGCTGAAGGGGCGGGGTTCCGGCCTTGCCTTTTGTGTCGGCCAGAACTCGCGCCGGGCTTGAGCCCTCTGGAAGCGAAGGACCGGTTGGCGGCCGCGGCGGTGCGGGAGATCGAGGCCGGGGCGCTGGACGACCGCTCGCTGGAGGGTTTGGCCCAGCGGCTCGGGGTGTCGGACCGGCACCTGCGCCGGGCGGTGCAGACGGTGTACGGCGCTTCGCCGGTGGCGCTGGCGCAAACGCACCGGCTGCTCCTCGCCAAGCGCCTCCTGCGGGACACAGACCTCTGCATGACCGACATCGCGTTCGCTTCCGGCTTTCAATCCCTGCGGCGGTTCAACGCCTTGTTCCAGGAGCGCTATCGGATGAGCCCGTCGCGGGTGCGGGCGCACCGTGGCGCGAAGGAGGCGGGAGGCGGCGTGGCGCTGCGCTTGAGCGCTCGGGGCGGCTTTGACGCGGAAGGCGCTATGGCGTTTTTGGCGGCGCGGGCGATCCCGGGCGTCGAGCAATGCGAGGGACTCGCCTATCGGCGGACGCTGCGGCTTGTGGAGGCGGGCAAGCCGATTCTGGCGTCGTTCAGCTTTGAGGCGGCGGGGCTCACGCTTCGATGCGCGCCGGAGCCGCTGAGCGCGCTGCGGCCGCTGATCGGGCGGGTGGCGCAGGCTTTTGACCTCAACACCGATGTCGCGGCCGTCGACGCCCATCTGGCGCAAGACCCTGCGCTTGGCCCCGACATTCGCCTGGAGCCTGGCGTGCGGCTGACCGCGGGGCTTGATCGGTTTGAGATCGCAGTCAGGGCGGTCATCGGCCAACAGATCAGCGTGGCGGCGGCGCGAACCATGGTGGGGCGAGTGTGTGCAGCGGTTGGCGAACCCATGACAGAGGACTCAGGGTTGGCGCGGGCGTTTCCCACTCCTGCGGCTTTGGCGCAAACGCCGCCGGACGTTTTGACCGGGCTTGGGCTCACAGGGCGTCGGGCCGCGACCCTCATCGGGTTGGCGCAAGCCGCGCGCGACCCCGGCTTTCTTGATCCTGCCGACGCCCGCGCCGCTCAGGCGAGGCTTCTGGCGCTGCCTGGGATCGGCCCGTGGACCGCATCCTATATCGGCCTGCGAGCCCTGGGGGATCAGGACGCGTTTCCAGCTGGAGATGTGGTCCTGCAGTCAGTCACGGGATTGTCTGAGAAAGAGCTTTTGGCCGCTGCCGAGCGCTGGCGGCCGTATCGGGGCTATGCGGCGCTGCGGTTGTGGCGCCGTGTGGCCCGGCCAAACCGGAGCGCGCCGTGATCATCGCCACCATGCCAAGCCCTGTGGGGCTTCTGACGCTTGCCTCGGACGGGCGGGGGCTCAGTGGGGTCTATTTCGAGAACCATAAATACCCCGCGCCGGCGGCCCCCGGCGGCCAAGACCGGTTCATCGCCGAAGCCCGGAAGGCGCTGGAGCGCTATTTTGCTGGCGGCGCGCCCGGATATGAGGCGGGCTTCAGCCTCTCCGGCACGCCGTTCCAGCGGGCGGTGTGGCAGGCTCTGCAGGCGATCCCTCATGGCGCCACGACAACCTATGCCGCAATCGCCCGCAGTCTTGGATCGCCGAAGGCGATGCGCGCTGTGGGGGCGGCGGTTGGGCGCAACCCCGTCTCCATCCTGATCCCTTGCCACCGGGTCATCGGCGCAGACGGCAGGCTCGCCGGCTTCGCGGGCGGCCTTGACCGCAAAGAGGCCCTTTTGAGGCTGGAGGGCATAAAAGAGGCGGTTTCAGCGAAAAGGGCGGACCCGGGCCCGAGTTGAACCTCGTCCGCAGCCCACTTTGCTTTGCGAGAGGGGTAGGGTGGGCCCGGATCGGAGCCTTTGTCGCCCTGCGGCGCAGGCTGCCGGCAAGCGAGGGGCGATTGAAGCTTCCGCGCCCTTGGGTCATCGCGTAAGGAGCAGGCCCGAAGGATTGTTGCGGGCGGCGCGAGGGTGGGTCGGTCTCGGCGCAGCGACGCTTAAGGGCGCGAAAGAATCTTTGGACCGCCGAGGCTTTGAACGGCGGATCGGTTTAAGAGGTGTGATCATGTCGTCAGTTGTCGCATTATCAGTCCGAGGCGCGATTGCAACCTTGACGATCAATCGCCCCGAGGCCCTGAACGCCCTTGGCGAGCCGGGGGACGGCGCAGCGTTCGAGGAGGCCTGCCGCGCCATTAACGCCGATCGGTCGATCCGCTGCACGATCTTGACAGGCGCGGGTCGAGCCTTCTCGGCGGGCGGCAATGTGAAAGCCATGCAGAGCCGTGAGGGGGCGTTCGCCGGGTCTCCGGCCGAGGTGCGCGAGGGCTATCGCGGCAATATCCACCGGATCGCGCGCAGTCTTTATCACCTGGAGACCCCCCTCATCGCCGCCGTGAACGGCGCCGCCATCGGCCTTGGCTGCGATGTCGCCTGCTTCGCTGATATACGCATTGCCGCCGACAACGCGAAATTCGGCGTCACTTTCCTCAAACTCGGCCTGATCCCGGGCGACGGAGGGGCGTGGCTGACTCCTCGCCTGATCGGCCCGAGCCGCGCCGCGGAGCTCTTGTTCACTGGCGACGTCATCGATGCCGCCACCGCCTTGGAGTGGGGTCTGGTCTCCAAGGTGGTGCCCGCGGGGGAGCTTGCGGCCGAGGCTGAAGCGCTCGCGCAAAAGATCGCCCAACAACCGCCGCAGGCTCTGCGTATGGCGAAGCTGCTTTTGCGGCAGGGCCAAACCGCATCCTATGACGCTCTTTTGGAGATGTCGGCGGCGGCCCAGGCGTTGATGCACCATACTGCCGATCATGAAGAAGGCGTGGCCGCGATCCTGGAGAAGCGGGCGCCGCGGTTCACGGGCGCGTAGCAAAGCGAGGACGAGAGCATGGGCTGGTTTCGATCGATTCTGACGGCTGGCATGGCGCTGGGGATGGCTGCCTGCGCGTCGCCGCCGCCGCCTCCGCCTGCGCCTCCGCCGTTCCCCATGCTGCGCTCGACCGGCGCTTGGGCTTTCGATTACGACGCGCCCACCCGCACAGCGACAGCGACCCTTCGCTCGCCGCAGGGCGCGCTGCTGGTGGAGATGAGCTGCGAGGCGCCCCGCGGCCCGATCCTGGTCCGCGATTGGACCTTCGCCTTGGCTCCAGGGCCCGTCAGCCTGGGTCTTGCCCTGGGCTCCGCCGAGATTGTTGCGGCTGGCGTCGCGCCCGCCTCGCCGGCGGGGTCCTCCGGCGCCCGTTTCGCTCTGTCGCCGTTGGACATGGCGGTCCTTGACCTTTTCGAAGGACAGACCGTCGCTGTCTTGGGGCCCGTCTCTGGCCATGACTGGGGTCCTGACGCTGCGCGGCAGTTGATCGCTGTGGCGAACGCCTGCGCCCCGCGCGGCAGTTGAAACCCGCCTTTCGGCGAAGACTGCGTCCCAACATTGCGGCAATGGGCCGCCTTCGTATTCTCTTCACCCTGGTTTGAACCAAGGGGGAGGCGGATATGATCGCTGTGACGGCGGCGCTGACCGTGAAGGACGGCATGGAAGCGGGGTTTGTCGAGGCAGCCCAGGCCCTTGCCGCCGCGGTGAGGGCCAATGAGCCGGGCTGTCGACTTTACACATTCACCAAGAGCCGTTCCACGCCAGGGCTCTTTGTTGTTCTTGAGCTTTACGACGACGAGGCTGCCATCACGGCCCACCGGAACAGCGCACATTTCAAGGCGCTGTCGCCTGCTTTGGGGGCATGCCTTGCTGCCCCTCCGTCGGTCACCCCCTATGACGTGGTGGTTTGAATGGACAATCAGGGCCGGGCGGAAGACCCCTATACTCCCCAAGGCCCCCTTACCATTCTGGCCCGGGTGCGGGTGAAAGATGGCAAGCGGGAGGAATTTCATCATTTGGTGCGGGGGTTGAGCGCTGATATCGCGCGCTTTGAGCATGGTTGCCTATGGTATTGCGCCCATCAAGCGCTAGGGTCGAACTTCGATTATGTCATCATCATGCGGTTCCGCAGCTGGGCCGATTATGAAGCTCATGGCGACACCGCTCATATGAGAGGCGCGCTGCCGGGGTTTGATCGGCTGTTGGATGGCGCGCCGCAGGTTGAGATCTTTGGCCCTTTGAGCTGAGCGTGCCTTTCGGGTGGTTTGGCGGGTTGGGCTGCGTGAGGAGTGAGGGGCCGGCATGGACATGGGATTTTCCGAGACGGATCGGGCTTTCCAGGAAGAGGTAAGGCGTTTCATCGCCGAAGCCTTCGATCCCGAGCTCAAGGCCATGATGGCGATGAGCAAGAACGGCTATTTAGACAAGGAGGGCCAGGTCCGTTGGCAGAAGAGGCTGCATGCGCGCGGCTGGGCGGCGCCGGATTGGTCAAAAGAGTATGGCGGCCCGGGATGGACGCCGACGCAGCGCTACATTTTCGCCATGGAGACTGCTTCCGCTGGCTGCCCGGTGGTGTCTCCCATGGGCCTGAAGATGGTCGCCCCGGTGATCATGGCTTTCGGCACGCCCGAGCAGAAGGCCAAGCATCTGCCCCCCATTCTCGCGTCAGACATCTGGTGGTGCCAGGGATATTCCGAACCCGGATCAGGCTCCGACCTTGCTTCTCTTCAAATGAAGGCGGTCCGCGATGGGGACGACTATATTCTGAACGGCTCCAAGATCTGGACGACCCATGCGCAATGGGCGGACTGGATTTTTTGCCTTGTCCGGACCAGTCACGAAAACAAGCCGCAGGAAGGCATCAGTTTTATTCTGGCGGACATGCGGACCCCTGGCGTGAGCGTCCGCGCGTTGCCGACGCTTGATGGCCCGGCCGAGGGACAGCAAGAGGTCAATCAAGTCTTCTTCGACAATGTGCGCGTTCCTGTAGGGAACCGGATTGGGGAAGAGGGCAAAGGCTGGACCTATGCAAAATATCTGCTGGAGTTCGAGCGCGGCAATGCGTATGGCCCCGGTCTGAAAGCGATGCTGGCCAAAGTGAAACGGATCGCCCGCCTCGAGCAGCGCGACGGCCGTCCTCTCATTGAGGATCGGGATTTTCGCGCCAAGATCGCCGATCTTGAGATCAAAGTCGCAGCGCTTGACGCGCGCGAGCTTCGTCTGTTCGCGTCCGTGGGATCAGGCGAGGGGGTCGGGGCGGCGTCTTCCATGCTCAAATGCGCAGGGACCGAAGTGCAGCAGGCGATCACGGAGTTGACGCTTGAAGCGGTGGGCGTCTACGCGCAGCCTTTTGTACAGGACACCTTCGCCCATGCGAAAGGCTTCGCCAACGAGTCCTTGCCGGGGCCGCGTTATGCGGCGCCAGCGGCTCCCGCCTATTTTAACTACCGCAAGGCCTCGATTTATGCGGGTTCAAACGAGGTCCAGCGCAACATCATGGCGAAGCTTGTTCTAGGGCTTTGATTGGCGCCCGCCATGACTGGGGATCGGCGCGCCACAGGGCCTGAAGCCTGCTCCGCGCCGCGATGGCCGCCCACAACAGGACCAGTCCCAGGGCTGCCGATGCGAAGGCAGGGGCAAGCCCTGCGGCATGAAGATCGAGCAGAGTGAATTTCACCGCAGCCGCTGCGAGAAGACCAAGGCCGGCGCGCCTTGCGGTCAGGCTTGGGGCCATCGCCAGGGTCCCGCCGAGGCCCGCCATCGTCAGCGTGAGCCCGATCAACTCGATTGAGGAGACGCTTTGCCCCGAGAGGCCTGCGGGGCCGAATGCGGCGCTACGCAAGGCAAGGGCTGCGCCGGCGAGCGTCAGGGCGACAGCGCTTGCGCCGAAGGCGGCGCTCGCCCGCCGGCGCCCGCCTGAGGCCGTCGCCGCCGCCATTGCAGCACTCAAAAAGGCGGGCAGGCCTGCCCCCAACAGGAGGGCTGTCCCAGCGGCGCCTGCGGGGAGCGGCAATGCCTCTGGGCTCCACCACGGATTGGCCGTCCCGATGAGCGCCCATGTCGCAAGGCCTGACCCTGCCGCCGCCGCTGCGAGGCCAGCGTGTTGCGCCGCCCCGTCCCTCTCCCCGAGGGCGCAGAGCACAAGGCCGAGCGCGAGCCAGGCTGAGGCTATTGCTCCCGCACCGCGCAAATCGAAAGCCACTTCTGGGAATAGGAACAAGGGCGCAGCGATCGCTGTCAGGACGCCGAAGACGCCGAGCGTCAACCCAGTGGCCGGAGCGCCTCCCAGACGGCGGGTCGACAAGAGCCAAGCGCCCAAAAGCAGGGCGGCCGCGGCCAGGATTGCGCCCGTCCAGCTCGACGCCGCTGAGGGTGCGAGGCGCACGGCGTCGAGCACAGCCAGGCAGGCAAAGACAGCTGAAGCCGCCGCGGCCGCCGCCACGGCTGGCGCTTTCGTCCGTGCGGCCGTCAGCGAAAGCGACACGGCGGCCGCCGCAGCGAGCGGGCCGATCAGGGCGGGCGGCGCCGCCGCGTTCAAGGCGCCGGCGCCCGCAGAAACGGCGCCGAGGGCCAGGGGCCAAGCCGCAAGCGTGGTTTGCCGAGCGCCGCCGCACGCCTGCGCGGCTCTGGCGAAACCCAGCCCCAGCAGCGCCGCAACTGCGCCGAACCCTATTCCCGCGGCCGGGCCATCCAGAGCAAGGGGAACCGCCGCCAGAGGCGCGGCCGCCGCGAGGGCGAACAGGACCAGCCCATGGCTCTCCGGTCGCGGCGTCCGGACAAGGCCAGCCCCCAAAAAGCCAGCGCCTGCGAGAGCGGCCGCGGGGGTCATGGCTGGCGTTGCCAGGACGTCGCCGGAAAGGGAGAAAAGGCCAGCGCAGGCTGCGAGCCAAACAGAGATCAGGGCTGCGTCCCGCGCGGGCCCGTGAGCCAGGGCCAGCGTCGCCGCCACCACGAGGGCTAAGCCCCATCCGAACGCGCCGCCGACCCCAAAGCCTGCTGCGCCCGCCGCGAGGGCGGCCAGCGCCGCGGCGTGCAGGGCGCTCGCCGCCCATCGAGACGGGGCGTCTGGCGCTGCGGAAGCATGGACCAGTCCCAACATCGACAGCGTGGCGGCGGCCAAGGCCGCCGGGGCCAGCGCCGGCGCACCTGCAGAGACGGAGGCGAGAGCGACGAGGGCGATCGAGCCCAAGGTCGCCAGCGCCGCTGCAGTCCAGGTCAAGGCGGGCTGCCGCCAGCCAAGTCCGCTCAAGGCGGCCATCGCGGCGACCCCCGCAGCGATCGGCGCAGCCACTCCAAGCGGCGCTCCCATGAAGGTCGCCGTCCATGGCGCCGTCCCCGCCAGCGCGAAGCTGAGGCAGAGACCAGCGGGCTTGTCTCTTCGCCTGAGGCCGGTCGCCGTGGCGCCCGATAGCGCAAGCAGAAGGCACAGGGTTGCAGGCCACGGCCAGCTGAAAAGAAACCCAGCCGCTGCGGCCATGGCGTAGACCCCGCAGAGGGCGGCGCCCAGAGCGGGTCCAGGCACGGTCCGATCAGGGCCGGCCTGATCGCCATCCGCCGGGGTGGGGTCTGCGCTCGTGGCGGGAAAGAGGGAATGGCCCAAGGTGTCGGCGCTCAGTTTGGGTCCAGTCATGGGTGCGATCTGGCGGCCGGCGCTTCTCAGGGAAGGGCGGGCCGGCCTTGCAGGCGACGGCGCGTTGGGCTTCGGAGGGTCGACCGGCCAAGCCGGGGGCGCGGCCAAGTCGGGCGAGAGCGGGGTCATGGCGGCCAACGGCCAAGAGACGCTTTCCAAAGAGATGGTCTGCGCTTGGCGCCATTGTGGACCAATGTCGACCTGGAGCGTCGGCATGGCCAGGCGCACTTTCAGCGCATCGATCTCGGCCCTCGCGGCTCTGAGTTCAGAACGCAGGCGAAGGGCGAATGCTCCGAGCGCGCCGAGGGCGATGAGCGCCAAAGCCGCCAAGGTGACCGTGATCATGAACGCCATGCGGCGCCTTTATTGGTCCGAAAACGCTTTTTATGCCGTTCCTCGGTGCTTGGCTATTGCTGGCGATGGGCCTTGGTCTCAGAGCCCGGGGGTGGTTGAGCCGAAAACGGCGGGAGGCGGGCGGAGCGCGACCTGTCCAAGGCATGACCGCATGGCGAAACCCCGGGCGTTGTCGGCCGAGCCTTCCGCGACACTGTGGCGCGACGCTCTGGGCGCAGGCTTGGAGGGAGAAGACCTCCCCCGCTCCTTGTCATACCGAGCGGGATCGGCGCGGCGGCGTTGGTCGATCTCCTGGACGGGCGCGTTTGGCGGATCGACTTCATGCCCATGCGGGGAGGGTGCGACCAAAGCCGATGCCGCTTCTCGCCTTTCGTTTGAGCAAGCTTGACGAGCCCGCGCCGTCTTGGGGGGGAGGCGTTGGCGAAGGATCCGGCCCGCAGCGTTTGCGGGCCATCCTGTGATGATCAGGTTGTCAGTCAGATCTTGGGCGCGCGAACAGACAAGGATTGGGGCCGTGATGCGAGGCTTGTTTTGGATTGTTTGAAGTGTCCTTATCGAGGGGGCGCTTTGGAGACGTCTGCCCCGTCAGTCTGCGTGGCCTCCTTTTGGCGGGCGTGAGCCTCACGAACGCTTGGCAAACCACTGAGGCGGACAAGAATGGTCTGGGGCGGCCAAGGAGAAGTCTGAGATGCGTAGGCTGGCGGCGGTCTTGGCGGCGTTCTTAGCGGCGTCTTGCGCGCCCGTGACCCAGAACGCCTTAGAGCCGGGGGTGGCGCTTGCGCCCCAGTTTCGGGATGATCGCTTCATCAGCTTCGACGGCGCGTCGTTGGGTCTCACGGTTTGGACGCCGCCTCCGGGCCGAAACCCTTGGGCCGCCGTCGTGGCGGTTCATGGCATGGGCGATTACGCGAACGCCTTTGGTCTGGCGGGGCCGGCCTTTGCCGAAGCTGGGGTGGCCGTCTATGCCTACGACCAACGCGGCCACGGTCGTTCGCCTCAGCGCGGGCTCTGGGGCGGGGAGGCGCTGCTCACCGAGGATTTGCGCACCGCCGTGCGTCTCGCCCGCGCGCGACATCCTGAGGCGGTTATCGCCGTCTTGGGCGAGTCGATGGGAGCGGCTGTAGCGATGACGGCCTTCGCCAGCCCGTCGCCTCCCGTCGCCGATCGACTGATCGTCTCCGCCCCCGCGGTTTGGGGATGGTCGCGCCTGCCGCGTTCCTATGCGGCCACGCTTTGGCTTTCGGCCCATGTCATGCCGGGTCGTGCGGTCACGGCCCCGCGTTTCGTGCAGCGACGCATCGTTCCGAGCGACAATCGCGAAGCATTGATCGCCATGGGCCTTGATCCGCTCATGGTGTTCGAAACCCGGATCGATGCGGTGTTTGGGCTTGTCTCGCTGATGGAGCAGGCGTCACGTTCAAGCCCCTCCTTGCCGGGCCCGGTATTGTTTCTCTATGGAGCCCGAGACGACATTATCCCGCGCACAGCGGCGCTCGCGGCTGCGCAGCGTCTGCCTCCGACGGCGCGCACGGCGCTCTATGAGGGCGGCTATCATTTATTGTTGAGAGATCATCAACGCGAGGTTGTGATCGAGGATATTCTGTCCTTTATTGCTGATCCCTCCGTTTTACTGCCCTCGGGAGCGCCGCCGGTCTCAGCGGTATCGCAAAGAAACCCTTAACGCTCGGTCTGTCATGGTCACCATGAATCGGTGGTGTGCTGATTCCCTGGGCGGACGATGAAATTGTCTTTGAAGACTTTGGTTGATCCGGAAAAGGCCGCGCTGGCGAGGGCGCGCTTCCACGCGTGGTGGGAGGGCGAGGCCTTCGACCCCATGACGTTCGCGGCCGCTCGGCGAGGGTCCGTTGAGGCGGTGGACGCCGCCGTGGAAGGGCAAGGCCCCTCTGAACCGCCGCCTTCCGAGGCGCCTCCGCCAGATCCGCGGCTGACGGCGCTCCAGATTTTGTGGGGCGGCCACCGCCTCATGCCTGGCGAGGCCGCCGAAGACCGTTTGCAGCCGGCGCGGCTGGGCTTGCCGGCGACCGGGACATTGGCGATTCTGGGGCCTGGCCTTGCAGGCCCAGTCTTGGCTTCCGCCGAAGCCCATCCGGGCGCGATCCTCGCCTATGAATGGCGCGAGGAGGCCGTTCCGCATGTGCGTCATCTCTTGTCCGGTCTGGGTGATCGCGCCAGGGTGGAGAGCCTCGATCTCGACCTGTTCGCCGTCCCCTCTGACGCTTGGGATGGGGCCTGGAGTCTTGACGAGTTTTCCTACGCCCCGAACCCTTCGCGGTTGGCCGTGCAGATCGCGAAAGGCCTCAAGCCGGGCGCCAGCGTCATCATCGAGTGTTACGCGGTCGAAGGCCGCTTCAGCGCCTCGAGCGCCTTCGCCTCGGCTTTCGCCGAGCCGCATCTCCTTGAAGCCGGCGCTTTGAAGGCGGTGCTCTCGATCGCCGGCCTTGGGCTTGAAGACGCAGAAGACTTGACCCAGGCGCATCTGTTGGCGGCGAAGGAGGGTTTCCGCCGCCTGGAGCAGGCCCTCAGCCTCATGGCGAGCCAAGGCTTCGAGGCCGGTGTGGCGAGGGAGATCGCCTGGGAGGCGGAGGGCTGGGCGCACCGCATGTCGGCCCTCCATGTCGGAAAATTGACCCGCCGCCGCTTTGTTTTTCGCAAGCCGGACTAGTCTTGCCGAGCCAGAAACTGGGTCAGACGGTCGCATTCAAGGGAAGATTCGGCCCTGGGGCCTTGTTTGCTAAGCTGGTGACTCGATCAGCGGCGGAGCGTGCAATAGGCCGTTCAAGCGTTGAACCTGAAGCGCGATTTCAGGCCTGTGTAGCGGGTTTGGCAAGCGTCATTGGCCATGCTGACCGCAACGGGCCGTTGCGGGGTTACGGAACCGGGCGCCTCCTGCCGGCCGAGCGCAAGAGCGTGGAGCCCATGGCGGCGATGACCGCGCTGGCGCGCCCATGGTCGCAGCATCAGTCGATGCTGGATTTCGTTGGAAAGGCGCCATGGTCGGAGGAAAGGCTTCTGGCCAAGGTCCGCGATCTTGTCCTTCCCACGATTGAGGCCCACGGACCGATCCACGCCTGGATTGTCGACGACACGGCCTTTCCCAAGAGGGGAAAACACTCCCTCCGGGTGACGCGCCAGGACTGCAGGCAACTGGGCAAGCAGGACAACGGCCAGGTCGCTGCAACGCTCTTTATCGCCAATGACTGGGCGAGCCCGCACCGTCCATCATGCGGTCACAGCGAGGAAGGTCGAACGCGCCCGCAATTCCTTATTCGCCCGCGGGACGGGTCGAGACCACTCCGCTCCTGCCGCTTTCCCAGGGCGAAATCGGCAGACTGCCGCCATCTTCATTCGTCGATGACCTATTTGCGGGAAACCTGCTTGAAAGGGCCAAACGCGCGTCGCCGCGCGACCTGATGCAGACCGTACTGGGTGGCGGATTTCCCGAGGCTCTCGCGCGAGCGCCTGCGCGCCGGCGCGACTGGCTTCTTGCCTATGCACAGTCCCTCGCGGAGCGCGACGTGACAGACATCGCGCCCTTCATCAAACCCAGCAGATGCGACTTTTCATGGACCATGCAGCGCTGAGCGCCGGGCAATTGTTGAACATGACCGATCTCGGGGCGCGTGTCGGCGTCGATTGAAAAGCAATCGATCGCTGGATCGCGCTTCTTGAGAAGCTCTTTGTCATCAGTCGTGTAAGACCTTGGCATGGCAATGGCCTGAAGCGTCTCATCAAGACGCCGAAGCTTCACTTCCAGGACTCTGGTCTTCTGGCCGCCCTGCGGGGACAAGATGTTCCATCTCTTTCGCGCAATCGGCAGGCCTTTGGCGCACTCCTGGAGTGTTTCGTCCACAGTGAACTGCGCAAGGCAGCAGCGCTTGGCGGCGATCGAGTCTCCATCAGCCACTATCGAGACAAGGATCAAGCAGAGGTCAACTTCGTTCTCGAAAAGGGCCCAGGAGGGGTCGCTGGTGTGGAAGTGAAGCCAAGCGCAACGGTGCAGCCGAAAGATTTTGCTGGTCTCAAACGAATGCGCGATGCTCTCGGTGCGAGTTTCGTCGCTGGCGTCTTGCTCCACAAGGGCGATCAGTTTCAGGAGGTAGGAGATAGGTTGTGGGCCGCGCCGCTATCGTCGTTGTGGTCCTAATTCAGTACGCAATTCAATTCAAATGGCATCCACCACCCAGGAGTAGTCGCAGAGCTATGCGCGAAAGTTGGTGACGGCGTTGAGGGGTAAAGTGGCGTATCGTGGTGTCGTGGAACGCCACTTGCGCGTTCCGATCACTTCGACCGCTCATTCCAGAATGGGCGTCGTCCAGTGTGAGCAGCCTTTCGGCTGGGCGATGATTGGTCCGGTCTTCAGGAATGGTCAAGTGCTGGCCAATTGGCGCTGACGCAGCGACCGGCGGCGCGTGCTGACCGTGAGAGTCAAAGCGCGCGCCGACGGGGTCCGTGGCCTCCCTCGCGCCCAAAGACCCCGTGTTCTTGCCGTCCATGCTCCACTCCTCTTTATCCAAGGAAGAGCGCTCCAGACTGTCTCACGGCGCCGTTCCCCACCCCAGAGCCACACTCTGTTTGCATCGGGGTGGGCTTTCGCTCTGCGCTTTGACTTTGTTGCAAAAAGAAAACTCAGAGTTCGCGCCCCGATGCGCCTCCTAGCTTTGAGAGTCCGGGGTAGGAAAGACCAGGCGCGAGCTTGGGGGCGCAGACACCTCGCACCTCGCCATGGCTGGCGAGGCGGCGGGGATCAGCGCCCGCCACAAAACGCCGCTTTTTTCGCAGCGCACCATCACCAGATCCCGAGCGCCCTGCGGACGCCGTTCCGCCACCAGAAAGCGCTGCCCCGGCGTCGCCGCGAGGGCTTCCACCCGAACGACGGCCGTCGCGCGCGTCCCATCGGTCAGGGATGGGGCGGGGAAATCAAGAAAAGGCGTTGCGAGGCGTCCCTCACGCACGACGCCCTCAAACTGGTTCACGGGCCCCAGCGCGGCCGCCGCCGCGAGGGTCGCTGGCCGTTCATAGAGCGAGCGTGGCTCGTCCGCCTGCACCAGCCGCCCATGCGCCATCACCGCCAGATGATCGGCCATGAACAGCGCCTCTTCCGCATCATGGGTGACGAACACGAAGGCGCCTGCGGTTTCCTTGGCGATCCGTCGGGTCAGGTCCCGCAGCTCGCTGCGTAACACCGGATCGAGTCCGGAGAAGGGTTCATCGAGGAGCAGCGCAGATGGTTTTGGCGCCAGCGCCCTGGCCAAAGCGATCCGCTGTTGTTCCCCGCCCGACAATTCATGCGGATAGGCGTTGGCCTTGGCGGCGAGCCCCACCGCGTCGAGCCACTCGTTCGCGATGGCGGCGCGCTTCTGCGGCGGGTCCCGGGACAGACCAAACCGAACATTCTGCACCGCCGTCATATGCGGAAAGAGAGCGTAGTCCTGGAACACGAGGCCCACCCGGCGTGCCTCTGGCGGCTCTGTAAATCCCCGGCGCGAGACGACCCGGCCGCTCAGCTGGATCTGGCCTTCGTCCACCGGTTCAAGTCCCGCGATCACCCGCAAGAGCGTGCTCTTGCCGGATCCGGATGCTCCAAGAACGGCGAGAACACCCTTGTCGGGGGCGCTCAGCGTCACCTGACGCAGCCCCGCTAAGGGACCATAGCGACGGCTCACGCCGACAAGCGCCAGGGCCGGGCTCATGGGCGGCGTCCTGCGCGGGCGCGCTCGATACGGGAGGATAGGAGCAGGGTGGGCAGGAGGCCCGCCAGCACGATCAGAAGGGCCGGGGCGGCGGCCTGTGTGAGGCGTTCGTCCGAGGCGTAGGCGTAGGCCCTGACGGCCAAGGTGTCGAAATTGAAGGGACGCAGGATCAAAGTGGCGGGTAGCTCTTTCAGAGCCTCAACGAAGACAATGAGCGCCGCCGCCAAGACACTTGGCGCCGCGATCGGCGCATCGACCGCCCAAAAGCGGCGAACCGGGCCGGCGCCCAAGGTGCGCGCGGCGAAGCCCAACGAGGCGCTGACCCGGGAGAGCCCGGCCTCGATCGGTTGCGCTCCGGGCGCGGCGAAGCGCGCCGCGTAGGTCCATAGAAGGGCTGCGAAGGCTGTCGCCCCTGAGAGCCCGCCAACCAAACCGGCCTCTCGAGCAGCTGCGAAGGCGGCCAAGGCGCCAAGGGCGATGACCGCCCCTGGTGCGGCGTAGCCCATGCCGGCGAGGAAGAGCCCGCCTTGCCCAAGGCGAGCACGAAGAGGGTCTGGTTGCCGCGCCGCGGCGGCGAGGATGGCCGCGAGCGGCAGCGTGACCAGAGCCGCCGCCCCGGCGAGGATAAGCGCATTGCCCAGCGGCTCGGCCAGGAGCGCGAGATCGCTCAAGGGTCGCAGCGCGGCGAGCCGGATGAGCCAGCCCAATGGCGCGATCACCGCAAGTGTGAGCAGACCGGCGCAGAATAAAAAGGCGACAGCGGTCCAAAAGGCGCCCAACCGATAACGCGGCAATGGCCGCCACCGGGCCGATCCCCCTGCGAAGCCCCTTCTCCCCCGCAAGAGTCGCTCCACAACCAGAAGCCCCACGGCGGCTGTGAGGAGCAGCGAAGCGAGTTGGAGAGCGGTCTGTGGTTCGGCCTTGGAGAACCACGCCCGGAATACGCCTGTCGTCAGCGTCGACACTCCCAGATATTGCGCCACGCCAAAATCAGCGAGGATCTCCATGACCGCGAGCGCTGTTCCTGCGGCAACACCTGGCCATGCCGACGGAGCCGCCACTTTCAGCGCCATCGCGAGGGGCGAGGCCCCGAGGCTGCGGGCGGCTTCGAGCGCGCACGCGGATTGGCTTGCAAACGCCGCTCGGGCCGCGAGATAGACATAAGGATAAAAGGCGAGGGCGTAGATCCAGGCCGCCCCCCAAAAACCGCTCACAGAGAGGGGCGCAGGCCCTCCGGCCCAGGTCAGGGCGGCGTAGGCGTAGGCCAAGACATAGCCAGGCGCTGCCAGCGGCAGAACGAGCGCCCAGGAGAAGAAGCGCCGACCCGGGAACGCGCACATCGCTACAAGCCAGGCGCTTATGACGCCGAGCAGCGCGGCGAAGCCGCCGCCGACGACGGCGAGGCCGAAAGAGCCTGCGACGCTCGCCCAGAAAAACGGGAGGGGGGATGTCGGGCCGGAGCTGAGTGCCCCGGCGATCACCAAGACGGCTGGAGCGGCGCAAACAAGCCCCGCCAGCGCCCCCAAAACGGAGAGGCCTGGCCATGATCCGCGCCCGCTGACTGGTTTTGAGGAGTTTGCGGGTGCGTTCAACGAAGGCTCAAGCTTGGTTATGGCCATCCGGCGGCTTCAAAGACGCGGGCTGCCTCCGCCTGATGCTGGCCCAAAGCAGACAGCGGCGTCGTCTCCTCGCGCAGAGGCCCGATGGCGGCCAGAGCCTCTGGGAGCGGCGCATCTGGCCTGACGGGGAACTCTTCGTTGAGCTCAGCGAGGAGGCTCTGCGCCTCGGTGCTGACCAGGAATTCGAGCAGCGCCTGGGCTTCGGCGGGGTGTGGGGCGTGAGCGGCGACGCCCGCGCCTGAGATATTGACGTGCGCCCCGGGCTGATTGGGGCCCTGGTCGGGGAACGTCATACCGATCAGGGCGGCGGCTTCTCGTTCCGCGGGGTCTTCCGAGCGCTGCATGCGCAAGAGATAGTAATGATTGACGATGGCGAGGTCGCACTCACCGGCCGCGATCGCTTTGAGCTGATCGGTGTCACCGCCCCGCGGCGCCCGCGCGAAATTGGCGACGACGCCTTGCGCCCAGACCAGGGCTGCGTCGGGACCATGCCGCTCGATGCGTGCGGCCAGCATCGAGAGATTATAGATATTGGTGGAGGAGCGGGCGCAAACGCGGCCCCGAAAAGCCTGATTGGCGAGATCGTCCATGCTTGTGATCGATGAAGGGTCCACGGCGTCGAGACGATAGGCGATGACCCGCGCCCGTCGGGAGAAACCGGTCCAGCGACCATTGGGGTCTCGGTAGCGCGCGTCGACGGCGTCTGCGATGGCGGCGGAGGCGAGGGGCGCAAGGAGCCCTGCCTCTTGCAGCCGGTAAAGATTGCCAGCATCCACCGTGACGATCAGGTCGGCTGGAGACTGGTCGCCCTCAGCCTGCAAGAGCGCTAAAAGCTCTTCACCGCGCTTTTCTTGGGTGCGTACTTCAATCCCTGTACGCGCGGTGAAGAGGGCGTAGAGACGTTGGTCGGCGTCATAGTGCCGGGACGTGTAGACATTCACGACCCGTTGCGTCTCGTCCGGTTCCCTAGGGGGGGCGCCGCCGCAGGCGGCGAGGAGAAGACCGCAGGCGCTTAGAAGGCCAACGGCGAGGCCGCCGCGAGAAACCCTTCGCCTGGACAAAGAGAGAAGTAGCATCGGCCATACCCGCCATTTTCTGCGAATTATTCGCAAGTCAGCGGTTTGTCGCCCCGAGGGCGGCCTCCGTCAAGCAGTGGGCTGCTGCGGACAAGCGGACGGGGTTTTCTGGCTGCGCTTGACGGGGCGACCGCGGCGCCCCTAAACGATGGTTTGGTGCGGGCGCGTAGCTCAGCGGGAGAGCACCTGCTTCACACGCAGGGGGTCACAGGTTCAATCCCTGTCGCGCCCACCATTTCCGGCCTTGTTTTTCAAGGGCCGGAGCGAAGTCTGCAAACTAAGTCTGCAAACTTTCGTTCTCCACTGTCGCAGCGCTTAGTCGCGCTTCATGAGCCGGTGCGCCGTGAGCGAGTGATAGCAGAGCATCCGGTGCATCTACCCGATGGTCTGGCGCGCATCGCCTTATCCGCTTTCAATCGCCTGTTTCCCTTTGGCGAGCAGCCGGATTACGAGCCGACGCCAGACCACTCTCTCGCCGCAGAAGCTGCAAGGCTTGGCAAACCCGTTCTGGAACACGCATATGATCGGTTGATCGAAAATGGCGGCGCGACGATGTTCTACTTGCCGCTCAACAATTACGCGCACGGCGATCTCGAGGACGTACGTGCGATGATGACCTCGCCGCACGCACTGTTCGGTTTGTCCGATGGCGGCGCGCACTGCAATTTTATTTGCGACGGCACTTTCCCCACCACTGCGTTGGCGCATTGGACGAAGGGACGGACGAGGGGGCCGCGGCTGCCGGTAGAGTTTATCGTTCACCAGCAAACACAACGGCCGGCGCGCCACGTTGGTTGGTTTGATCGTGGCGTGATCGCGCCCGGCTATCTCGCCGACCTCAACGTTATCGACCTGGATCGCTTGTCTTTGCGGTCGCCTCGGAGCGTTGCTGATCTTCCCGCCGGTGGAACACGCTTGTTGCAAGACGCATTGGGCTACGATTTCACGTTCAAGCGAGGGATTGCTTCCTTTGAAGGCGGCGAGCACACGGGGGCTTTGCCGGGGAGGCTGGTTCGAGGGGGCCAGCCGCAAGCTTAGGCGGGAAGGGGTTCGGCCAACAACACGCAAATGGGGCGGTCTTCGTGTTTGTGTCCGGTCCTGGCCTCTGGCCCCGATGGTCCTACCATTGAAGCTTGTTAGAGTGCGAAGGCGTTCTACCGCTGAACAGGCTGACATTGATCGGCGTCAACTCCGCGACAGATTTGGCGAATAATGTCTTGTTGGTCGCGTCGCGCTCAACATCGGTCGGTCGGTGAGGCGCCAAGGATCGACGCCAGAAGGGTCGCGAGGCGCGCGTTGCGCTTTCGACCGCGTGGCGCGGGCGCGGAGCGACGAGAGCCTGGCCCACGCGAAGGCGCGGGGGTGCCCGAATCAATCGGTATCATGCGGGAACCGCGGGAAGAACGAGCGCTCTGGCGCTCATGCTATGGTCATCTTCATGATCGTCCGATGTCCTCTCCCCATCCCGACGAAGCCTGCGACCATCCCGTTATGAGCTTGGCCGATTTCATCCGTCATGATCGTGACGATGCGCTCATCTCCCATGACGCCAGCGAAACGCATGGGCTCTACGCCCTGGCCTTGGCCTGGCGGCCCCAGCCTTTCCCAATAACCGAGCGGGCCATTCTCTGCGAAGGCCTCAAGGGGCTCATCGGCGTCAATGCGCTGGAGCTCGGCGACGGGCCCTGATCTATTTCGACCTAGCTGAGAGCATGAAGGCCAAGGGTATGGGCGGCCGCCGGCCGGGCGGTCATGGGGAGGGCGTCGGCGAGCCTTGTGGCGCCGGCTGTCGGAGTGAGCGGAAACAGCTCCTCCAACCGAGCATGTGGCTCCGTCGGCTTCATTGTCCTGCGGAGATCCACAGCCGGCCCGAGCGCCCGCTTTATCGAGCACCCAATCGACTGCGGTCTGCGGCTGTGCTGCTGCAGCGAGAAACGCCCGCTTCTCGTCCTTCAGCAGTTTCATCCAAAGGCCAACACAGGATGCGTGATCGCTAAGGCGATCCGGCTTCAAGCCGAGATGCGCGCCAAGGATCGAGGCGCGCATCTCAGCGACGAGCTCTTCTGCCGCCACAGCATGCGCACTGAACGGTTTTCCCATGCCGCGTGCAAAGCGATGCGCGGCGCCGTTAGCGGGAGCGGCTTCTTGGGGAAATGTCGCTGCGGCGTGCAACCGGCTGTATCGACAGTCGCCAAAGGGGGCGGGCCGATCACATTTTGGCAAGGAATGGACCGGGCGACGCCCCGCGTGAGGATGCGTTTGAGCGCGCGCTTGGCCGCGATTGGGCGCGCAACGCGTCAAAGCGCACCCCGCGACAGGCCCCAGTCGTGGCGGCAGCGCGGGCGGGGTTCACTTTTTGTAACGAGTATAAGAAACAAAATACCTCGCCAGGTTCCGCCAATCCGCTATACGAGCGCCCAGAAAGGTCGGGTTGGAAGGGTTTTGAGCCCGTGCGTTTTTGTCCAGCCATCCGTTAAGGGTAAATATTTCCCTTTTGAGGGAAAGCGCGTGTCGCGAGAGGAACGTTGGAGCGAGAACCTAACCTTGCGGTGAGAGGTTTCGCTTGAACCTCGATCACAAACGCTTCACAAACCCGGGGTGAGAGCAAGTTGAAATGGCTTGTTTAATGCAGTGGGCAGGGAAGGCGACGTCGGGACGTGGCTGGGGTTAACGCAAAGGGACGCAGGTGCCGGCGGCCCTATTTTGGAGGTGCTTAGGTCATGGATCATGACTTCTGCAATCAGGATGGTGCGCGTCGGCTGAAACAGCGCATCGAGGAATATTGGCGCGAGCGCGGCTACAAGGTGGACGTGAAGCTTATCGAGGCTGGTTTCACGCCCGCGATGCGTTCTGCGCGCACCGATGTCCGCAGCGACATGGTGAACGGCATGCCGAAGCGGCGTCCGGAACTGACCGGAGCGGATGAGGAGTTCGCCTGACAAACGCGCGACGCGTCCCGCAAGCGATGGGTCGGCGTCGCGCGCTGGAGGCGTTGGCTCGCCGCAAGTTCGTTGTTTTGGAAAGCCGCACGCAAAAACCGTGTCTTCTGGGTCATTGATCTCGCGGAGTGTGATCAGCGCCGCCTGAGCAAACTGAGAATGAGGCTGGGGGCGGTGCGGAAATCATCGATGAGACCGTCTGCGCCCAGCTTTTCCACGGGTGTTTCGGTATAGCCGAACGTCACGGCGAGGGCAGGCGCGCCAGCGCCTTTGGCGCTCGCCACATCTGGGGCGGAGTCCCCGATCATAATCGAATCGCGGATCACGCCCCCCGCCCGAGCCACGGTTTCGCGGAAATGTTCGGGGTGTGGTTTGCTGTTCTGCACCGCATCCGCCCCGACGATGGCGGAAAATCGCTCCTCAAGTTCGAGGGCCCGCAAAAGCTCTACCGAGAGCTCAGTTCGCTTATTGGTGCATACCGCAAGCCTTGCGCCAGCGCCCTGCAGCGCCAGGAGCGTTTCCTCCACGCCTGGAAAGGGCTGGCTTTCGGCTGCGATATCGGCCCGATAGAAGCGGACAAAGGCTTCCGTTAATTGGTCAAGCCGGGCGGAGGAGAAGCGCACGCCTGAAAGTCCCGCTGCGCGTTCGATGGTTTTCCGCGCCCCTTGACCCACAATAGCCCGCATTTGGCCGAGGCTTGCGTGCGGCAACCCCTCAAGATCGAGGGTTTGGTTGAGCGCGCATAACAAGTCGGGCGCTGTGTCCACCAGCGTGCCGTCCAGGTCGAACACCACTGTGGCGCCTGAAAGCTCTCCCTCCCGCATCCTGCGATCCCCTTGCCCTGAGCCCTGAGCCCTGAGCCCTGAGCCCTCTGCGCTTTGCGCTGTGGCTGGAACTGAGCTAGTCCGCAACCCGTAGACGCACAAGCAACAGGAGTTGGTCCCATGCCCGCCTGCGCCGTTATTGTCCTCGCCGCCGGCCAAGGCACGCGGATGCGGTCCAGCTTGCCGAAAGTTTTGCACAAGGTCGGCGCTCGGGCGATGATTGATTGGACCCTTGCAGCCGCGCAGTCGTTTGGCGCCGATCGCAGGATTGTGGTGGTGGGGCCCCATGCCCCCCAGGTTCGTGCTCATCTTGAGCGAGCCGAACGTCCGCCGGAGATCGCCGTCCAGGCCCAGCCTCTGGGCACTGGACATGCGGTTTTGGCGGCCAGGGAAGCGCTTTCGGACTTCGAGGGCGATGTGGTGGTGCTCTATGGCGACACTCCGCTCATCCGCCCCGAGACGCTGCAGGCGATGGCGGCGGTGCGGGCCGTCCATGGCGGCGTCGTGGTTTTGGGCTTTCGCGCGGAGAACCCCGCGGGCTACGGGCGATTGATCGAAGACGAGCAGGGCCGCATCGCCCGCATCGTTGAGGAAAGGGATGCTGACGCTGAAGAAAAAGCGGTCAATTTATGTAATTCTGGCGTCTTTCTGGCCGACGCGAAGCTTCTGATGCAGCTTTTGTCCATGGTGCGCGCCGACAACGCCAAAAAGGAATATTACTTGACCGATATTGTCGGGCTCGGGCGTTCAGCAGGTTTCGCTACACGCTATGTAGGGTGTCCGGAAACCGAGGTTTTGGGCGTCAATTCGAGGCTGGAGCTGTCGCAAGCGGAGGCGGTGTTCCAAAACCGGGCGCGGACGGAGGCGATGCTGGCGGGCGTCACTATGATTGATCCGAACACCGTTTATTTCAGTTATGACACGGCGATTGAGGCGGATGTGGTGATTGAACCGCATGTCTTTTTCGGTCCAGGGGTCAGCGTCGCGGCGGGCGCTCACATTAAAGCGCATTGTCACCTGGAGGGGGCGACAGTGGGGCCGGGGGCGCAGCTTGGGCCTTTTGCGCGCTTGCGGCCTGGGGCGGATCTTCGGGCTCACGTCAAGATCGGCAATTTTGTCGAGGTGAAGAACGCCGTGTTTCATGAGAAAGCCCAGGCTAGTCATCTGACTTATGTTGGCGACGCTGAGGTCGGGGCGAGAGCGAATTTGGGATGCGGCACGATCACGTGCAATTATGACGGCTTTGACAAGCACCACACTGTGATCGGGGAGGACGCCTTTATCGGTTCCGACACCGCCCTTGTGGCGCCGGTGCGGATCGGCGCCGGAGCGATCACCGGCGCGGGCAGCGTCATCACCAAAGATGTGGAGCCCGATGCTTTGGTCGTTTCAAGGAGCCCGCAAAAGTCCGTTCCGGGCTGGGCGAAAGCGTTCCGCGAACGGAAAAAGGCCGAGCGCGCCGGGAGGGGGAAGCCATGACCGCCGACGAGGCCAAGCGCGAGGCGGCGCTCAAGGCGCTTGAGTTGGTGCAGCCGGGCATGACGCTGGGTTTGGGTACCGGCTCCACCGCAGCGCATTTCGTCAGGGGATTGGGCTTGCGGCTTAAAGCAGGTCTTCGCATCGCCGGAGCGGTAGCCACCTCTGAGGCCACTGCCGATTTGGCCCGTGCTTCCGGCGTCCCGCTTCTCGAGCCTGGTCCTGAGACCCGCTTTGACCTCGCGGTGGACGGCGCCGACGAAATCGACCCGGCGCTCAACCTGATCAAAGGCGGCGGCGGCGCGTTGCTGCGGGAAAAGATCGTCGCCGCCGCTGCGGCGCGTTTCATCGTCATCGCTGACGCAGGCAAACGCACGCCCCGGTTGGGCCGCTTCCCGTTGCCAGTAGAGGTGACCCCCTTTGCGTGGCCGCTGACCGCAGCCAAGGTGGCGGAGGCTTTACGCGCTGCGGGCTGCGCGCGTGATGTGCTGAGCCTTCGCTACAAGGACGGAGCGCCGTTCATCACCGATGGCGGAAACCATATTCTCGACTGCCAGGCGGCCCTGATCCCAGAGCCGAGCGCCTTGGCGGCGCTGCTCGACGCCACGCCCGGCGTGGTCGAGCATGGGCTTTTCATTGGTCTTGCCCATGAAGCCATTGTGGTGTGAGCCGGTATGGCCCTCAAGGCGGGCGCCCAGCCCCGGTCGCGGCGTCTCTCCTGGCCTTTGCTTCCTCTGTCGGCCGATGGCGAAGGATGGGCCGAAGGCGAAGGATGGGCCGAAGGCGAAGGATGGGCCGATCGAGAAAGGGTCGAGCGCCCGAACCTGTCATCGATGCGTTGTCTTTCGACCCGTTTGTCTCCACTTGCTCGCCCAGAGCAGGCGCCTGGCGCCCCCTTTTTTTAAAGCAGGAAGCTTTTTCGCATGGCCAGCTTCGACTTCGACCTCTTTGTCATCGGCGCGGGTTCAGGCGGGGTACGCGCTGCGCGGGTGGCGGCGACGGCGGGAGCGAAAGTGGCTGTCGCGGAGGAGTTTCGCATAGGCGGAACCTGCGTCGTCCGCGGCTGCGTGCCGAAAAAACTGCTCGTTTATGGTTCTGAATACGCCAAGGCGTTCGAAGACGCCAAGGGCTATGGCTGGACTGTGGAGTGGGCGCGCTTTGATTGGGCGGTCTTGCGGGAGAATGTCGCCCGCGAAGTCGACCGCCTCTCGGGGATTTATCTACGCAATCTCAACAACGCGGGCGTGGAGGTGATCCACGATCGGGCGGAGCTTTTGGGCTCTAACACGGTCCGGCTTGTTAAAGATGGGCGCAGCGTCACCGCGAGGCGCATCCTTGTGGCGACGGGCGGACGGCCTTGGCGTCCAAAGGATCTCAAGGGCGTAGAGCACACCATCACCTCCGACGAGGCCTTCGGTCTCGCCGAGTTGCCCAAGCATGTCGTGATCGCCGGCGGCGGCTATATCGCGGTCGAGTTCGCATCCATTTTCCAAGGCCTGGGTGCGGAAGTCTGCCTCGTCTATCGCGGCGAGACCGTTCTCAATGGCTTTGACGACGATGTTCGGGTCCATGTGCATGCGGGTTTGAAGAATGCAGGGATCAGCGTGGTGACCGGCACAGTGTTGCAGGAGGTCTCCGTCCGCGCAAATGGCCGCAAGATGGCCGCGCTCGCCAATGGGATGCGGCTGGAAACCGATCTTGTGATGATGGCGGTGGGCCGCGAACCCTATACCCAAGGCCTGGGGCTTGAGGCGGCTGGGGTCGCGATGGGCCCGCGCGGCGCGATTGCGGTCAACGCGTACTCCCAGACCAATATCGCGTCGATTTTCGCGGTCGGCGACGTCACCGACAGGGTGAATTTGACCCCGGTGGCGATCCGCGAGGGCCAAGCCTTCGCCGACACCATATTTAATGATCGGCCCACCGCCTTTGACCACCGCGACATTCCGAGCGCTGTGTTCACCCGGCCGCAAGTAGGGGTTGTCGGCATGACCGAGACGGAGGCGCGCCGCGTCTTGGGCCGCGTGGACATTTACAAAACCGTGTTTCGCCCGATGAAACATATTTTGCCTGACAATCAGGAGCGGATGTTGATGAAGCTCGTGGTGGAGGCCGCGACCCAGCGCGTGGTGGGGGTGCATGTCGCGGGACCGGAGGCAGCCGAGATGGTTCAGCTCGCTGCGATTGCTGTGCAGGCGGGTTTGACCAAGCCGCAGTGGGACGCGACCTGCGCGCTTCATCCAACAGCGGCCGAAGAGCTTGTGACGATGCGGGAGAAGTTCGCTCCCCTTGCGCTGCGCGGCGCTTAAGCTCCCCCTTGCTTTAACCAAAAAGTCACCCTCTGATCCCATCCCTGCCCGCGGTCCGCCGCTGGAGATGCGGTCAGGCGAATATAGGGGCTGCAGAATGCCGGCGCGTTTGGTTTCCGTGATCAACATGAAGGGCGGGGTGGGCAAAAGCACCACCACGGTCGGCCTCGCCGAGACTTTGGGCCTGCACCACCGCCAGAGGACCTTGGTGATTGATCTTGATCCTCAAACCAATGCGTCGATCATGATTGGTGGTCCCGAGCGCTGGGACGCGCTGCGCGAAGACGAACGCACCTTGGACTTCTATTTCGAGGCCTTCGCCCTTCAGCAACAGCCTGTGCCGTTCCGATCGCTGATCTCGAAGAAGGTGACCGACCTTGTTGGCGCTCCCGACATTGATCTTGTCGCGGCCGCGCCTGAGTTTCGCATTGTCGAACGCGATATGATTGAAAGCTTCGTGAAGCGGGGCTTCCACATCGACGCCATTCAGAAGTGGATCTGCGAGCGCTTCGCGCAAGGATTGCGGATGGTGATGAGCGACTACGACACCATTTTCATCGACTGTCCGCCTGGGATTTCGCTCTTCGCCGAAGCGGCTTTGATCGCTGCGGATGCGATTTTGGTTCCAACCATCCCCGATTATGTCTCGCGGCTTGGTTTGATCAGCTTCCGCAAGCGGGCTTTGCGTCTGATCAATGAGCGCCGCGGCGGAGACAGCCGGCTCTTCGTGCTCGCCACCAAATATGACGAGGCCATGAGCCTGCATCGGTCCGAGGCCGATCTTTTGGCCGAGAATCTTGGCGAGGCCATGTTTGTGACCCGGGTGCCGCAGCATGTCGACATCGCCCGCGCCGCCGAGTGGAGCGACACGCCCCGCACCTTTGAGCGCAAGTACGGCGCGATGGCCCCGATTGTGAAACGCTTGGGTGATGAGTTCATCGACAAGCTGGCGCTGGCGCCCGCCTGAAGCGTGGGGCCTTGAGGGTCTAAGAAGATGAGCCTGAACCGTACCTTAGACCGGTTCCTGACCGAAATTCGCAGGGAGGCGAGACGTAACCCCGCCTTCGCCGAGCGGCTCGATGGCGTGTTCCGTGCGCACCGCTCTTTGCGGGAGGCGTCAGAAGAGGACTTGGGGACTATTGTCGCCCAGACCCAAACCCAGACCGAGACGGAGACCGAGACCGAGACCGCGACCGAGACGGAGGCCGCGCCTGCGCCAGCGGCTTTACCGAACCCGGTGGGGCTTTTGCAGAAAGAGGGGGAAGCGGCTCTGCGCGCTGTCCTTGACGCCAAGGGCGTCAGCGCTGAGGCGTTGCGCGGGCTGATCGCCGAGCACAATCTTGATCCGGCGGGTCAGGCCGAAGGGGCGCTGAAACCGGCCCTCATCGATCTTATCGCTGCTTCTGCGCAGAGGCGGATAGACCGAGACAAGAAGCTTTTCGATTACTGAACACTTTGCGTCATGTGACCGTCTCGCGCATGCCGTGCCGCTTCGCGATCCGCGCCATCAATTCCTGCGCTGTCGCACGGATTTGATCATCGCTCTTGGTGCGTCGCAGTTTGCGAAGGGCTTCCCCGAGGGTTTTGGCCTTCACCTCAGGCGGCGCGCCGCACGCATCCAGCAAGAGCTCCGCTTTCTCTTGAGCCGGCCCAAGGATCGGCTGCATCAGGGCGAGGATTTCGGCAGTAAGCCCCTGGGGGACGGGTTTGGTTTTCGGCTTCGCTTTTGGCTTTCCCGCAGCGATCGCGAGCAGCTTGTCGTTGGTCCTTGTCCGAACATAAGTCAGCAGCGCCTTCAGCTCCGCCTCGGTGAGGGCTGCTGCGGCCTTGCGAAGGGCTCGTGGGCCGGGAGCGGAGGCTTTGCTCACGCCGCCCCCGCGCGTTTCAGGATTTCTGCTGCAGCCCGCGCAAGGCTGTCTTTCACATCCCGCTGCCGCTCCCGCATCAGAGCGGTGACATTGATGGGGTTCACCACGAACCGATCCATGGGCGCCGCCCGCAGAGCCCCCGAATAAGGGATGGCGGTCTCGATCAAGGTGGAGCCGAAAAACGGAGCGGCGGCGATTTCGGCGCGGGTGAAGGCGTCGACATCGCCTGGAAGCGGCGAGCGGGTGCGATCATTGACCCCATTGAGAACGACGGTGAATTCAGAGGGTTTCACAGGGCGGCCACGCACGGCTCGCACGACTTGCTCCAGCATCGTCAGGCCCGTCAGCGAGTATTTCTCCGGCCGCACCGGCGCCACGATATGGTCCGCGGCGGCGATGGCGCAGCGGGTCAGGAAAGTGGCGCATGGGTTCACATCGATCACGACTACGCTGTAGCGCGCGCGCAAGGCTGCAATCAGCGCCTGGAAACGGGCGAATGCGGCGTGCTTGTCGACGGTGGCGGGTTCATCGAGGGTAAACTCAAAGAGCCGTTCGTCGCCGACGAGCAGATCAAACTGGCCCCGGCCCATCCCGCGGGAGCGGTTGATTGGCGCAGCGAGGTTCAAGAACTCGCTCCTTGCGGCGGCGTTCGGCCCTTTCGCCATCATCACGCCGTAGATGGTGCGGTTCTCCGCCCGTAACTCATTCCGTTCCTCGGCGGGAAGAAAATACTGCGAAAGATTGTGCTGCGGATCGAGATCGATGAACGCGACGCTGCGGTGATCGAACAGATGGGCGGCGGAGAAGAGATTAGCCGACAGAACTGTTTTGCCGACCCCGCCTTTGATGTTGAGCATGGCGACGACGCGGCCTGGGGCATGGGCGGCGCGAACGGCCGCGGCGACCGCTGCGAGCCGCTCGGGGCTTGGCCCCGCCCGCAGATCGATGGCGGCGTCGAGATCTAACGGCAGGCCGCCCCAGCTCTGCGAGGCCCCGTCGCTGGCCAGCACCGGCACCACGGGTCTTCCATTATTCAGCGCGGCGAGCGTTTCGCGCTTGGCGGTCTGCGCACGGCCGGAGGCGTCGGACAGGATCGCCACCAGGCTGCGGCTGTCAGCCACTGCGGCGGCGAGGATGCTCGACTGCTCCAGCCGGCGCGTGTCTGCGGTAGGAACAGCGTAGCTTAAGCCGTCCGCCACCAGCGCCGCGCCGATTGTGTCGGCGAGGGCTTGGTCTTCCGGTTCAAACGCCAGATAGGCGGATGCGGTCATACCCCTTCCCCTGATCCACACCAAAGAGATAACAATTCCGTCACGAATGTGTCTATCGGCATGGGCCCCTACAATGGTCTGTTGAAGATCAAATACAGGCGAATTGTGCGGATGGGGCGGGATTTGCTACGGTGACGCCATGAGCAAGCCCTGGTCTCCCTCGACGTGGCGCGACAAGCCCGCCAAGCATATTCCCGCCGATTATCCCTCCGTCGCCGAGCTGGCGGCCGTGGAGAAAGAATTATCAGGTTATCCGCCGCTGGTGTTTGCTGGCGAGGCGAGAACTTTGAAGCAGAAACTGGCGGAAGTGGCTGCGGGCGATGCGTTTTTGCTCCAGGGCGGGGACTGCGCGGAGAGTTTCAAGGAGTTCCACCCCGACCAGATCCGGGACACTTTTCGCGCCTTGATGCAGATGGCGGTCGTCTTGACCTTCGCAGGAGCGAAACCTGTCGTGAAGCTCGGACGGATCGCAGGCCAGTTCGCCAAGCCGCGATCTGAGGCGAGCGAAACCCGGGATGGCGTGACCTTGCCCGCCTATCGCGGCGACAATATCAACGGGATGGATTTCACCCCTGAGGCCCGCAAGCCCGATCCGCAACGTCTATTGAAGGCCTATGCGCAGTCTGCGGCGACCTTGAACCTGTTGCGGGCTTTCGCCTCGGGAGGGTACGCCGACCTCCATAATGTGCATCGCTGGACCTTGGGATTTGTCGCGGAAAGTCCGCAAGGGCAGCGTTACGCCAAGCTCGCCGACCGCATCACCGAAACCCTTGCGTTCATGGCCGCCTGTGGGATCACGCCCGCGACCAGCCCGCAGATGCGCCAGACGGAGCTCTTCACCAGCCACGAGGCTCTTTTGCTGGGTTATGAGCAGGCGATGACCCGGATCGATTCCACGAGCGGGGACTGGTACGACACAAGCGCCCATTTTGTTTGGATTGGCGACCGGACCCGTCAATTGGACGGAGCGCATATTGAGTTTTGCCGCGGCGTGAAGAACCCGATCGGCCTGAAGTGCGGCCCAAGCCTGGAGCCGGACGACTTGTTGCGTCTGATCGAGGTTCTCAATCCCGCCAACGAACCGGGCAGATTGACCCTCATCGCCCGTTTCGGCGCGGACAAGATCGGCGCCGGCCTGCCGCGGCTGGTCAAGGCGGTGCAGCGCGAGGGGCGCGCTGTGGTCTGGTCCTCCGACCCCATGCACGGCAACACGTTTAAGACGGGATCGGGTTTCAAGACGCGTCCGTTTGACCGAATTTTGGAGGAAGTAGCCGCCTTTATGCAGATCCTTCCGGCTGAAGGGGCCTATCCGGGTGGGGTGCATGTGGAGATGACGGGGGCGCAAGTCACAGAATGCCTTGGGGGCGCAAGCCTGATAAGGGAAGAGGACTTGTCCTCGCGCTACCACACCCATTGCGACCCGCGGCTGAACGGCGAGCAGGCTCTTGATCTCGCCTTTCTGGTGGCGGAGGCCCTCGGCGGGGTCCGAAGCCCGAGCGCTGCGGCGGCGGCCGAGTAGGTCGCCATGGGCGTGGTGCGGCCTGGATTTTGCCGGGCGGGAGGTCTCCTTGGCTGAACCTCCTTTCCCCACCGGGTCAGAAACAATGAACGACGCGCGCCGATCCGAAGAGCGCCTATCGGCGGAAACAGCTTATGTCGACGAGGTCGACGGGGCCCAATGGGCCGGTTCGCGGGCTTCGGCGGGGCGATTCGCGGGAGGGGGCCGTCCCACGGGCTCAGTGCTTGGTCTGACCGCCATGGCTGCGATTGGATTTCTTTGCGTGGCTCAGGGCGCGGTGAGTTTGGCCCCGCGGGCGGCGCCTGTTCGCGTCGCCCCGCCGCCTGTAGACGCCGTCGACACAGCAGGCGCCGAGGCGGCCGTCGCCGAGGAGCGTCCCCTCGCTGTCGGTCCTGATCCGGAGATGACGGAAAACGGCTTGCTGGTTGAGCCTTGGCGCTGGCCCAATCCCTTAACCGTGACGGAGCGCGTCGTCCTGCGCGCTGCGCCAGGAGAGGCCGCTGCCGCCGGCCGAGAGGTTGCGTGGCCTGGTCGCGCCCTGCGGGTCATCGGCCGTGTTCGGGTCGGCGATGGCGGGGTCTGGCTGCAAGTGCGCACCGACGATGGGGGCGTCGCTTATCTGGACAGCGCCGATGTGTTGGAGGTGGCTGAGTTCCGTGAGCGTGAGCGGGAGGCTGCAGAGCTCGCCCGAGCCGCGGCGGAGGCGGAGGCTGCGGCGGCGTCGGCTTCTGCGCCGGGCGCGCCGAACGCGACGTCTACGATGAGCGCGCCGCCTTCTGAGGGGCCGACCTCACCGGCGCCGGGCGAGCTTTACTGAGCCTTGCGCCGAGCGCATCTCGACGGGGTGTGTTGAAGATCCTACACCGCTGCGTCAGATGTCCCTGATCCGGCAAACACTCTCTCTATCTGCTGGCGATCGCCGCATCGGGGCCTCGATCCTGCGGATGGCTGGGCCTGTGGCTTTGGGGCGTTTGGGCGTCATGAGCATGGGGCTGGCCGACACGATCATGGTCGGCCAGATGGCCCCGGACCAGTTGGCTTGGCAGGCTTTAGGCTGGGCGCCGACGGCCGTATTTTTGGTGGCGGCTATTGGGCTCTTGGCCGGGGTACAAGTGCTGACCGCCCGAGTGATGGGGGAGGGCGCCCGAGAAGCCTCTGGCGCGGTGTGGCGCCGCGGGTTGGTTCTGGCCCTGGCGTCGGGGGTCGCGGCGGCGGCGCTGCTATGGGTTTTCGGCGAGCAGGGCCTGCTTGCTCTGGGCGTTGCCAGGGAACTGAGCGAGCCCAGCGCTGACGTGATGCGCATTTTGGCGCTGTCCTTGCCGTTCCACCTCATCTATGTGGCCAGCGCTTTCTACCTCGAGGCTCTGCGGCGGCCCCTGGCGGCGACCGTGATCATGTGGGTGGCGAATGTGGTCAATCTCGGCCTAAACGCCCTCCTCATTCCGTCATTTGGCGCGGAGGGGTCCGCCTGGGCGACGGTAGGTGCGCGGTTGTTTTTGGCGGCGGCGTTGGTCGTCTGGATCCTGCGTCTGAGGGATGCCCGCGCGTTGGGCGTCCTGGGCGGGGCGACGGCGCCGGGAGTGTCTTTTCGCGCGCTCCTGGGCGTGGGCGTGGCGGCTGCAGTCAGCCAAGCCGTGGAGGCGGGCGCTTTTTCCGCGATGACTGTGATCGCGGGCCGCATCGGCGAACGGGCTGTCGCGTCCTATGCGGTTCTTTTGAATATTCTTTCGCTGGTGTTTATGGTCGCGATGGGTCTTGCGACGGCGACGGCAGTGCAAGTCTCGGAGGCTCTCGGGGCGAAGAACCGCGTCGAGGCCGCGCGGGCTGCTTGGATCGGCCTCGGGCTCAACACTGCGGCGATGCTGGCCGCCGCCGCCGCCCTGCTGACCGCTCCTGAGCTGATCGCCCGCGCCTTCAGCGCGGATCCTGTCATCGCGGCGATGGTGGCTGCACAGATGCTGTGGGCGGCCCTTATTTTGCCGCCCGACGGCGGTCAGGTCGTCGCAGCCAGCGCGCTGCGGGCCCGGGGCGACAACTGGGCCCCGACAGCCAATCATGTCTTGGCTTACGCGATCGTTATGCCGCCCCTCGGTTTTTACCTTGCGGAAGTCCAGAAGATGGGGGTGTCGGGTCTGATGGCGGCGATTTTCGTCGCGAGCATGGTGTCGGTTCTGGTCTTGATCGCGCGGCAATACATGCTCCACCGGTCAAGCTGAGGCGGCCTCAAACCCCTAAGATCCAGCCTTCCTCTTGCTCGATGGCCGTCCGGCGTGGGTCGTCCGTCTTCGGACCAAATGCCGCCCCGAGGCGGCCCTTGTCGTCGAGGGCTTGGAAATGCTCGCAAAGGGCGCGTACCTGCGCCTGATCCTTGATCTCTCCGTTCGTAATGGCGGGCTTCAGGAGCGAGGGATAGACTTCCGCCGCCGCCACCTCCACGTCGGCCAGGTCCGAAGCAGTCAGCGGCCTCCAACCCAGTTCGAACGGCCATAGCTTGAGACGGTCCCCGCGTTCGTCCTTCAGTTTCTTGACGAGGGGGAGGCCCGTGAGCGCCTGTCCCCCCACTGAACCTTGATAATAAAGTTTCCAAACAGGCGAGGCGCCCTTGGCGGCTTCTTCGCAATACCGGAACTCCGGCACGTCTCCGGGCCGGTAGTCCCGGGGCCTTTTGACTGACAGCATGGTCTGGGCTTCCCGGGCCGGCGCCCCCCAGAACGGGAAGGCCTCTCCTGTCATCAGCCGGTTCATTTTCGCCCCCACCTGGAAGCGGTTATTGCTGTTGTCGGGTTTGTCCTTGATTTCTTTGGCCACCCAGTTTGTCAGAGACTGAAAGGGCGGTCCTTCCAGTTTGAGGGCTGCGGAGGTCCCTCTTGGAAAACCAAGCGGAAAATCAAACCCCAAGAGCGTGCGCTCGCCCTTTTTGGCCAATTCCTGCAGGATATCTCCCAACAATTTGGCCGCTGCGGCGCGGGTTGCGGGGTTATGGGTTTCGGTGACGAACTGGAACCGCACATTCCGCTTCGCCACGCCGATCCAGATCGAATCGGTTCCTTGCGCGGGCTTCGACGCGGCGGACCAGTCCACCATGACATACGCCTGAAACAAACGGGTCATGAAAAGAGGCTTTCAGGCTTTCGGCGACAAGACCGTTTCTGTGAGGGGGAAGGGGCCGCCGCCGCCGCCGGCTCTGCGGGCGGGAAGAGCGGCCCAGACCTTTGTCGCGCAAGGCTAAAGCATCGGCCCGGACGCCGCTGTGCCGGCGGCTTCCTGATTGCAGCCAGAGGCTTGGGGCCCGCCGCGGTGACGGGGGCGAGGGTTTGGGCACGATCGGGCCTCCCGCGCGCGCGTGGCCAAGCGCGCCGAGGCGAGCATCCTCGATCGCGATGGCCGATGCGCGGGAGCGGGGCTGCGCTCATGCGAGTTTCACGAGCATTTTGCCGGTATTGGCTCCGGTGAAGAGGCCCAGGAACGCCGCTGGCGCGTTCTCCACCCCTTCAACGACGGTTTCCTGCCAGCTCAGCCGTCCCTCAGCGATCCAGGAGGTCATGTCCGTGATGAACTGATCCTTGAGGCCCATGAACTGGGTGACGATGAAGCCCTGCATACGCAGGCTTTTGCCCACGATATAAATGAGGTTGCGGGGAGCGGGTTTGGGCGTGGTGTCGTTATAGGCTGAGATCATCCCGCATTCGACGAAGCGTGCGAAAGGCCTGGCGGCTTCGAGCGCCGCTTCCAGATGGTCGCCGCCGACATTGTCGAAATAGATATCGATCCCTTTTGGCGCTGCGGCCTTCAGAGCCGTGGCGAGGTCGCCGCATGTTTTGTAGTTGATCGCAGCGTCTGCGCCTCGCTCTTTCAGCCAGGCGGCCTTGTCGTCTGAGCCCACCGAGCCGATCACCTCGCAGCCTTTGATTTTGGCGATCTGGCACACTGTCGCGCCCACAGCGCCTGCAGCGCCGGAGACAAAAACCACATCGCCCGGCTTGGGCTGACCGATCTCCAGGAGCCCGCCATAGGCCGTCATGCCCGGCATGCCGAGAATCCCAAGAAACGCCTGCGGTGGAGCGCTTGTTTTGGGAAGCTTCGTCACGGCGCCCGCTGGGGCGACAAAAGCCTCTCTCCAGCCGAACATCGATTCCACGAGATCGCCTGGCGAGAACCCGGGGCTTTGGCTTTCCTCCACCACGCCGACGGCCCCGCCCTGCAGCGCTTCCCCAAGGCCGAAGGGAGGCACATAGCTCGGTCTGTCATACATCCGCCCGCGCATATAGGGGTCCACCGACATCCAGTGATTGCGGACCAGGACCTGTCCAGGCTGGGGCGCAGCCAGCGCCACCGACGCCAGCTCGAAGTCCTCCGCTTTGGGCAAGCCGACGGGGCGGCGTTTCAGGCGGATTTCGCGGGAAGCAAGGGTCATGGCCGGGCGGGCTCCGTTAGCAAGGCGCGCGAAGGTAGCGGGGCGCGCGCGAAGGTCAAATGCCTTGACGCGACGAGCAAGCCACGGCGCGGCGTGATGAGCGGTGTGTGATCCTTTCGTTTAAGCGTGGCTCAGGCGGGGTTCGGCAGGATGGTTGTCATCGAGGGCGTCGGTGCGAGCGGACCCCCGATTGAGGCTCAAAGCTTATGGAGAAGACAATGAAGCAGCTGATGACCGCCGCCGCCTTGACCGCCTTTTTGGCGATGGGGTTTGTCCCTGAAGCCTTGGCCCAGAACCGCACCGTCATCACTCAGTACGGGATCGATCATGGGGCGGCGAGCGTGCAGACCGGCGAGCGCAACGGCGCCGCCATCAGCCAAGTCGGCCGTGGCCAATATAGCAGGGCTGTGCAGACCGGCCGCCGCAATACGCTGCGCATGGAGCAAGGCGGCGCCCGCAACGGCGCTGTGACTGAGCAGCGCGGAACCGATAATCTTGCGGTCACCGGTCAGGACGGCCGCCGTTTGGATGGGCAGATTTATCAATATGGCCACGGCAATGTCGCAGGCTTGGCCCAGTTTGGGCGCGACAACCGGGCGATCGCTGATCAGGCGGGGGTGAACAACACCACAGCCGTGATTCAAGTCGGGTCCGGCCAGGATGCGGTGTTGCGTCAGACGGGCCACAACAATATCGGCGTCGTGATCCAAGCAGGCCCTTGACAGCGGCAGACCCGGGCGGCGGAAGCGCCGCCGTCCGGCCCCGCGTCTCTGCATAGGCAGGAGTTTAGCCATGATGGTGCGTTATGTCAGAGGCGGCCTGGCCGCAGCGCTTGGCGTCGTCTTGTGCGTCGGCGTTGTCGCGACAGCCGCGCCTGTTGTCGCTGTGTCCCCCCTCTCGGCAGCCCCCCTCCCGGCGTCCCCCCTCCCGGCGTCCCCCCTCCCGGCGTCCCCCCTCCCGGCGTCACTGATCCCAGTTTCAGCGGTCTCAGGTTCGCCGGTCTCAGGTTCGCCGGTCTCAGGTTTGCCGGTCTTAGTTTCGTCGGTCCTTGCTCGGCCCGTCTCGCCCGTGACCAGGGGTTCCCCGACACGGACCCTGCTCCAGGCTGTCGACCAGGACGGTGGGGTATGGTGCGCGATTGCGATCGCCCGAAACCCTTCGGGGGTGCGTTTCACCTCTGCTGCAGAAGCCGATGCGGTGCGCGAGGTCTTCTACCGTTTTACTCTGACCCGGATCGACGCGGGCGGGACGTCCGATCTGCAGCAGGCCGGAGAGGCGACACTCATGCCCGACCAGCGGCTTGTTTTGTCGTCGAGTGAAGTCAGTCTTGAGCAGGGCGGTCGTTATCGCGCGCAGCTTGTCCTTGAAGATCGTAACGGCGTCGTCTGCCGCAGGGAGGCGCTGTCATGAGGGCGGTGTCTCTGGCCGGCGCGCTTCTTGCCCTGGGGCTTTGCGTCGGGGAGGCCATGGCCCAGCCGCTGGGGCCGCGGGGCGTCAATCCGGCCCGTTTCGCCGGCGCCCCGGCCGCCAACGCCGTCGTTATCGTCCAGGACGGCGCTGGCAATAGCGCCGGCGTGGTGCAACGCGGGCGGGATCTGTCGGCCGCCATCGTCCAGGAGGGCGACGCCAACACCGCCTGTGTTATGCAGATAGGGCGGGGCCATGCCACAGAGCTGTCGCAGTCCGGCGACGGCCTGGCCGCGATGGTGCTGAGGACCCCGACGCGTCAGCGAGTCTGGGAAGGGGCGAGCGCTGCAAATCGCGCGCGGCGGGTCTGCGGGTTTTGAAGAGCCGCCCTTTGGCGTCTCGGGTCGGTTCGCGCCGTACGAGACCTCTGGCGCGGTTAGGCTTGGATCTTTGGGGAGAGCGGCGCCGCTCGCGGCGAGGCGCAGCGGCCAGGTTCGGCGTCAGGCTAAGTGGCGGCGCCCTGGCTCTGAGGCCGGGGCGGGGGCGGCTTGCGCCGTCTGGCGTCGCGTCCTGCGCCATGACGCGCGGCGCGGTTCGCTTGAACCCGCGAGCCGAAGCGCCCATAACCCGGGCTTTCCGAAGCTGCTCCGGAGCGCGTCTGCGCCATGGCCGTTCGTTTGCGTTTTGCGCCGTCGCCCACCGGGCGGCTGCATGTGGGAAACATCCGCACTGCTCTTTTGAATTGGCTTTTCGCCATGGAGCAGGGGGGACAGGTGCTGTTGCGGATCGACGACACCGACCTTGCCCGCTCCACAAAAGAGTTCGAGGAAGGGATCGAAACCGATCTGGCTTGGCTGGGTCTCGCATGGGACGAACGGGCCAATCAGTCGGCCCGTTTCGCAGCTTATGACGCCGCCGCCGAAGCGCTGAAGGCGGCTGGGCTTCTTTATCCCTGCTACGAGACGGGCGAAGAGCTCGAGCGGAAAAAGCGCATCGCCCAGAGCCGGGGTCGTCCCCCACTCTATGACCGGGCGGCTTTGAAGCTGACGACGGAAGAGAGGACGGCTTTGGAGGCGGAGGGACGCAAGCCCCACTGGCGCTTCAAGCTCAGCGGCGATCGCCAACACTGGACCGACCTGGTGCGGGGTCCCCAGACTGTGGATACGGCGAGCCTATCGGACCCTGTGCTGATCCGGGAGGACGGCGCCTATCTCTACACCTTGCCGAGCGTGGTGGATGATATCGATTTCGCCATCACGCACATTGTGCGCGGCGAGGACCATGTCACCAATACGGGCGTGCAGATCGAGGTGTTTGAGGCGCTTGGCGGAAAGGTTCCCGGATTTGGTCATTTCCCGCTGCTCGTTGGCGCGGATGGGGCGGGGCTGTCCAAGCGTCTGGGCTCGCTGTCGGTGATGGAGTTGCGCGAGGGTGGGTTTGAACCCATTGCGATTTGCTCCCATTTGGCCAAGCTTGGCACCTCCGACCCCGTGGAGATCCGCGACAGTTTGCAGACCCTGGCGGGGGAGTTTTCCTTCGACAAGATCGGCCGCGCCCCGGCCCGCTATGACGTGGAAGAACTCAAGCGTCTCAACGCCGCCGCCTTGCACGCCATGCCCTACGAGGCGGCCAAGCCGCGCCTTGCCGCCTATGATGCGGACATGGGCCCAGCATTCTGGGAGGCGGTGCGCGCCAATCTGGGTCTTTTTGGCGATGTGGCGCAGTGGGCCTCTATAGTCTGCGGGCCAGTGATCCCGGATATCAAGGACGCGGCCTTCGCCGAAGCCGCCGCGGCCCTTGTCCCTGACGGGCCACTCGATGGGTCGAGTTGGAAGGCCTTCACCGAGGCGGTGAAGGCCAAGACAGGAGCCAAGGGCAAAGCGCTCTATATGCCGCTTCGGCAGGCGTTGACGGGTCTGGATCATGGGCCCGACATGACGGTGTTATTCCAGCTTATTGGCTCGGAGAAGGTCAAAGCCCGTTTGCTGGGCCGGATTGCGTAAAGGGCCGTGCGGCCCTGGCCGCGCCAGCGCGGACGGTGCGGCCAGGGGAGCGCGCGCCCCAAACGGCGTTTGCAGGGCTTTTCGCATTCCGTTGGAACAAAGCCCGGACGAAGGCGGCGGATGGGGCGCAGGACGGAACGGGGTCGGGATCAGGGCGCTCCGGGGAGCGTCTCTTGGGATCGCCGTGCCTGTCTCGCCCTCCCTGCGCGCCTTCTAAGCTGCAGGCGTTTCTTTCTGCGGCGAAGCCGTGCCCGTGAGGATCATCGCGAGGGCTTCATCCACGGTTTTGGCGCGTTTGACGCCCGCGGCGAAGGAGCGCGGCAGGAGGTTCGCCTGCACAAAGTGCTCGAAAAGATGAAACAGAGGGTCCCAAAACCCGTCTTCGTCTAGAAGGACCACGGGCTTATTGTGCAGCTCCAGCCTTTGCCAGGAAAGCATCTCGACCACTTCGTCGAGCGTGCCGATGCCGCCGGGCAGGGCGACGAAGGCCTCGCTTTCTTCCGCCATCATCATTTTACGGGTGTGCATCGTGTCGACCACGCGGAGCTCGATGTCCTCGCATGGCGGTTCGAAGGTGGAGATGAAGTGCGGAATGATCCCGAGCACCTGACCTCCTGCATCCCGCGCAGCGCGGGCGGCGGCCCCCATCAGCCCCACATTGCCGGCGCCGAAGACCAGCCTGATCCCGCGTTCGGCCAGCGCTTTGCCGAATCGGTCGGCGAGATCCATGTGAGAGGCCAACGCGGCGTTGGAAGAGCCGCAATAGACGCAAATCGACGAAATTTCCTGCATGGTCTTATCCTGCCAAGCCCCGAATTCTTGTTGATTCCATCGCGCCATGGCCTTGCCATTGCGGCCGGGGATTAAAGAGCTTACTGCGACGGCATGCCGCCGCAACAAGCCGCTTCGCCCGACGAGGCTAGTCCTCGAATCCTGTCCGCAATCGGGCGTGTTTGGGGCCTGATCGGCGGATTATCGCATCCGGGGATGCGATTGCGGCTTGGGATTGCGATTGCGTTGACCTTGCTCGCCAAGGCCGTGGCGGTTGGGGCGCCTTTGGTCCTTGCCCAAGGGGTGAACGCTCTGGCCGAAAACGCCGCCGCCTCCGCCATGGGGCCTTTTGTACTGGCGGTTGTGGCTTGGGGGTTGTTGCGGTTTTTTTCCCAGGCGGGCCCGCAGGTGCGCGACGCGGTCTTTCAGCCGATCAGCGAGGAGGCCCAGCGCCGGGCGGGGGTACGGGTGTTCGGCCATGTCCATGCGCTGTCTGTTCGGTTCCATCAGGCCAAACGGACAGGGAGCCTCCATCGGACGATCGAGCGCGGCGTCCGGGCGATTGATTTTCAATTACGGTTTTTGGCCTTCAATATCGGGCCGACCATTCTTGAGCTTTTATTGGCCGCAGCGGTGTTGGGCGTCACTTATGGGGCGGCGTTTTCCGCGATCGCGGTGCTGACTGTGGTCATCTATGGTGCGGTGACGCTGTGGATCACCGAATGGCGTCTGCAATATCGTCGCGAGCTGAATGAGCGCGACAGCGAGGCGGCTGGCCGGGCGGTGGATAGTCTGCTCAATTACGAGACGGTGAAGGCTTTCGCGGCGGAGGCCCGCGAGACCGAGCGTTTCGATCGTGCGTTGGCGGGTTACGCCAAGGCCGCCGTCCGCTCCAACACCTCGCTGGCGGCTTTGAACGTGGCGCAGTCTTTCATCATGAGCGCAGGGCTCATGGCCATGGTGATTGCGGCGGGGTTCGCCACCATCGATGGCGGCATGGGGCCTGGCGACGTCACCGCTGTGATTCTTATCCTCATGAATCTTTATGCGCCCCTCAATATTCTTGGTTTTGCCTATCGAGAGATCAAGCAGAGCGCCATCGACATGGAGAAGATGTTTTCGCTGCTTGATGAAAAGCTTGATATTGCCGATGCGCCTGACGCCAAACCTCTTCAGAATGGGCCGGGTGCGCTGAGTTTCGAAAATGTTGGCTTCGCCCATGACGGCCGCGTGGTCGGATTGACCGATGTGTCGTTCACGGTTCCCCCTGGCGCCACGACGGCGGTGGTGGGACCTTCCGGTGCGGGAAAGTCCACGGTGTTGAAGCTCGCCTTGCGGTTTTATGACCCGACGCAAGGTCGGGTGACGATTGACGGCCAGGATCTGCGCAGCGTCGCCCAGACCAGCATCCGCGAGGCTGTGGGCCTTGTGCCGCAGGACGTGGTGCTGTTCAACGATACGATCCGCTACAACATCGCCTACGGCAAACCGGACGCCACTCAAGCCGAGTTGGAGCAGGCGGCGCGCACCGCCCAGCTCTTGACGTTCATCGAGAGCCTTCCCGATGGCTGGGAGACCAAAGTGGGGGAGCGGGGCTTGAAGCTCTCTGGCGGCGAAAAGCAACGCGTGGGCATTGCCCGCGTGGCTTTGAAACAGCCCCGGCTTCTGATCCTGGATGAAGCCACGTCCTCTCTTGACACGCGCACCGAGCGGGAGGTTCAGGCCGCCCTCGAGCAGGCGGCCAAGGGGCGTACGACCTTGGTGGTGGCCCACCGGCTCTCCACCATCGCCGGCGCCGACCAGATCCTGGTTTTGAAGAACGGAGCCATCGTCGAGCGTGGCCGGCATGCGGATCTGATCCTCCGGAATGGCGAGTATGCCGAGCTGTGGCGTCGGCAGGCGGAAGATCCGCCCCACACTGAGGCGTCCGGGCGCGCGCAGAGCGCTGCGCCATCCTGAGATTGTCGCCGTCAGCCCGGCTGCGGCGTTTGGCGGCCTTGGCGGCGCATGGCGGCGGCGCGATGAGAGAGCATGCGGATTTTTGTCTCTATGATCTTTGTCATCGCCTTGTCCGCTTGCGCAAGCGAACCGGCGCGGAGCCCCTGGGGCGCTGAAAGACCTGATCGTGCAAGAGGCTATGTCTTGGCCGATCGCCTGTGCGCGGCCTGCCACGCTATAGGGGCTGTGGGGGCGAGCCCCGAGGCGCAGGCCCCTGCTTTCCGCCGCCTGGGGGAGCGCTATCCTCCTGGCGTTTTGGCGGAGGCTTTCGCCGAGGGCATTGTGGTGGGCCATCCAGCCATGCCGCAATTCGAGCTGCAGCCCGACGAGATTGACGATCTGATTGCGTATCTGGAGTGGGTGCAGGCGGGCGGTGCGACGCCTGACCGCCCCGCGGCCCCCTAATCCTTTGGTGTCGGCTCTTTTGGCGACGTCGCTCTCCGGCGATGGCCCGCGCCGGGCCTATGTGGATGGACCGTTTGGGCAGGTCCATTTGCGCGGGGTTCGCGCCCGTGTCGTTCCATGCAAGCGGCCGCTTTATGCCCTGCATCAGAGCCCCAAGTCGGGCCTTGAGATGGAAAAACTGCTGGCCTGCTTCATGGATCGGGATGCTGTCGCGCCTGACTATCCCGGCTATGGCCTGTCGGATCCGCCGCCTGCAGAAGCCGCCGCCACCATCGAGGCCTATGCCGAGAGCGTCTGGGCGATCGCCGACGCTCTCGGCCATGAGCGGATCGACCTGTTCGGCAACCACACCGGCGCCAAGGTCGCTGCCGCCATGGCGATGGCCTGCCCGCAAAGGGTTGGGGCTGTCGTCATGGTGTCTGCGGCTTTGCTGACCGAGGAGGAGCGGGCGGCCTTTGAGGCCTATTTCCAGCCCGTGCCTCTTGATGCGGCGGGGACGCGCTTCACCACAATGTGGGCGCGCATTCATCGCCACGCGGGGCCTGGGGTGACCTTGGAAATGAAGGCCCGTTCCTTTTTGCAGAATATGATGGGGGGAGAGGCCTATGAGTGGGGGCATGCGGCGGCCTTCGCCTACGATGCGCCATTTCGGGAGGCGTTGGCGACGCTTCCCCATCCGATCCTCGTCTTGAACCCCGAAGACGAGTTGACCGAGGCCACCCGCCGCGCCGCAGGGCTGATCCGCCGAGGCCGGGTCCTGGAGCTTCCAGGCTGGGGCCATGGCCTGCTGGAGCTGCACGCGGCGGAGCTTGCGGCCTTGATCGCCGACTTTGTCGATCAAGCAGCGTGAGGGGCTGAGGCCTGCGGGTCGTCCTTTGGCGCCAGGATCAGATACATAGCCGGCGTGACAATGCGGGCTACCAGCGTTGAGGAGATCAGGCCGCCAATGATGACGATGGCCAGGGGCGAAAAGAGCGGCGAGTTTTCAAGCGCCAGCGGCGTCAGCCCGCCGATGGCTGTGACCGAGGTAAGCAGGACCGGCAGGAAGCGGACCTCTCCCGCCGTCTCGACGGCGTCGCGCAAACGCGCGCCCCGGGCCCGTTCCTGATTGGCGAACTCCACAAGCAGGATCGAGTTTTTGATCTCGATGCCGATCAGCGCCACAAAGCCGATCACTGCGGTGAAGGAAAGGCTCTCGCCTGCGGCCCACAATGCGATGAGCCCGCCCATAATGCCGAAGGGGATGACGAAGGCCACCACAGCGGTGACCGCAAAGGTGCGGAATTCGAGCAGCAGCACGGCCAGGACGCCGAAAATCGCGACCAGGATCGCTGTTCCAAGGCCCGAGAAGCTGTCGGCGCTGGCTTCTGCTTGACCGCCCAAGCTGATGCGGTAGCCCGGCGGGAGAGGCAGGGTTTGCAGTCTTGCCGCCGCCGATTGGGTGACCGCGCTTGTTAGATAGCCTTCGGCGGCGAAGGCTGTGATCGTCACTGACCGTTCGCGTTGATAACGGTCGATCTGGGCCGGACCGGAGTGGAAGCGCGGCTCTGCGACGGTTGAAAGCGGCATCGCGCCGCCCGAAGCGGTCCACACATAAAGCCCGTCGAGACTGTCGGCTGCAGGCGCGGCGCCGGGGACCGTGGGGCTCCGCACCACGACGGGATAGGTTTCGCCCCGCAAATCTTGGAATTGTCCGGCCGGGGCGCCGCCGACGGCGATTCGAACGGCCTGTTCGACCCCGCCGGCAGGGACGCCGAGAAGGGCCGCTCCTGCAACGTCGACGCCCAGGTCGAGATTGACGAGCCGTGCGGCAAGAGGATTGCGGACGTCGCGGACGCCTGGCGTTTCGGTGATCAGGCGTTCGGCGTCGGCGGCCAGCGCTTCCAAAACCGCGATGTCGGGGCCCTGGATACGGACGGCGATCGGCGCCTCGATCGGGGGTCCGTTCTCGAAGCGGCGGACGGTGATCTGCGCGCCGGGATAGGCGTCGAGCCGTTCCCGGATAGCCGCGAGGACAGGGCGGTGCGTCTTGGGGTCCCAACCATTGAGACTGACATAGACGCTGCCGATATGGGTCATCTGCCGGGCGGGAGGGTCATTATAGTAGACGAAAGGGTTGCCGCGCCCGGTATTGGCCATACGCCAGACGACTTCAGGATACTCCGCCAAGACCCCGTCGACGAACCGCACCGCCTCGTCGGTGGTCTCCAGGGCCGCCCCTTCCGGTAAAACGACGTCAACCATGAAATAGGGGCTGTCGTTTTCGGGAAAGAGACTGAAGCCAAGGCGCGGCACAAGCGTCAAGGAAAGCGCAAAGGCCGCAAGTCCGAGCGCCACCGTCGCGATCGGGCGAGACAGCGCCAAGTGCAGTACTGGCCGATAAACGGCGTGAATGGCCCCCATCACGGCATCCAGGATCGGGTTGGAATGTCCTGCGTCTTTGGGATTGAGCATCCGGGAGGCTAGAAACGGGATCACCGTCAGCGCGACAAACAACGAGGCTGTGATCGTCATGATGACGGCCATCGGCAGCGAACGGATAAACTGGCCCGAGCCTTCGGGCAGTGCGAGCAGGGGCAAGAACGCGAGCAACAGGGTCGCCGTGCAGCCCAGAACCGCGACATTGATCTCCTCGACGCCGGCGATGGCCGCTTGTCGCGGCGGCAGGCCTTCACGCAAGCGACGGGCGATGTTTTCGGTGACCACGATGCTATCGTCGACCAGGAGCCCGAGGGCGATGATGAACCCCGCGATCGACAATTGGTTGAGAGAAAAGCCCAAGAAGTGGAGCGCCGCGATCCCCATCGCCAGCGACAACGGGACCGACATCATCACCACCAGAGAAGCCCGAAAGCCCAAAGGGATCAGGGTCAGCAGCACCAGAAAAATGGCGATGAGAAAGTCCCGGCCGAGCTTGGAGAGGCGTTTGAACACGGTTTCTGACTGGTCAAACCCCAGCTCAAGCCGCACATTGGGGGGCAATTGGGCGCGAAAGGTCTCCGCTGCGGCGTGAATGGCGTCGGTGACGTCGAAGACGTTCTCCCCCAGGCTTGCCCGGGCCGTGACGAAGACGGCCCGCTCGCCGTTAAAGCGCGTGACATGCCGCTCCTCGTCGTCTTGCCAGGCGACCTCGGCCAGGTCGCCGACGGTGAGAGTTTGGCCGTCCGCGGCACGAACAGGGACGGCGCGGATCGCCTGAAGGCTCGTAAAGGCCCCGCCGGCTTGAACATTGAAGCGCCTGCCGCCGGCTTCGAGCGCGCCGACGGGGGTTTGATCGCTGGCCGCGGTCAAGGCCTGCACCACGGCGCCTGGGGGGAGGCGATGCTGGGCGAGCTTTGCAAGATCGAGCGTCACCCGCACTTGCGCGTCGGGCAGGCCCCATATTTCAGCCGTTTGCACTCCCGGTTGCCGCTCCACCACCTCCTGCAGGGCGTCGGCGGCGGCCCGGAGCTGACCCAAGGTCGCGTCCGCGCCCACGAGCGCGAGCTGCGCCACGTTGGCGTTAGAGGTTTGCGCCCGATCGATGCGCACCTCGCGCACCCCGTCTGGCAGGGTGGGCAGGACCCTGTTCACCTCACGGACGACCTCATCATATTTCCGATCTGGATCCACGCCCCAGACGAATTCAGCCTGCACGGCGGCGACGCCCGCGACGCTGGTGCTCTCCACGTCCGCCAGATCCTCGACCCGGCTCACTGCTTCCTCGAGCGGGATCGCAACAAGCCGCTCCATTTCCTCAGCGTCCGCTCCGGGCAGGATCACGGTCGTGAAGACGATCGGGAATTTCGCGAGAGGGTCTTCCGATTTCGGAATCGCCATGATTGCGTTCACGCCGATCGCCACGAGCAGTGTGAACAGCACCAGGGTGAACTGCCAGCGCTCGACAAAGAAGCTCGTAAAGGCCTTCATCGCGGGAGGCTTTCGGCCACGGAGACGGGCTCCCCGTCGCGGACGAAGGCGGCGCCGCGGCTGATGACCCGTTCGCCGGCCTCAAGCCCTGAGGCCACGACCGCGAAATCGCCTGACACCCCTGCGGTCACGATGGACCGTCGCCGGGCGACGGCGTCCTCGCCAACCACGTAGACGACGCCCTGATCGGCGCGGGCGTCGATGAGGGCCAGCAGCGGGATGGCCAGGAGGGCCTCTGAATGCGCGCCGTTCAAAGCTTCGATCTCGGCCTGGGCGACGGAGCCGGACCTGAGGCCTTCGGGGGCGT
The DNA here is from genome assembly GCA_018971945.1 of Alphaproteobacteria bacterium. Lineage (GTDB taxonomy): Bacteria > Pseudomonadota > Alphaproteobacteria > Caulobacterales > Aquidulcibacteraceae > REEB509. The sequence goes on along the minus strand of JAGWZH010000010.1, from coordinate 5,539 downwards.
CCAATCTGATCTCGATGGGGAAGGCGCCGGTTGTGGGATCAGCAGCGGAGCTGATGAGGCTGACCGATCCGCGACGCGGCTCTCGGTCGCCCGACACCCTGACCACAGCGGCTGCGCCAAGGCGGAGGGTTGCGGCCTGGGCTGCGGTGACGCCGGCCCGAACAATCAGGCCGGAGGCGGTTTCGCCCAGCACCAGGATCGGCGTCCCTGCCCCCACGACCTGAGCCGGCTCGGCCAGACGGCGGAGAATGACCCCTGTGGCGGGCGCATGGAGCACGCTTGTGGACTGATTGAAGCTGGCGTTGTCGCGCGCGGCTTGCGCCCGCTGGACGCCCAACTCGGCGTCCTCAAGGCGGGCTTGGGTCACCCAGCCGCCTGCAAAGAGCGTGCGAGTCCTTTCGAGGTGGCGCTCGGCGGATTCGAGGGCTGCGGCCGCTTCAGCGTCACCAGCGGCGACCTGGGTCTGGCGGAGGGCGGCGAGGCGTTGGCCGCGGGCGACGATCTGGCCGGCGTCGACAATGAGGCTCTCGATCACACCGGGGACATTGAACGCCAGGGGTGTTTCGCGCTTGTAGGCGACGAGGCCGCTGGCCTCGATGTGGCCTGAGGATTCCAAGGGAGCGGCGGCGGCCACTTCCACGACGGGAGCGCTGGCTTCTTGAGAGGCGTCTTCTGTCGGCGTCCTGCCGCAGCTTGCCAGCAGAAGAAGCAAGCAGACGGCGACCGCGCGCCGCAGCACGTCTCGCGCCGCGATGGGCGATCCTCTAGGTGTCACGGTGATCCCTCGCTTGTGCGGGTTCTACCCTAAACGAAAAAGAGAACGTTCAGCAATCAATTTCTTGATGGGCCCGCTGTGGGGCGGAACGCGCGCTGGCGACCGGTCGCCGCGCGCCCAGCGCGGCGAAAGCGCACGGCGAAAGCGCGCGGCGAAAGCGAGCGGCTTGACGACGCGGGGCGCTTGTCTGGGGATGGACGCCAAGGCCAAATCTGTCTTCTGACTTTCTTGTTCAGGAATGCGTGTCGGCAATGCCCTCATGCCGAGGCTTCGCCCCTAGGGGCGACGCCGATGAGGCAGTGGGGGCAAGCTGCGTGTTGTGGCGCCGGCGTGGGGGAAAGCGCGTGGCCGAACCCATGGTCGCAAAGGCGAAAGGTCTTTGGCCCAATCATCGAAGCCGTGGTTCGCGACCGAACGCAAGGTGACCGTGGCCTCAGGCGTCTTTGGTTCAGCCGGTCGCGGAGAAGCGTTTCCTGAGGTGTCGCGATGGGGCCGCGCTGTGGGCGTTCTCGCAAACGCTGGGTGAGCCGTCAGAGGAGGCGGCTGAGCCTGGTCAGGGCGGTCTCCGCCTCGGCCATGATCTGCCGCACGATGTCTCCGGCGGGCAAAACCTTGTGGATGCCCCCGGCGCTCTGGCCCATGGCGAAGCAGGATTTGTCGGGCTCCAGACCATCGATCTGTCCGGCGATCCCCCCGAGCGCATTGTTCTGGATGGAGAGGCCGGCTTGATAGGGGAACGGCAGAATATCCTGCGGCCGGGACTCCCAATCCTTTGTCCAAGAGTTCTCCTTCACCCGCATGGGTTTTCCTGAATAACTCCGGGTGCGGACCGTATCCGTATCGCCGCAGGCGAGCACCGCCTCCTTATACATCGGCGCAGCATGCGCTTCCTCGCTGGCGATGAAGCGGGTTCCCATCCAAACGCCTTGGGCGCCGAGGGCGAGGGCTGCGGCCAGGCCGCGGCCGTCATAGATGCCGCCTGCGGCGATAACGGGAATATTCACCGCCTCCACCGCCTGGGCTATCAAAGGAAAAGAGCCTACGAGCCCGGTGTGGCCTCCGCCCTCTCCCCCTTGGCAGATCACGGCGTCACAGCCGGCCTGCTGAGCCTTCACCGCATGTTTGACGGCCCCGCACACGACCATCACCTTGAGCCCTGCGTTCTTCAGTTTCTCCATGATGGGCATGGGTACGCCGAGGCCGGCCACAAAGCTTGAGGCGCCTTCGTCGATGATCACGTCGACCGCGGCGGTGAGTTGTTCGGGTGTAGCCGCGAGAAGATCGACACCGAAGGGTCTGTCGGTCCGCCGCCGCGTCTCGCGCATATGGTCGCGGATTTCGCTGACCTCGCGCCCTGCCATGCCGAGCACCCCATAGCCGCCCGCATTGGAGACGGCGGCGGCGAGAGGCGCGTAACTGACGCCTCCCATGCCGGCGAGGAGGATCGGGCGCTCAATGCCGAGGAGGTCGCAAATGGGAGTGCGGATGGCCATTGCCTAAAGCTTTCGGTTGAACACGGGTGGAGAAGGACTGACACGCCGTGACGGCGCGTCGGTCAAGGGGGGTGGTGAGGTTTGGGTCGTGGGCCAAGGCTTGGCGGCGAGGCCGGGTCAAGGCGGGGCGCCCGCCCTTTTTTGTTCCATGGGCCATGTCGCGCAGGAGCGGCCCCCCAGGGTGGGCCGCGCGCGGAGGTCCCGACGCGGGCGTCCGTGCTTCTCTGACCAAGAGGCGCGACGGTTCTGGGAGGTCCTTCATGGATCGGCTGTCTGATCGCCCTGGGCCATCGCCCGCCTCTGAAGGAAGCCGTCCAGCGCTTTGTCCAAAGCCGCATCAAAGCCGAGGGGCGGCTCAAAGCCCGTGCTTTGCAGCTTGGCGGCGCTGACAAGCATGGCGCCGAGCGGATAGCGCACCTCGAGGGTTCGGAAACGCAGCAGATCTTTGGCGATGTCGGGCAAGAGCGGCGCCTCGATGATCGGAGCGAAACGGCGATCGCCTGTCCGCTGATAGGCGGTCGCGCAGAGGCGGCGAAAGGTGGCGCTTGATGGATAAGCGATATTATAGGGCTCGAGGCCCCGCTTTGAGTTCTCAAGACCGCGCTGGGTCAAGTGCGCGACGGCGGCCGCTGCGTCCGTCGCGGCCATGTATTGGGTTCTGCGATAAAGCGTGACGGCTTTGCGCAAGAAGGACCAGTCCGCGATCTCGATGAGCCGCGCCTCGTCCGCCACCACCACTGGGCGCAGAAGGTCGACCTGCATCGGCGGAGCCAAAGCCTCCAGGGCGAGCTCGCCCAAGACCTTGGTGGCGGCGTAACGCAGCATATAGGGCTCGGCGCGATACTGGGCGCCCAACGGTTTCAACGGGTCGAGCCGGGGAGTTGTTTCGGTGACCAGCGGGGCCTTGGGCGAGCCGTACACCACGATGGAGCTCGCATGGGCGAAATAGCGGACGCCCGCCTGGGTCGCGGCTTGGGCCAAGGCATGAGGCGTCTCGACATTGAGCCGGTTCATCTGGTCGACATCGTTGAGCGCCGCTGCGAGGTGCACCACGCCCGCGCATCCCTCCACAAGAGGTCCGACGTCGAGGCTGTCGAGGAAGTCCCAGGCGCGCCATTCCACCAAAGGATCCTCGCCGGGGCGGTGGCGATACTGCCCCCGCACGCGAAACCCTTTTTGCTGCAGAGCCTTAACGATATAGCGGCCGGCAAAGCCCGTGGCCCCTGTGACCAAAATGACGTTGGGATCCTTGCTCATGCCGGTTTCCCCATGCTGTCGCCCAGCCGCGCCTTGAGGTGATCGGCGAGACGCACGGCGAGGGCGGTAATCATCAAAGTAGGGTTGGCGTGTCCGCTTGTGGGGAACACCGAGCCGCCTGCCACGAAAAGCCCCTTCACGCCGAAGACCTCGCAGTGCGGGTCCACGACCCCGCGGTCGGCGGAGCCGGCCATCCGGGTCGCGCCCAGCGTGTGGGCCATATCGATGATGACGGCGTCTTCGAGGCGGCCGCTTTCCACCCACGGCTCGAGGATTGGGGCGGGGAGGCCGACTTTTGGGAACTCTTCTCTGATGAGGAGAGCCAGCCGCCGCAGGGAGTGCGCGGCGTCAGGCGCAAGCCGCCAGTCGATTCTGGCCTGCGGCGTCCCCATCGGATCGGTCGCCTCCGACAGGGTGATCCGGCTATCTGGCGCAGGCGCCTGCTCGCTGATGGCGTCCACATGCAGCCCGACAAGCTTGTGCGGGAGCCCGCGGCTCAAGAATTCCTGCGCCACGAAATTCGGATTGAAAGCGATCGCGGTGTTCACCAGCAGCCGTTTCAAGGGGTCGGGCGTGAGAGGGCTTTGCAGGATCGCCATCCCGATCCCGGTGAAGAACAGGCCAGGGCTTTTCATCACCGCCCAGACATCGGCCCCAGCGCTCCGCCAGCGCCCTTTGAGGAGTCGTTTCAGCGCGGGCCAAGGGTCGTCGGGCGCGTTCTCAGCCATGAGATAGAGGGCGCAATTAAGCAGGCGCTCGCGTTCCTGCAGCGTCGGGCTTAACGCCAGCCCATGCATATACATGTGGGTCTTCCCCCCTTCGGTCAGGCCAAAAAACCCGAAGCGCCTCTGCACCTTGGCGATGTCGGCGGGTCCAAAATGGGCGATCCGGGCGCCGGGGTGGTCCATTAAAAAGCGCCCGACGAGGTCTTGCGCGTTGCCGAGCCCTTCGGGCCGAGCGGCGCGGGAGGCCAGAAGCAATCGAGGATTCTCTATGCCGCCCGCCGCAAGCGCCACGAATTTGGCGCGCACCTCCCCGCGTTTGCCGCTGAGGCTCGCGATCTTGACGCCCGCGACCTTAGCCCCTCCGGGATCGGTCAGAATCTCCGTCACCGTCGCATCGGTTATCAAGCGCACATTTGGCGCTTTCAGGCGCGCCAGCTCTGGTCCAATGCGCATCACATCCAAGGGATCAAGCCGGGACCGGGCGAATTGCCAGAAGAAAGGAACGAGCCGATCCGATGGGAAAGTCGGGGCCGGTTCTCCGCCCGGATATTGCTCCCAGAAATCTGCGCCGTAGCGGTGCGGCCCAAGATTGAGGTGAGCCCCGGCACGTGCGAGATAGGGCGCGATCTCGTCCCGCCCGAACGGCCAGCCCGTATGCGCAACCCAGGGTCTGGCGGCGAAATCGATGGGGTCAAAAGCCGCGGACTTCCCCGCCCAGGCGGCGGTGGAGCCTCCCAGCACGCGGCAGCGCACCCCGAAACCCTGCTGATCTTGCCGCCAGAAAGCCGCCTGCGCGCCGTGAAAGGCGCGCCGTTTGGCGATCTGAGCGGGCGAACGCGGCTCGCCAACGCTCTCGACCCGATTGAGAGCGGCGTACGCTTCGGTCTCTTCTGCGACGCCGCTTTCAAGGATCAGGACGGAATATGGCGCGAAGGCGCACTCTCGGGCCAGGACCGCGCCCGCCGCTCCGGCCCCGACGATCACCAAATCAGCGGCGAATGCTGTGTCCGCGCTTGCGCCGAAATGCGTCGTTTGCACCACGATCCCCTCTTCCCCCGCGCGCGCTCAGAGGGGTACCAGCGCCTCTCTGAGGGACTGCGCCAAAGAGCGTCCTTCCCTGCGCCCCTGGCCCCATGCCCTGGCCCTATACCTTGGCCCTATACCCTGGCCCTATACCCTGGCCCTATACCCTGGCCCTACACACTGGCGCAGACGCCGAGCCGCGCTGAGAGCGGCCCCTCTTGCAGCGCTGCGCCTCTTTGACAACCCCGACAGACCGGTGGAGGCCT
>JAGWZH010000101.1 GCA_018971945.1 Alphaproteobacteria bacterium | reverse complement strand
AGCGCCCGGCCACCGGGGGAGAGGCTGATGGCCGGGCTCGTGCGAACTTTAACGAGGGGACGCCGGAGGTTCGCACGGGGGAGACAGAAATTCAGGCGCGCGTGGCTCCCATCGAGCGCGCACGGGAGGCTCGGCAATTGCGCCCCGCTCACGCTGGGCCTCCCGACTTTTGCCGGGCCGCAAGGCCGTCGCAGACAAGGCCGCGAACAAGGGCCGACATCGAAAGGCCGTCCGCAATAGCCAGATCCTTTAGCCGGGCGAAGATGTCCTCGCTCGTGAAGAACTGGACGCGGCGCACGTCGCTATGGCCGGGCCACGCATGAACGCCGCGCGAGACTTGCTCGGGATTGCGGGCGCGGGCCTGGATCACAGCTTCACCGCCGTTTCATTCAGGATCGCCATTGCGGCGTCGTAATTGGCCCGCCATTCCGCATCCTCGATCAGCAGACGCTTGGCGAGGGCAAGGCCATGCAAGACCGTCGAATGGTCCCGCCGCAGGAACTTGCCGATCGAGGGCGAGGACGCCTTGGTGCTGGCGTGCAGAATCATAATGATGGCGTTGCGCGGATAGACGTACTGGCGCTTCTTGCTGGGCGACAGAACGCGGTAGTCATCCACATTCCATGCGGCGCAGACGGCCCGCACGACATGAGCCGCGTATTCCGGGTCCAGCGGCTCCCAGCGGAATGTCTTCTTGGATTCGCGCAGCTTCTTTTGCGTCTCGCGGAACCGGCGCAATTCATGGCGGCGCATGATCGCCAGAATGCTCGGCATCCCCTTGTAGTCGGGATCGACAATAATCTGGTTGACCTCGCGCTCGACGTGGCGCGTGCCGGTCTTGAGATCGACCGTGATTCGGTGCTGCTTGGCAGGCTGGAATATCGGACGCGCGCCGGTAAAGAACCGCGCCAGCGCCGGATGCCGCTCGGCAAAGCGCCGAGTCCGCTCTTGCGCGGCAGAGGCGATGCCAAGGCGTTCCCCGATCATTACGCGGCCTTCCGTGTGCGCTTGCGGGAGGGCTCGGCAGGCTTGGGGCCAAAAATGTCGGGCCTCAGATCGTGACGGCTCACCTTGCGGCGGGTCAGAGCTTCCAAGTCCAGCACGCGATTGGGAGGGGCGACTTCCCACTGATAAACAGCGGGAAGCTTGATCTTGAAATACTCGGCTACCGGCTTCTTGCCGCCCGCCAATTCAATCGCTTTGCTAAGGGCTTCTTGAGGCGTCATGGGCGAAGAATAAAGCCGCGCTTTAATTCCGTCAACCCATTTTCAAGTTGTTTGCGACAAACTTTATTGCAGTGATGCTTTATGGCGTTAGGTCAGGTTATTAGAGCGGCCCGGAAGGCGCAGGGATTGAAGCTGCGCCAAGTGGCCGAGGCGTTAGAGGTAAGCACTGCCGCCGTTAGTCAGTGGGAACTGGATACCGCCGAACCGTCGCCAAAAAACCGATTAGCCCTTGCCGAGCTTTTGGGAATCGATCCCGGCGTGATGTTGGGATTACGAATTGACGAACGCGATTCGGTTGCAAATAGTTCTGCCCTTCGGACTAATACGAACTTAGGGGGCGCGGTCCGAAGGTTAGAAGGCGGCGGCGAGCATACGTTAACCGCGCCCCTTCCGATTTTTGCCACGCGTTTAGTGGACGGTAACATGCAGCTTGCAATGGATGCCACGGACGAAGAAATACGTCCGGGCTTTGCAGTCAAAGTGCGTAATGCGTATGGCGTCCTACTGTGCAGCAACGATATGGCCCCAGCCTACGAGCCGGGCGATCGACTGCTGATCTACCCGGAAAGGCCGGTTTATCCGGGCCGGGACGCTTTATTTCTAACGGCAGATCGGCAAGCCAAAGTGCGCCGGTTGCTCGAAATCAGCGATACCCACTGGCACGTCCAGCAGTGGAATCCGCCCCGCAAGGAACGGTTGGCCCGCTCCGAGTGGGTTGACGCCCTGTGGATAGAGAGCGTCCGCAGGCGCTAGGCAACACCCCGCACCCCGCTAATCCCTCCCTCAAGGTCTGGGATCGTCGGCTGCCTAGTCCACTCTCAACCGGCTATAGCTGCGCTGCGTATTTTATCGAGTGGCCTTCTCGCCCTCCGCCGTAAACACGGCCTCTGGGATTGATCCGCCATTTAAGGCGGGGCGCAGTTACCGCCCTTCGCATGGCCTCCGGGCGCGGTCGGGGTAAGTTCCCGGCCAGTTTTGGCGTCCCTATTTGACAGCGGCGGGCGCGTTCCTGGGGCCACACATCGAGATAGACCGGCAAGCCGTCCGGGCGTATAAACGCCACAGGTGCCTAACCACCTATCCGGTTGGGGAACTGTAGCCGCAGACCCAACCCTGAACGCCGCCCATTCCGCAATGTGGCGGCGTTCTTTTTATGTTCTACCATATTCCACCCCCGGCGCAATGCCGCATGTATTGATTTTTATGCCGTCGCTTAATTTTCTAGTTGACGATAGTTAAGCGCGGCTTTAGTCTTTCCCTCACCACAGGGAGAGCGCACATGCAGACCACCAACCTCACCGCCCGCCGCGCAGCCGAGATCGCCAACAGCTACGGCTTCCGCCTCCGGCGCGTTCGCAAGGAACTTGAACTGGCCCGCCGCTACCACGGCGATGTCGAGCGCGGCTCGGACGGCATCATCTACAAGTTCGACGCGCGCTCGTTGTTCGAGCACTACGTGTCGGGCCTCGCGGGCGAAATCCGCTGCGAGGAGCGCGAGGCTGCCCACCACGAGTGGGAGTACCGCTGATGGACACCCTGCACACCCCCGCCGCGAGCAAGGACCAGATCGAGGCCGCAGACGGCTACGTTGTCTGTCTGATCTGGACGCAGGCTCGCATCCGCTCCTGCGCCTTCGCTTACGAGCATTACGAGCGGCTGGCCGATGCGGTTGCCGCCTATCGCAAACCGGGCCGGGACTTCGCCGCCCACGGCATTTTCGCCAGCAAGGACGGCCTGCCCATCGGCCCCGCGCTGGACGTTGCCACGATCCTCTCGGTTCAGCCGGGCGAAAAGCGGGCTTACGGCCTTCGCGAGTGGTCGCCGGTCACGCCCGAGCACATGACCTTGCGGGAACGTGCCCGCTTTTGGGAGGGCCGCTGACATGGACGCCACGAACTTCCTCACGCTGCGCCGCCTCCAGCGCGCCCTACAGAACGGCGATCCGCAGGCGATCAACCTCTACGCCTACACCGCCTTGCGGTCGGAGAATCGCACGGTTCGCGAACTGGCGAAGCGATACGTCCAGACATCGGAAGTCACTTACGGGTCCGCAGCATGACCGCGTCCCTCATGCTCGCTTGTGGCCGGCACGTCCTTGTTGATGACGAGGATGCGGGGCTTTTGCTTGAGCACAAATGGTACCCGTCCCGCTCGCAGACGAGGCGCGAGAACTACTACGCCATGGCTTCGGTTGGCGGAAAAACCATCTATCTCCACCGGCTGATCATGAAAGCCCCCAAAGGGGTGACGGTCGATCACATCAACCGGGATGGCCTAGACAACCGCAAGGCCAATCTGCGGCTGGCATCGCAAAGCGAGAACAACGCCAATCGCGAGGTCAGGAACTCAACCGGCTTCCGTGGAGTGGTCAAACACCGCTCCAAGTTTCGCGCATTCATCTCTGCGCCGAGAACAGAGGCGCGTGCGCATTTCCACCTGGGGTGCTTCTCGACCGCTGAAGAAGCCGCCCGAGCCTACGACAAAGCCGCTAGGGCGCGCTGGGGCGCGTTCGCACAACTCAACTTTCCTCAGGAGGCACAGCAATGAGCAAGCCATTCGTTTACGCAAGCAGCATGGAGAAGGGCAAGATCGCCGTGAGCATCGGCCCGGACAAGCACACCACCCGCCTTCTGTTCAGCTACGACGAGGCCCTGGAATTTGCCGCTGACCTGACAGAAGCGGCGGCCAAGGTTAGCCGCCAGCGCGAGGGCACCCCCGCTGACTTGGGCGTGGAGGTGCTGTGATGGCAAAGCACAAGATCACCGCACTCCGCTTCGGCACCCACCCCACCATGGGCGATTGGGAAGCCGAGTACGAGATCACCTTCACCTATCGCAAGGGCTCGCCCGACTACTGGAACAAGGCCGGCGGCCATTGGGAACAGGGCTACCCGGCAGAACTTGAGTTCGTGTCGATCAAGCCCGATGCCGGCGATCATGGTTTCTTCACCAGTCTTGCCCAGCAGGGCCTCGAAGATTGGGCGCAGGACTGGCTCCAGGGCGACGGCTACGACGCCGCGCTTGAGGTGGTCGCGTCTGACAACGAAGCCGCCCGCGAGTTTGCAGCCGAACTCAGGAGGGACCGATGAAAACCGCCATCCTCGCCGCCGCTTTGTTTGTGCTGGGAATTGTCATGCTGATCAGTGGCGTGGCTATCGCCGCTGACGAGGTTTCTTGGACGACGCTGTTTGCTGGGCTTGTGGCCGGCGTGCTGTTCGGCGTCGCCCTGTCCGCCCTTTCCCACGCCCTTAACCGCTCGGAAGAATAACATGCGCGCCATCCTCGCCGCCGCCCTGGTGCTGGCTGCATCTGCCGCACAGGCACAGCAGGAACGCACCTTCTCCCTGCCCACGACAGCCACGGCCTATGAACAGGCGAAGGTTTTGCAGGCAGTCAACGAGTGGAACGTGGCCTTGAAGGGCGCGGCCCGCTTGGTCCTGCTGGATCGTGGGTCGCCCGCAGAATGGCAGATCGACTTCGACACATCGCGGATGGTCGATATGCGGGAGAACGCCTGCGAGGCGCACCAGCTTGTGCGGCGCATCCACTGCAACCCGAGGGCCTTTGTCTCGCGGCCTGATAGGCCGGTGCCGTGCAACTTCGCGGCCACGATCAGCCATGAAATCGCCCACGCCCTTGGGGTCCTTGAGCACCACGGCGGCCTTCTCCGCGAACGCTGCCACACACATGAGCATCCAGTTGATGAAGCAACCGCACGCGCGGCTCTCAACGCACTGAATGGGGTGAAGCAATGAGCCGCCTCACCAAGCTTGAAAAGGAAATGCTGCGACGTTCTGGCGAGTTCGTCTTGGCTGGTGAGTGGCCGTGGGACGAAGGCGACAGCTTCACGGAAATCCGCCGCGTCAAGAACGAGATGAACGCACTCCGGTCGGCAATCGACAAGATTGAAGGCGCGGCCAAGAAGGGCAAGCCATGATCGCCCGCTACGTCCTCGCCCTAGTGGTGATCGGCCTCGCGTGGTTCGTGATGGTTCAGATCGCCATGGCGGCGGAGCAACGCGAGCCCTTCCAATGGGCGCTCGTTATGGCGCTCCCCGCAAAGCCGCAGGAAGTCGCCGGGCTCTACGTCGATAAAACAACCTGCGATGTAGACGCCTGGATGCCGCCGAAGGCGCCCAGCGGAACGGTGTTCTCTTGCAAGCCAATCGAACGGAGGAAGCCATGAGCATCATGCGCTGCGAATCCTGTGAGCGGTTCGTGGATACCGACTTCGAGGAAATGCACGACATCGGCAACCAGCGGCGGCTTGAACGCTGGGTTTGCGAGCGGTGCGCCGAGGAATGGCACGACGAACAGGAAGCCGAACAGAACGCAGCCGACGCTGCTATGGAACGTCAGGCCCTGCGAGTAATCCCCGACAGTTTCTAACAAGTGACGAGGTTTCATCACATGAGCGCGCAGCAAGATTTTAACGGCGAGTTTCTTCCTGAAAGAGCCGCATCGCCAACAAATGCGATTGAAAGCGCGAAGACCATAATCTCCGCCGCTGAATCAAGGCGTCGGCGCATGGCAGAGATATGGCCCGAAAGCCGACTCCCACCACCGGCGCCGGATGAAATTGTTGCCCGCGCGTTTCTCGCGCTGGTCAGCCCAAAAGACGGTCGCTGACAAAAGAGGAGCCCTGACATGGAAGACGACTACCGCGAGCCGTGCCCCGGCGAATGGGACGGCATCCCCGAGAACCCTGACGGAGAATGAGCATGAAGACCGCGCAGACGACCGAGATCAACTTCGACGTGCCAGCCGCCGTCGCCCATGTGCCCGTGCTGGCGTCAGCCGAGGCCCCGCCCCCGGCCACGCTGCCGGAAGGCGCGTCCATTCTGAACATCATTGAGCGCGCCGCCCGTGATCCGAGCGTTGACATCGACAAGCTGGAACGCCTGTACCGCATGAAGCTGGACATGGAGGCCCGCGACGCCAAGGCCGCCTATCTCTCGGCTCTTGCTACGATGCAACCCAAGCTTCCGGTCATCACCAAGAACGGCGTCATCAGCAAGAACGAAAAGGATGATCGCGGCAACAAGACGGGCCGCCAGGAGGCCATGACCAAGTACGCCAAATGGGAGGATGTCGTCGAGGGCATCACGCCCGTCCTTGCGGAGCATGGCTTTTCGCTTTCGTTCCGCGTGGCCCAGCCGACGCCTGACCGGGTTGCCGTCTCTGGCGTCCTTGGGCACCGCGCGGGCCACACCGAGGAAACGACACTCGCGCTGCCGATCGACAGCACGGGGGCCAAGAACAACGTGCAGGGCTGGGGTTCTTCTGTGAGCTACGGCAAGCGTTACACGGCCTTTGCCCTGCTCAATATCTCAGCCAGAGGCGAGGACGATGACGGAAATACCGCCGGCTGGGACCAAGATATTGACCGTCTCTCTACCGGGCCGCGCGACGAGAACGGCAAGCCCATCTCCACCTACAACGTGGAGAAGATCAAGAAGGCCGCCGAGTTCGCAGACAATCTGGTGCAGAACCTGAACCTCGCCCCGAACAAGGAAGCCGCGAAGGAACTGTGGCGGGCCAACGGGGAAATCCCGAAGGGCAAGAAGAAGTCGCCCCTCGACTGGCTCAAGGACAACAGCCCCGGCCAATTCCTGCGGGTGCAGACGGCCTATGAAAACGTGGTCGGGCTGGAATGACCCCGCTGGCGAGCGTCCTGATCTGGTCGCTCGCCTTCGCAACCTCTGACGAGGATCTGAATACATGGTGGCGACAGCACAAGCCGTTAATCGACCGGATACCGGAGGCGGATCGCGTCCGGCTGGTGGAGGCTGGGAAAGGGGTACGCGCTCGAATAAGCGCACGCTCAACCAGAACGATTACCTACACGCCCTTATCCGCGAGGCGGTGAAGGGCGGCCTCGCCACCGACGACGGACGCCGCCTCACCTTCTACGAGGCCAAGGTCGCGCTCGTCACCGCCTGGATGATCGAGGAAGGATACCAGTCCGACATCGTTCCCTTTGGCGGCCATCCCATCCAACTCAGGCGATCGACAGCGGAGCTATCCAAGGCCGAGCTATCCAGCCTTGCCGAGTTCATTCACGCCACGCTTGCACAGCGCGGCATTGCACTGAGAGAGAGACGACATGAGCCTCGCCCGCTCTAAACCGTGGACGCGCCCGGCGCCGCTCGTTGCCAAGCCTCAGACGCGCCGGCTGGACGACAAAGGCCCCAACAGGAACGCCGGCTGGCTCAACCATATCCGCGCCCTGCCGTGCCTTGTCTGCATTCCGGGGCAGCAGGAGCATCCAACCCGAGCCCACCACCCAAGGGGGTTGTTCCCCCGCACAATGGGCGTCCGGGTATCGGATCTGTTGTGCTTGCCCCTGTGCGACCGTCACCACGACATCTGGCCGGGCTCGCTGCACAAAGCCGGCAACGAGGCCGCATGGTGGCAGGCCCAGGGGATTGAGCCATACGGCGTCATCCTCTCCCAGCTCGCCCAATGCCGGGACCCCGAGCGGGACGAGGCCATAGCCTTTGTGAAGATGCACCGCGCCAGATCACAGGAGACAGCATGAAGCCCAAGCAGACGAGACGGGAGTGGAAGGTGTGGGCCGCGTTCACCGCTAACGGGTCCCTTGTTCACGAAGAAATCAACCCGGTGAAAGCCTGCGTGCGGATGCCGAACGGCGGATCAATCCAGCGCGTCACCCTCACCCTCTCCAAGCCCAAGAGGAGGAAGGCGAAATGAGCGAGACAGAGAAGCTGGAGCCGTGCCCGTTCTGTGGGGAAGATGTTGCAATAACATACCCACAGGCAGGAGATACGCGGGAGAAATGGGGCGCGGCCACCTGCATTTCGTGCGGCGCTGTAGGCCCAGACGTTCGCACGGATTACGACACCTCAGAAAACGCGCCATGGAGAGCAGAAGCCATCAAGGAATGGAACCGCCGCGCCCTCCCCTCACGATCAGACGTGCTGGAGGAGGCGGCTAGGGTGGCGGACAAGTGGAGCGAGTGGCGCGCCCCGAACTCTGTCGGCCAAAAGATCGCCCGCGCCATCCGCGCACTCAAGTCGAAGGACACAGACAATGGCTGACGTAAGCGACGAGCGGATTACCCACGCAATGTTCAGTTCTGCGCCGTTTGACTTCTCGCATGAAGAAATCTTCGCGATGCTCACAGAGCTACAGGCCCGCCGCGCAGCAGATGCAAAGGCGGTGGAGGCGTTGAACCGATACCGATACGCCGTTTCGTTTCTTTCGGCAGACTCATGGGATATGTGCGGCGATTGCCGCGACCGCCTGCAATGGGCGCGGGGTGTGGATGGTGAATACCTGACGGAAGATCAGATGGTGAAGGCGCGAGATGAATTTTTCGCAGCTACAGCGCCGCGCAGCACTAGGAGCCCGCAATGACTGACAGCATGAGCGAGGTGGTGGAGCGACTGGCGAAGGCGATCAATCCTCTTGCGTTTGAGGAGGTCGGCGCGCCGCAGAACAAAGGCCCGGTGATGCAGGGATATTACGCGGTCATTTGCAACAAAGCCCGCGAACAAGCCCGCGCCGTCCTCACCGAGCTATCGGCCATGGGGCTGGTCGTGGTGCCGAGAGAGCCGACTGAGGACATGCTGAAGGCTGGAACGGAAACGCTAAATCTGTTTTTGACCAGCGCCGATCAAATCTATCGCGCCATGCTCAACGCCTCCCCCAAGGTGCAGCCATGAGCGAACGAATTGTAATCAGATCGCGGATTGGCAAGAGGCTGGCCTACGTCCACCCCCCAAGCAACGGGCGCATTGTCGTGTTCATCCCGGATCAATTCCAGAAGGCAGATTTGCACAACGAGGTGGTGATGACGCCGCGTGAGGCCATCAGACTCGGACGCGCACTCATCAAGCAGGCAGGCAATCCATGACCCGCGCAGCGATGGAGGCAGCATGAGCCTAACAGTCACAGAGCAGGCCATAATTGACCTGCAAAGGCAGCGCGAGGCCCACATGGCGCGAGCAAAGAACTTCGACCCCGTGGCCGCTGGCGAGCACGCAAGGCAGGCTAGGGACCTTGGATTCGACCCCGAGACGATCGACGCCCTCACCCGCCCCGTCCGCCTGGAAGTCACCTTTGACGACCCGATCAAGACCCGCCAGCAGCTAGACATGCTGGCCGGGGCCATCGAAGAAGCAAAGGCGCTGACGTATCAGCACGACCTTGGTATGATGCGCCAGCGGCTGCGGCTGCGCGAGGTGATGAAAACGGCGGCGGACACACTGACCTATCTCAACGGGAAAACCCCCGCCGGGCGGAAGAAGCCGGGCGCGAGATAGGATTTACAGGATTGCCAGAACAACCACCATATGTTGTTCACCGTGCTTAATTAGTCCCAATATATATTATCACATCTTCAGAATGTTGCGTCTGACACTCCTGTAAGTCCTGCCAATAACTTACCGGCAATTTCCTTACACCATCCCCGCAACCCACAGGCAGAACACATGACGAATCTCGATTCAACATCTAGCCCTCCCGGAGCCTCCCCATGAGTGAGACGATGGTGGAAAGAGTTGCGAGGGCGATTTGCCGTGCGGCGCATCCAGATATGCCGTGGGATCGCGTAATCGAGTTCTACCCGCAAGCTCGAGCCGCCATCGCGGCAATGCGGGAGCCGACGCAGGACATGGAGTTTGATGGCGCGCATGTGCTGCCAGATTACGACCCCGGCTGCGAAGATGCGAAAGCCTGCTGGCAAGCCATGATCGACGCCGCCCTAAAGGAGTGAGTCAGCGCGCCGCCCGGTAAATCCTGAACCCGTCCGCTATCAGGCCGCCCAGCGTATCCGCTGATAGCTCGATCTCATGGTCGCGCCCGGCAAAGTAGGCTTTCAGTAGAACCCGATTACCTTCGCGGACAATGCGCGGCAATGAGGCTTCAGCCTGGATGCTCTCAAGCCCGGCGCGGTCGAGTACGGTGTCGTTAAGCGTGCTCATTTTATCGACATTTACCGCCGTGTTTCGCGTGGTATAATCGCTCACTTTTACACTCCATGCCACGCGGACACAGTCAACACCATCAGCGATCCGGCGCAACGCTCGCCGAAAGAATCGCTCATTACTCCGACAAGAGCGGCGGCCCCGATGCCTGCTGGCCTTGGAAGGCGGCAATCACCAAAAGCGGATACGGGCAAGTTAGCTTCGGCAATGATACCAGCTTCAGAGCGCATCGAGCCGCTTGGGAAATTGCGAATGGACGATCCGTTCCAGCCGGATACTTCGTGTGCCACAGATGCGACCGCCGCGAGTGCGTAAACCCGAACCATTTGTTTCTCGGCACGCATAAGCAGAATATGGCCGATATGAGAGCCAAAGGGCGCGCCGCGCATTTCAAAGCCAAACTCACGCCAGATCAAATCCGCACCATCAGGACAAGCAGCGGCATCAGTCAGAGGGCGCTGGCATCTCAGATGGGCGTCACCCAAAGAAGCATAAACATGATCAAAACGGGCAAGACCTACCGGCACATCGAGTGATCTAAGCATGGCCCGCCCGGTCCTCATCCACTCGCGCCACGGTGAGTTTAACACCCCGGCCTGATTCCGTCATTTCAGCAAACAGCATTAGGCCGTCTGACATCTCTATTTCCGCGCTGTCCGCCTCGAATGTCGCCTCGCCGCCAGCCCGCGCAATCAGAAGCCGAAGGAATAGCTCCATGGTGAGGGCGCTGAAGGCCATCATGCGAGCTTCTTACGCATATGAATGACCTGATAGCCGACATAGGACTTCTTCGGCTCATAGGTCCGATAGCCCGCCGCCAGGATGTTCCGAGTTGACCAGCCATTGAGCGGGACCGTGTAGGTGACGATCTCGCGCCAGCCCTCGCGGCGGCCATGCCTCTCAAGCGTGGCGAGGAACTTGCGCTGTAGTCCCCATCCCCTCGCCGCTGGCATTACGCCGACGCGGGAGAAGAACCAGATGCCCCGCTTCATCGGATGCGCGGCGCTATAGCCAATCGCCTCGCCGGCATGGTGGGCAATCCAGCAAACGCCCCGGTCCCACGTCCATAGTCCGTATGGATGATCGCCGGGGAAGCAGACGCGGTCCATCGCCTCTAGCGCGTCCACGTCATCGGCTGTGGCGCGGCGGATCATGCGGCAACAATCCCGGCCACGATCAGGATTAGACAAAGGGCAATCGAAATATCTCCTAAGTGCCAGCGCAACCATTTGCGAAGCGTCACGCCTTCTGCGCGCTCGCGTTCCATGATGCGGAGGCCGTCGTCATCGTAAATCATGCGGCCTTCCTCTCAAACATGCCGGGATTGACCGTGTGCCGCACCACCTCGCCATGCTCGCGGTGGAACACGATGGCCTTCATGTCCCGATAGCCCCGGTAGCCGTTCTTTGCCGCCCAGCCATCAACCGGGGCCAGCACGCGCATGGACTCCCAAACGCAGGCGGGGAAGTCCTTGCGGCTTTCGTTATGAATGTGGCCGGTGATCCAGTGGTGGAACTTGGTCCGGCCCCATGCCTCCGGTCGATCGGCGGCCATGATGCCGGGGAGCTTGTCGGGCTTGCAGCCGTGGCCGTGGTGGGTGCCCATCAGAAGGTTGCCCCACTCGAAATAATGGTAATGCGCCGGGCTGGTATCGACGGAGACGCGCGGCTCTTTCTCGTATAGGCTCGACAGGCATTCCATCAGGAAGATGGACGAGGCCGGGTCGTGGTTGCCGATCTCCACGATGACATGCACCTTCTTGTGCTTGCCTAGGGCGTGCTCAATCATCTTCCGCATCGAGCGCAGCGCGGCCCGGACCATCTTGGGGAACCGCCCGTCTGCGTCCAGAAGGTTGCCGTGTGCCGGCGTGACGGCGGCCCAACTGTCGTAGTGCATGAAGTCGCCAAGGAAGGCGATCAGGGCTTGGTCGCACTTCGGCGCCGTCTCGATCAGGAACGACGACGCGCTCTCAA
>JAGWZH010000100.1 GCA_018971945.1 Alphaproteobacteria bacterium | reverse complement strand
GCGTGCGGTCAGCGCGCTATGGGCCGGAATAACGAACCGCGGGGACGGGCCGCAGCGTTTCATGTCCTTCTCTAACCTGTCCCTTCTTCCGCATCGCTTGCCTTGTTGTCGGCGCAAACAGTGAAGCAACGGGCGGAGGACAATGCGTCTCGATCGCCGGCGATCTGTCTGGAACACGCGCAGGAGACCGACGGATTCCGGAGGGTTCTTTGTATTCCGGAAACAGGAGGGCGGCGACGCTTGCCCCGAAAGCTGGCCCGCCGCCGAGACCCTCATCCAAAAGCCAGCCCGTCAAACAAGAGGGTGCGGTATTTCCTGACGCGAAGGGGGTCGGGTCCTGTGGCTTTTGACCGGTGACGAATGGCAGGCGGAATCCCCCACGCCGCTGATCGTGGTTTGGTGATTGGTTCGGTCGCACAGGCCCTGGGACCCGCGCAAGGCTTCTTTCCTGCGCCGGTCGCTGTCGCTGCGTATCGGGAGAAAGACGCTCTGCTGAGGGAGCCTTGCGAGGATGGCGCTGGCGACGATGGCTCCGTTGCGGCTCTCAGCTGCGTTCGGCGTAAACCAGACCTCCGCGGCATCGGCGAGGGTGATAACGACCTTGTTCTTGGCGTTGTCGCAGCGCGCCACGCCCGCGACCCGATGGTTTCGGCTTGCGCGCCTGGCGGCGACCGCTGACGTTTGACATTCCTGTCGGCGATCAAAGCGCATCGCCTGCCGCCAGCGGCTCCGGCGGCGTCCAATCGCTCTCTTTCAGGCTTATCGCTGCCAGCGTCCTGCAGCTGGGCCCTCTCCGCCGCGGCGGCGGGATGAGGCGTTTGTTTTGCGCATCGGGTCCATCGACCCCGGTCCCGCATGACATGATCTTTGCGGCATGGGCGCTCTCTGCCCGCATCAGGCGGTCGATGGGGCGAGAAAGCTGGCGCTGGCGCAGGGCTGGTCTTTAAGGTTTACCATAACGACAAGGCGGTCACGCCTTAAAGTCGGGGGCGATCTTGGAACGGACTGAAGCTGACGAGTGGCGCAGGGGGTGGCGAGCCGTCCTCGCTGCAGGGCTTGGCGTGGCGACCGGGTTGTCTTTATTCGCCTATGTGGTGAGCCTGTTTATCCGGCATTATGCGGCCGAATTCGGCTGGAGCCGGGGCGAAATCGCCATGACGGCGATCGCCACCCTGTCGGCAGGGCTGCTTGCGCCGGCCCTCGGCCGTCTCGCCGACCGCGTCGGCACGCGCCCGATGATCGTGGCCTGCACCGTCGGGTACGCGCTCATTTGCGGCGCGATGGCGGCGCAACCCGGCGCGATATGGGTCTATTATGTCCTTTATTTTCTCCTGGTTCTTTTTGGCATCGGCACCGGCTCGCTCACCTGGACGCGTGCCGTCAGCGCAGGCTTTGTCCGGTCGCGCGGGCTTGCGCTCAGCGTTGCGCTGACCCTGCTTACCTTTTCGGCCATGGCGATGCCGCCAATTCTGCATATCGTGATTGAGACCCATGGGTGGCGGGCGGCGTGGCTTGTGCTTGGCGGACTGGCTTTGGCGGCGGGGGCGGCTGGGCTTTTGCTCCTCGGACCCCAGCCGATCTCGGAGCCTCGATCCATCGGCGCGGAAGTCTCAACGCTCCGGGAGGCCGCCCGCATCCCCGCTTTCTGGTTCACGGTCATTGGCATGTTCCTGATCAATATCCCCTCCGGCGGGATCATGAACCAAATGGCCGCCTTGATCGCTGACCGCGGTTTCACGCCATCACAGACAGCGCAGGCGATGTCGGCGTTCGCGTTTTCGGTTTTTCTTGGCCGCTTGGTCGCCGGGGTCTGTCTGGACCGTTTTCCCACCGAACGCGTCGCGTTTGTGTCGATGGCTGCTCCCGCGATTGGCTGCATGCTTTTGACGGAAGCCCTGGGCGGTGGGGCTGCGATGGTCGTCGCAGGCATTGCTTTGGCTGGCCTCAGCCAGGGCGCAGAAGGCGACATAGGCCCCTATGTCGTGGCCCGACGCTTTGGGCTCGCCGCGTTCAGCGGCATGCTCGGCGCGCTCGGCGCAGCCACGATCATGGGTACCGCCGCAGGCGCTTTTCTTTTCGGTCGCAGCTTTGACGCCACCGGCGGCTATGACCTCGCCCTCTGGATTGGCGCCGCGGCGTTTCTCGCGGGCGCGATTTGCTATCTCGCGCTCGGGGGCGCGTCGGCGCCCCCGTCCTCCGCCCGGCCAAGGGCACGGCGGGCCTGAAGCCTGCGGCCGACCGCGGCCAGACCATATGGGGACTGGGGAGGCTCATCTCGTCGCATAGACAGACGCCTGCATCGCCGCGCAGCCTTCCGCCTCAGACGGAAAGGGGTTTTCGGCTCGCTGCAGAGCCGCTCTCGCGCTGTCGGGGGCAGCTTGCCTTGGCGGCGTCCAGCCTTCACGGACGCCTCCTGAAGCGCAGCGTCGGCGGCCTGGCGCGGCGCTACACCCATCCTGCACTCTCCAGGGTCGGTGGGGATTAGCCACCCTGAGATGGGTTGGCGCGGCGCTCTTGGCCGATGCCTGCCGGGATGCGAAGAATGGCGCTGTTGGCCCCGAGCAGGCCTCCGAGGCGACCCGGCGAAGCGTCAAAGGCGGCGAACCCCTGCTTCGGTCTATGCATTGACGTCTGAGAAGGCGTGGGCTCAATCCTTGCGCATCCTGTTGGCCAGTTTCAAGAAAGCCATCGCCATGTTCACGCCTGTCAAGCGCCATGACGCTCCTCTATCGCCCCGGCCTGATCGCTATCTCGTCTATGGCTGGCGGCGGAGCTATTTCACGCAGAAGCTTATGGCCGCCTTGCATTTTTATGGCGCTGACTGGGAGTTTCGCCGCAAGCGCGCCGATCTTGAACAGGAGATCCGATGGCGATCGGGGACCCACCAGGTTCCTGTGCTGCATACTCCTGAGGACTGGATGATCGCCGACACAACCCCGCTCCTTGACCTGTTGGATGGGCGGTTCCCGGAGCGCAGGATGTTTCCTTGCGGCCCGCTCGGGGCGCTGACGCATCTGGTGGAAGAGTTTTTTGACGAGTGGGTGGCGCGGACCACCGTTCATTGGCGGTGGAACTATCCTGAAAACCATATGCTTTTGGCCATGGATGCGGCGGATGGCGACCCTGACGCCGCGGCTAATCTCATCGCGTGGGGCGGGAAGGTCTGCCGGGCGACAGGCGTATCGTCGCAAACCCAGCAGCAGGCTGCTGAGGATGAGTATCATCGGATCATGGCGGCGGCCGAGGCGCAGCTGCGGGAAACCCGCTTTCTTCTCGGAGATCGACCCACCGCCGTCGACTGCATCGTTCTGGCGGGCCTGCGCGCGCATTTCCTGTTTGATCCCGCGCCGAACCGGATGTTGCGGGAGCGTTACCCAGGCGTGGTGCGTTGGGCGGAGCAGGAGGCGGACCTTTGGGACGGCGGGGGGGCCTTGGCTTCGTTCCCCGAGAGCACGGCCTTTGTCCGCTTCGTCACGGAGACGATGGTCTTCACCTGGGCGCCCTTTTCGCTCGCCAACAAGGACGCCTTGGAGAGGGCTGAAAGGGCGTTCGTCATTCCGATCTATGGCGAGGACGTGAGCTATCTGGCCAGGCCCTATATCGAGCAGTCGCGACGCATGCTCGCGCGCCGGGCGGCGGCGGCAGGGCCCGCGTTCGCCGACTGGATCGCGGGAACAGGACTTGCCGAGGCGCTTGCGGACCGGTGAGGGGCGCCTAAGGTGGATCATCGGGCCTCATGAACCAAGGGGCTTTGCGCGAGAGGAAGTCCGCATGCCGTTCAAGACCCGCATCACTGAGCTTTTGGGCGTTCAGCATCCCATCGTGCAAGGGGGGATGCAGAGCGTCGGGGTGGCGGAGCTCGCGGCGGCCGTCTCCAATGCGGGCGGCTTAGGGATCATCACGGCGCTCACCCAGCCGAGCCCGGAAGCCCTTCGCGACGAGATCGAACGCTGCAAAAGCCTGACAAGGAAGCCGTTTGGAGTGAACGTGACGGTGTTTCCTACGATGAACAGCCCCGATTATCGCGCCTATGCGCGGGCGGCGATTGAAGGGGGCGTGCGGATCTTTGAAACAGCCGGGACCCAGGCTGTGGCCGAGGTGTGGGATGAAATCCGCAAAGAAGACGTTTGCATCGTTCATAAATGCACGGCGGTGCGGCATGCGGCGTCGGCGCAGAAAAAGGGCGTGCATGCGATTTCGATCGACGGATTTGAGTGCGCGGGACACCCGGGCGAGGACGATATTCCTGGACTGATCCTGATTCCGTGCGCAGCGGATAAAGTGACGATCCCGATGCTTGCGTCGGGTGGGTTCGGAGACGGTCGGGGGCTTGTTGCCGCCCTGAGCCTGGGGGCGGATGGGATTAATATGGGCACGCGCTTTTGCGCGACGGCGGAAGCCAATATCCACCCCAATGTGAAACAGGCCTATGTCGACAATGACGAGCGCGGCACGTTCCTCATCTTCAGAAAGTTCAAGAACACGGCCCGGGTCGGAAAGAGCGCTGTGGCTGAGGAGGTCGTGCGGCGGCTGGCGCAGCCGGACGCCAAATTCGAAGACGTGGCCGAGCTGGTCAGCGGTAGAGCGGGGAAAGAGCTTCTGGAGACGGGCGACCTCTCCAAAGGCGTGTTCTGGGCTTCGATGGTTCAGGGGCTCATCCATGACATCCCCACTGTTCAAGAGTTGATCGATCGTATCATCGCGGAGGCGGAGGCCATCATCGACCGAAGGCTCGCCGGCCTGCGCGCTTGAGCGCTCCTCCAAACCGCCCTGCACACAAGGCGGGACAATTGTCTTGGGCTGTGCGGATCGGTTATGGCGCGGGTGATTTCGGTCTGGTGCTGACGTTTCAGCTCGCCGGGCTGTTTCTTCTCTTTTTCATGACTGAAGCGCTTGGTCTGTCGCCGATGACGGCGGGATTGATCATTTTGGCGGGGCTCCTGTTCGACGGCGTCTCGGATATCGGCATGGGCGTTCTTGCCGACCGGTTTCGGGGGCGACTGGGGGGCTATCGGCCTTGGCTCTTGATGGGAGGCCCTTTGCTTGCAGGGTCGACAGCGCTGATGTTTTTCGCGCCGCCGCTGCAGGGGGTGGCGTTGGCGGCGGCGGCGTTGGGGGCGCAGGTCTTGTTTCGGGCGGCGTTCACTGTCGTTGCAATCCCATTTGGGGCGCTGTCTTCCGCGATGACGGAGGACAGCCGCGAACGATCGCTTTTGGTGGGGATCCGGCTGACCTTCGCCTCCTTTGCGGCCTTGACGGTGGCTCTGGGCGTCCCGCCGGCGGTGGCCGCGTTCGGGGCGGGCGAGCCTCGGCTGGGCTTCCAAGCGGCGGCTGCGGCGGTGGGTCTTACCGCGATGGTCTTCATTTTGATCGCCTACGCCTCGACGCGGGAGGTCAAACCCGGTCAAACGCCGGCGGCGCTTGGCTATTTAGTTGTGGATTTGCCGGGCATGGCGGTGCGGAATGGGCCGTTTCTGCAAGTGGCTGTCTGCGCTTTTCTCTACGCCAGCGCGCAGGGGCTCATCTTGGCCGGCGCGCCCTATTTTTTCAGCTTCGTCCGCGGCGAGCCTGAGACCCTCGGTCTTTGTTTGGGGGTGATGATCGGCGGGGTCGCCGTCTTTGTGCCTGTGTGGACCGTGATCGCACGGCGGATCGGCAAGCGCGCTTCCTGGATTATTGGCGCGGGATGGTCTGCAGCGGCGCTGGCGGGCCTCGCAATCGCTTGGGACGCCCCTTTGCCGTTCTTCTTGGCAGGCATAATGGCGGCGTCCTTTGGCTTCGCTGCGATCAACCTGATCGGTTTTTCGATGCTGCCGGACACGGTGGAATATGCGGAGTGGCGTTATGGGGTGCGGGTTGAGGCTGCCCTGTTCGCCGCCCTGACGCTGGTGCAGAAGGCAGGGGTAGGGTTTGCGGCCGCTGGCTCTGGTTTTTTGCTCTCACTGGCAGGGCATTCTTCGGACTCGCCGATGGCCGGGCCAGGGGCCGCCATGTTCGGCGCGGCCTTGTTTTTGGCCCCTGCGATGCTTCTGGCGGCGTCGATTGTTGCGATCTGGCGCTATCCCTTGAGCACGCGGCTACACGCTCGGCTGGTGCGGGCGCTTGCTTGGCGACGGGTGCGACGCCAGCGTTAGGATTGGAGTGTCGCACTGTGGCGCGAAAGCCTCACTTTCTTCAATCTTTAGGCGACCGGCATAGACGGAACCGACCCCGCACCGTAGGGGCAAGTATAGAGAATGCTTAGGCGCTCTTGGCGCTGCCGCTCGAAGGGGCGAAAGGGAGGAACAGGGGATGAGAAAGTTTGGATACGCTTCGTCGACCGTCTTGACGGCGTCTTTGCTTTTCTTGGGCGGCGCGCCTCTCGCTTTCGCTCAGGCCAATGATGGCGAAATCATCGTAACGGCGCAAAAGCGGGAGCAGGCCCTCCAGGACGTCCCGGCGGCGGTGTCGGTGGTCTCGGGGGAAGATATCAGCCCTGCGGTGGCGACGGTGGATCAACTCCTGACAACCGTCCCGACCTTGAATTTCCGGCGTGGCGGCACGCCGCTCGACAGCTCTCTGTTCCTCCGGGGCGTCGGCACGATCAATTTCTCGATCGCGGCGGAACCAAGCGTCTCGACCGTTGTCGACGGGGTGGTCATGGGCCGGGCTGGAGAGGCTTTCGGCGACCTTTACGACATCGAACGCATCGAAGTGCTGCGCGGCCCGCAAGGGACCCTGTTCGGCAAAAACGCTTCGGCCGGGGTGGTCAATATCATCACCCAGCGACCGGCGGCGGAGTATGGCGGTTCGCTGAGCCTGTCGGCCTTCGAGGGCAATGAAATCCGTGGCCGGTTCGGGGTCGATCTTCCCTTCTCAGACACGCTGCGGGCGCGGGTGTCAGGCTTTGCCGGCCAGTATGACGGCAATGTCAATAACCTCTTCGACGGCGACCCGATCAATGGCTATGAGCGCTGGGGCGTTCGCGGCGTGGTCGAGTGGGAAGCCGCGCCGAACCTGACCTGGACCCTCATCGGCGATTATCGCCGGACTTTCGACAACGGCACCGGCGAAATCATCGGCACTTCGCCGACGGCGGGGGCCAACCAGGCGGCCCTTCTCAGCCTCTTGTCGGGCGTGCGCCTCGCGGGAGACGAGACCCGGGAAGTGCGCCACAATCTGACCAGCCAATCCAAGGAGGATGGCTGGGGGCTCTCGGCGCAAGCGGACTATGAGCTTGGCAACGGCCTGACGCTCACATCGATCACCGCTTACCGCGAATGGGAGATCTACGGAATCCGCGAAGGGGACTGGCTCGATCAGCGGGCCGCCTATGTGGGCAATGCTTTCGCCCAATTGCACGATTACGGCCCGCAGACAAACTCCACCTTCACCCAAGAAGTGCGGCTCACTTCTCCTGGCGATCAGCCTCTGCAATATGTCGTGGGCGGTTTCTTCTACACCGCGGACTCTGAACGCACCTTCCGCCGCGACACCACCGTGTGCACCGCCACGACGCTGCCGGTGAACGCTTCGGTCGGGTTAGCTCCCTGCGCGCCAGGATCCTCGACCTTTGTGACGGGCTTCAGTCAAGCGACGTTCGGATCTGAGTTCACAAACTGGGCGTTGTTCGGCGACGCCAGCTATGACGTGACGGAGCGATTCACACTGCTCGGCGGCCTCAGGTTCGCAAGCGACGAGCTCAGCGTTTATCACGACCGGATCCCTTCGCTTGTGGCGTTGCCGGGCATTCGCACCGACACCACCGGTTTCCGCGACTCCACCGACGCCACCAGCGTCACAGGCCGGTTGGGCGTGCAGTACGACTTCACAGGAGACGTCACGGGCTACGCGACCTACTCCCGAGGATACAAGGGTCCCGCCTACAACGTGTTCTTCAATCAAACCGCGCAGCAGCGGAACGTGATCGAAGGGGAGGATGTGGACGCCTATGAAGCTGGCCTGAAAACCGACCTCTTCAACGGCGGCCTGATCCTGAACGCGGCTGTCTATCGGGCCGAATACGCCAACTTCCAGGCCAACAGCTTCGACACTCTGAACGGGGTCGTGATCACGCGGCTCACCAATGCGGGGGAAATCTCCACCACGGGCTATGAGTTGGATTTCATCGCTCGGCCGACGGACGCGCTCACCTTCACCGGTGGGGTTGCTTACAGTGACGCCCAGATCGAGCGCTTCCGGGCGGCGGACGGCTCTTTGTCGTCGGCGCGGGCTGGAGAGCCGATCGCCTTGGCCCCCGAGCTGAAGTACACGGTGGCGGCGGACTATGTCTTAGAGCCTGCGACCTTGCCCTTCACGGTGCGGTTCAACGCCCAGTACGCCTACACCAGCGAGCAATTCTCCGATCTTGGGGTCAACCCCGCTCTGCGAATCGACAGTTTCGGGATCTGGGACGCACAAGTCACCTTTGCGGATCTGGAAGACCGCTTCCGGGTCAGCCTGATCGGCCGCAATCTGACGGACGAGAGCTTCGCCTCGCTGATCACGCCGGGCGGTCCCGGAGGTTCGCTGCGGTATCAGATCCCACGTGAAGCTGACCGCTATTACGGCGTCTCGTTCCAGACTAACTTCTGAGGATGACGAAGACATATTTTGCGCTCTCGCGCCGTTCGCTTCTCTCTTCCGCTTTCGCCACGGGCCTCGTTTCGGCCTGCGGCGGAGGCGGGGAGGCGAAGCCCAGGGTGCGCATCGGCTATCAAAAAAACGGCGTGCTCTTGTTGGCCAAGCGCAGCGGGCGGTTGGAACAGGCTTTGGGCGCCGAACCGGCCGCCACATTGAGCTGGCTTGAGTTCTCCGCCGGGCCGCCGCTCCTGGAGGCCATGGGGGTTGGAAGCCTCGATCTCGGCTCCACAGGCGACGCTCCCCCGATTTTCGCCCAGGCGGCGGGCGCGCCTCTTGTCTATGTGGCGGCTGTTCCATTGTCAGGGCGCGCGGGCGGCGTGCTTGTGCCAGCCGATTCGCCTGCGCAGTCGATCGCCGACCTGCGCGGCAAGCGGTTCTGCTTCACCCGCGCTTCCAGCGCGCACAATTCCGCCGCCATCATTCTGGAGCAGGCGGGGCTCAGTTTCGACGATGTCGAGCAGGTGCATCTTGCGCCGGCGGACGGGGCGGCGGCTTTTGCACAAGGCGGTCTCGACGCGTGGTTGATCTGGGATCCTTATTTCTCTGTCGCCATAAGGGAGCAGGGAGCGCGGGCCCTGGGCGCGGGCGGGTTGCCGCCGTCAGCCGCCTATATCCTTGCGCACAGAGACTTTGTCGAACAGAGCCCAGGTCTTCTGCACCGGGTGCTTGACGGGCTCATGGCGGAGGGGCGCTGGGCCAGCGCCAACAGGGCCGAGGTGGCGGCGCTCATGGCCCAGGAGACAGGCTTGCCGCTCGAACTGCTCAATGAGACCGTCCAGCGCGATGATTTCTCGGTTGAACCCATGACCCCGGAGCGGATTGCGGCGCAGCAAACGACCGCAGACCGGTTCTTGCGGCTTGGGCTTGTGCCGTCCGCGGTCACTGTGGGGGATGCCGCCTACACGGAGTGGACGCCTGCATGACCCGCTTCAGGGGCTTGGGAGACGCCGTTCTGACCGCGCTCGTGCCTTTAGGGCTATTGGCGGGCTGGCAGGTCGCGTCGATGACGGGGGCTTTGCCGGCCAGGATCCTTCCCGCGCCCACGGCGGTCTTCGACGCGGCCCTTGAACTCTCCGCCTCAGGCGCTTTGTGGGAAAATCTCGCGGTGAGCGCGGCGCGGGCGATGACCGGGCTCGTGATCGGCGGCGGCATTGGCTTTGTCCTCGGTCTTGTCTCTGGGCTCTCCAGGCTTGGCGAACGGCTTTTGGACCCAACACTGCAGATGGTGCGGAACGTCCCGCATTTGGCGCTCATTCCGCTTGTCATTATCTGGTTCGGGGTCGAGGAAGAGGCTCGGATTTTCCTTGTGGCGCTTGGCGTTTTCTTTCCAATCTATCTCAACACGCACCATGGGGTGCGGACAGTCGATCCGCAACTGATCGAAATGGCCCGCATTTATGGGATGCGCGGCCTCAGGCTGTTTTCGCGGGTTATTTTGCCAGGGGCGCTGCCGTCCATCCTTGTGGGTCTCCGCTTTGCTCTGGGGGTGATGTGGCTGACCCTGATCGTCGCGGAGACGATCGCTGCGTCCTCCGGCATCGGGCACATGGCGATGGCGGCGCGGGAATTCATGCGCACCGACGTGATCATGCTCTCGATCTTGATCTATGCAGCTCTCGGCAAACTCGCCGACAGCGCGACCCGTTTCCTGGAACGGCGGTGGCTTTCCTGGAACGCGGCCTATGCTGGAGGGCGTTGAGCGATGGATGGGGCCGGATCCGAGGCGGCGAGCAGTGCGGTGGAGGTGACAGGCCTCAGCAAGGCGTTTGGCGCCCGCAATGTTCTGCACGACATAAACCTCGCGATCCCTAAAGGCGGCTTTGTCTCGATTGTCGGACGTTCCGGGTGCGGAAAGAGTACGCTCTTACGCCTGCTCGTGGGGCTTGACGCTCCAAGTTCGGGAAGGGTCGATGCCGGCGGCGCCCAGGCTCGGCTCGTGTTCCAAGAGCCGCGGCTTTTGCCGTGGGCCTCTGTGGGCGCCAATGTGGCTGTGGGTTTGGGGCGCGCGCCGACGGCGTCGGACGCAGCGGTTGTGCAGGAAACGCTGTCGCTCGTGGGTCTGGCGGATCGCGCCAAAGCATGGCCGTCGACTCTGTCGGGCGGGCAGCGGCAGCGTGTGGCTCTTGCTCGGGCGCTTGTGAGCCATCCGGGTTTTTTGGCGTTGGACGAGCCCTTCGGCGCCCTCGACGCACTCACCCGGCTCGACATGCAAAGCCTTTTGGAAACGGTCTGGCGGCGTCAGGGCTTCACCGCGGTTCTGGTGACGCACGATGTTGCTGAAGCGGTGGCGCTTGGCGACCGGGTGGTCTTGATCGACGATGGACGGATCGCTCTTGACGTTCCTGTGGCGGTGGAGCGGCCGCGCATGCATGGGGACCCGCGCCTTGCCGCGATCGAAGCGCAGGTGCTGCAGCGGCTCTTTCAGGCTTAGGCCCTGCGATGCACCGGACGCGGCTCGTCGAGTTCGGCGAGCTCCACAACCCGCTTCTCCCGCGCGCTGATTTCGGCGGCCGCGCCAATGGCGACGGCCTTTAGCCCGTCGTCTGCCGTGACCTCCACAGGGCCGCCATTTTGGATGGCGTCCAAGAAGGCGCGATGCTGGAAGAACGTGGCGCCGAAATGAGCGCCGGCCTCGAGCGCCGCCTCAGGAACAGGCACGATCTCCCGCTCGACTTGTTTCGGACCGCCCAGGGGCACGCGCGGGCTGAAGACGAGTTCCCCCGGGGGCACGAAGACCTCAAGTTTGGCCTTGTCGCCAATGGCTGCGATCTCTTCTTGGTGTTCGGAGCCTTCGGCGAACATGCACAGATCAAGCGAGGCGCGGACGCCGTTGGCGAAGTCGACAATGGTATAGGCATTGTCGATGATGTCGGGCGCGCGGCCATCATAACGCTCGTCGAGGTGGTTCACATCCATCGACCCCGAGCAGTAGACCCGCACCGCTTCGCTCTGGACAATCAACCGCATCAGGTCAAAGAAGTGGCAGCATTTTTCGACCATTGTGCCGCCGGTGTTGGCCGCGAAACGGTTCCAATCGCCCACCTTCGGCAGGAATGGAAACCGGTGCTCGCGCATCGAAAGCATGCGGAGGCGACCAACCCTGCCGTCATGCACGTCTTGGATGAAGCGTGTCGCCGGCGGCATGTAGCGATACTCCATGCCGACCCAGAAAACCGCCTCGCGGTCCCTGGCCTGGGCGGCGATGCGTTTGGCGTCTTCAAGGTCTGAGCAGAGAGGCTTTTCGCATAGGACATGGATCTTCGAGGCCATGAGCGGCTTAAGCGAATGGGCGTGCACATGGTTGGGGGAGGCGATGACGACCGCGTCTATTTTGGCGTGCTTTACGAGTTCTTCAGCGGTAGCGAAGGTGCGCACAGAGTCGGCGTGAGGTCCTAAAAGACCAAGGGCGAATTTCAGCGAAGACGGCGTGGGATCAGCGAGAGCGACGATCTCTGCTTCTGGAAACAAAAGCAGATTTCTTATATGCTCAAGCCCCATCAAGCCGGTTCCGATCAAACCGAACCGCACGCGCTTGTTCATGCTTTCCCCTCGCACAAAGTCTGGACAGTCAGCATACACTGCTTTCCAATGGCTTGAAGCCCCGTTTCCTCAAGGCT
>JAGWZH010000216.1 GCA_018971945.1 Alphaproteobacteria bacterium | reverse complement strand
TCGGCGACGTCGAAGGCCCCTACGCCACGCGCCGAGCCCTTCAGCGTGTGGGTCAGTTCCTTCCATGACTTTGCGTCCGTGGCGATCTCGAGCCCGTCGAGGATCTGCTCGGTCTGGAGAAGGAACAGCTGGAGGACCTCGCGCATGACGTCGGTGTCTTCCGCGGCTTGCGTGCGCAGGTGCGCGTAATCGACGGCCGTCTTGGATGCCGGCATTGGCGGTCCTCCCGGGTTTGGACCAGGCGAGACTAACGGCGAGGCGACACCAAGGCGTTAATGCCGGCGGCTAGAAGGGTATCCAGCTGCCCGGGAAGGGCGAGACGCCGAAGACGAGGTGATGAGTGAACATGACGCCGAGGAAAACGATGATCGCCACGGCCTGGCGCCAACCCAGCAACTCGCCAAACGCAAGGCGATTGCGGCCGAGGAGGATGGCGGCGAAGGGAATGTTCGAGGTCTGGCTGGCGAAACCTTCCCACTGTGCCGGATCCCGCCGCCGCCGCTTGGCGTCGATCGAGAAGGTTCCCAGCACCGCGAGGACCAGGAAAGACCCGAAGAAGTAAACGGAGGCAAGGTCGCCATTGGCGGCGACGTGGAAGCCCGCCCAGATCGCAACGCCCCAGAGGAAAGGATGGCGCGTGATGCGCAGCATGCCGGTCGCGATGTCCTTGCGGGACGATAGTCCTGCCTGTCCGACGGCGGTCGGGTTTGGCGCCAGAAGACCCGGCACGACAAACAGGAATGCCAGCGCAATCACGAGGCCGCCGGCGTGCCGCAGTCCCTCGCCCAGATCCCACAGGAAAGGATTGTCACCCAGAAGGGCCGCATTGTAGCTCGCGGCCATCCAGACGATGCCGCCCACGCTTGCCAGCGAGAAGAGGCCTGCAAAGGGTCCCTCGCCGATCGAGGCGACGATCGAATCGCGCCAGCGCGTTCCCGACACAAGAAGGTGGATCGCCAGAAAGAAGATGCAGGCGACAATCAATTGTTCCATGGCATTCAAACTCCCCGCCGACGCAGCGTCATCCTACCACGTGTTGCCCCGAATCAGTTGTGCGATGCGCGGTCTGCATTACGCCCCGCCCATTTTCGGTGCGCTTCGCCCCTTAACTTTCACGGCGGCCAAGCTGCTGTCGCTGCAAGGGTTTCGATCCACAAGCTCTTGCGGTGTGACGAATCTTGGGCCGTGCGCTTTCGGCTCGAAAATGGTAAGTTTTTGGTTAATTCGAGCCTTTTCCCCCCGCGGCTCGATGGTGCGCAGAGGGTCTTGCATGCAGCGTGTCCAGCCGGCGGATGTCCGCCCCTATGCCGATATACCATTGCGCGCCCCAGCGCCGGGAACGCCCGACGTCAAGGAACTGCGTCCCGACATGGAGGTTCGCGCCGAGGGGCCCCAGGCAGCGCCAGGCGCTGCGCCTTCGAGCAGCGAGCGGGCCGGCCTGTCGCCCTTCAAGGCGGTGTTCCTGTTCAGCGCCCTGTGGCTTTCTGCCCTCGCGGCCTATGGGGTCGGCGTCCTCGGTTCGGAGGCAGCCAGCAACCTGTCACCGGAATGGCTGTTCGGCGTTGCGGCGATTGCCATCATCCCGGTGGCGCTTGCGCTTTTCGCCGCGGTCATCATGAACGAGGCCAACAGCCTCCGGCGCCAGGCGCTGGCGCTTGCGGCCTCGACGCAGAACCTGCTGCGCCCCGACGAGCAGGCGGCGCGCAACGTGCAGCGTCTTAGCCTGGTCATCAAGCGCGAGCTTGACGGGCTCACGGGCTCGCTTGACGCGGCCACCAAGCGGATGGCGGCGATCGAGGCCTCGGCCAATGAACGCATCGCCCTGATCGAGCGGACGGCTTCGGCCGCGCAGGAGCGGGTCGAGAAGGCCACGGGCAAGCTCGGCGCGGAGCGCGAGAAGCTCGCGCAGTTCACGCAGGCCCTCGATTCCGTCGTCCTCGCGGCTTCCG
>JAGWZH010000099.1 GCA_018971945.1 Alphaproteobacteria bacterium | reverse complement strand
CGACGGGGCCGTGGCCTCCGTCGCGCCCAATCCCAACTCTTCTTTCTTGCCCATGCTCTACCCTCATATTTTGGAAAAGGTAGCGCTTCACGCTGTCTCAGAAAACCGTGCCTCACCCCATTTTGCCTTTGCCACCGCCATGGCGCGGGACAATCGCGCCGGCGCGGCCAGCGAAGATCGAACGCGCACGCTCCTCGATTGAAACGAGCCTGCAGCGGCCTTTATCGGCCTATGACGCGCTTGTCGCCTGGGAGAATGCGGCATGAGCGGCTTGCAACATGACCGCATCGCCGCTCTGTGCGAGGAACTCAAGCTCGCCTCGCTCTCTGAGCAATATGGCCCCGTGGCGCAGAGCTGCGCGCAGAAAGAAGCCAGCTTCGCTGACTTTTTGGAGGATCTTTTGCACGCTGAACGCGAGGCGCGGCGCGCCAGGTCGCGTGAAATGCTGGCACGCACGGCCGGCTTTCCGGCGATCAAAACCATGGAGGATTATGATTTCAGCTTCGCCGCTGGCGCGCCGAAAGCGCTGATCCAGGAATTGGCGTCGCTGTTTTTTGTCGAGCGGCGCGAAAACGTCATTCTTTTGGGCCCCTCCGGTGTCGGCAAAACCCATCTTGCGATCGCGCTTGGCTATCTCGCCACCCAGCGCGGCGTCAAAGCGCGCTTCACCACCGCAGCCGATCTGGTGATGGCGCTGGAAACCGCCGAGCGCCAGAACCGCGGCAAGGAAACACTGGCGCGGCTCTCCAGCTTTTTTCGTCTGCTGATCATCGACGAGGTCGGCTATCTGCCGATGAACAGGACGCAAGCCAGTCTCTTCTTTCAACTCATCGCCAAGCGCTATGAGCATGGCTCGGTCATCCTCACATCCAATCTCGCCTTCTCCAGTTGGGATGACGTCTTCGCTGGGGACGCCGCCTTGGTCGCGGCCATGCTCGACCGGCTCTTGCATCACTCTCACGTCGTGGCGATCCAGGGCGAAAGCTGGCGTTTGAAAGACAAGCGCCGCGCCGGCCTCATCGCAAAACCCAAAACCGCGTCGCCCGCGCGCTCTGACTCTTGACGGTCAGCGCGCGGGCCCGAGGTGGCTCAAATTTCAATGTTCGAACTCGGCCAAAGTGGCTCACTTTTCGATGTTCGTTGACATTTGCGTCCGAAACCCCACTTGATCCGCGTATGGGACCCTGGGGTGCGCCTGTTTCACTGGCTCCTTGTTGTCGCAATTGCGCTCGCCTTTCTTTCCTCTGAAGAAGAAAGCGCCCTTTCGGCTTGGCACAATCCGATTGGGTGGTTTGCAGCGCTCCTGATCCCTTCCGGCTGGTCTGGGGCTTCGTGGGGGGCGAGCACGCGCGGTTCGTCAACTTCATCCGCCCGTCTCAGATCGGTCCACACATTCGTCACACGTGCTGTCGGGCAAGGCGACGTCGTCCATCGGGCACAACCCTCTCGGCGCTTGGCGGTTCTGGCCTTGCTCGCGCTGACTGCCGTAACCATTGCGATCGGGGTTTCCAAAGCCCGGCGACATCATCGCCCAGCTGAGGAAAGGAGCCCCATAAGCAATTTTCCTCTCAGTTCACCCGAGACCCTCATGGAGGACGCGCGCGAAATGGCGGGCGCGCAAGGTGTCTCCATCAACCAATTTCTCTCGACACTGATCGCACTGTAACTAAGCCTGACGCACAATGCGCACCGGGCGCCCAGGCGTCAGCACCTCCGCCGCGCGGGCTATGCCGTTGGTGTCGATGCCATTGATGCGATAGAGATCGGAGATTTCACCGGTCTGGCCAAAGCGCTCGACACCGAGCGCGACGCTGCGCTGCCCGCGCACCGAGCCCAACCAGCCCAAGCTCGCAGGATGCGCGTCGGTCACGGTGACGATACCGCTATGCGGCGACAAGCTCTTGAGCAAACGCTCGATATGGCTGGTTGCATGCGCTGCGCCGCCCTGGCGTGCGCGATGTGCAGCAGTCCATCCCGCGAACAACCGATCGGCAGAGGTGATGGCAAGCAGGCCGACGTCGCGACGGCTTTCGCCGAGATAGCCAGTCGCCGCGACCGCCTCAGGCGCCACAGCGCCCGTATAGGCGATGATGAGTTCAGCGTTCGGCCCCGGCTCACGATGCCAATACGCCCCGGCGACGATGTCCTCTGCAAGTGCGGGGGTCATCGTGCGGCTCGGCTGCTCGACTGGGCGCGTGCTAAGGCGCAAATAAACTGCGCCGCCACGGTCGTCAGCGAGCAAATCATCCGGGGCGATCGCATCGCTCGAACGCTGCATGTACTCGAAGGCAAAGCGGGTAATCACCACCAATTCGTCGGCGAAGGCGGGCTCGAAGCTGGTCAAGCCGTCCTGCGCCATGCCTACCAATGGCGTCGAGATCGACTGGTGCGCGCCGCCTTCATGCGAGAGCGTGACCCCAGACGGCGTCGCCGCCAGCAGGAATCGCGCGCCTTGATAGCAGGCATAATTCAATTGGTCGGCGGCGCGCAGAATGAAGGGATCGTACACTGTCCCAACCGGCAATAGGCGCACGCCATTGATGGTGTCCGACAAACCCAGCGCGGACAGCATCAGGAACAGATTCGACTCGGCAATGCCCAACTCGAAATGCTGTCCCTTGTCAGAAAACTCCCAGGTATAGGTCGAGGGAATCCGTTCGGCCTTGAACAAGTCGGCCTGCGCTTGCTTGGCGAACAGGCCTCGCCGATTGACCCAACCGCCAAGATTGGTCGAGACCGTCACATCCGGCGAGGTGGTGACAATGCGCGCGGCAAATTCGCTTTTCTCCTTGGCGATGTCGGCCAGGATCTGACCGAAGCTCATTTGCGTCGAGCTCATGCCGCTGCGCTGCGGCGCAGCCAATTCCGGCACGGCGATGACCGGTGCTGAGAGCCGGCGCCTCCCCGCGCGAAAGAAAGCTGAATTGTCGATCCGCGCCTGCAAGTCGTGAGCCGGCAAGCGGGCCCCTTCCCACTTGTCCCATTCATGCCCCTCGCGCACGCCCTGCGCTTCACGGAACGCAAGCACTTGTGCGCTGGTCAGCAGTCCGGCATGGTTGTCCTTGTGGCCGGCAAGCGGCAAGCCATAGCCCTTCACCGTATAGGCGATGAACAAAGTCGGCCGGTCATGCGTCGCCGCCTGCTGAAACGCCTCCACCAAGTGTTGATGATCATGGCCGCCCAGATTGGCCATAAGCGCCGCCAGCTCCGCATCGGAGCGCCGTTCTATAATGGCGCTTACTGCGCCTTGATAACCCAGATCGTCGAGCAAACGCTTACGCCAAGCGGCGCCGCCCTGAAATGTCAGCGCAGAATAAAGTTGATTGGGGCAGGTATCGATCCAGCTTTTGAGCGTTTCGCCGCCCGGCTCAGCAAACGCCGCCTGCTGTAGCGCGCCATATTTGCAAATGACCACGTCCCAGCCGAACCCACGGAACATCGCCTCGAATTTTTCCCACAGCCCCTCGCGCACCACGGCATCCAGCGACTGACGATTATAGTCGACGATCCACCAGCAATTTCTGAGGCCATGTTTCCAGCCTTCGATCAGCGCTTCGTAGATATTGCCTTCGTCCATCTCGGCATCGCCGATCAGCGCGATCATGCGCCCATCTGACCGATCACCCATCAGCCCGTGGGCGCGGACATAGTCCTGCACCAAGCTTGAAAATAGCGTCTGCGCGACGCCGAGGCCCACTGAGCCAGTGGAAAAATCAATATCGTCGACGTCTTTCGTGCGCGAGGGATAACTCTGCACGCCATCGAGCGCGCGAAACTTCTTCATGCGCTCAAGATCGAGGTTGCCGGCCAGATACTGCAGCGCATGGAAAATCGGCGAGGCATGGGGCTTTACCGCGACGCGGTCTTCCGGACGCAGCGCCGTTAGGTAAAGCGAGGTCATGATCGTCGCCATGGAGGCGGATGAAGCCTGATGCCCGCCAACCTTGATTTCGCCGTGTGGGCGGATGTTGTTGGCGTGATGAATCATCCACGTCGCCAGCCAAAGCACGCGGCGCTCGATCTCTTGCATCGCCTCGGGATCGCGGCTGAGCCTCAAATCGTCCATTAAGTCATACCATGCGGTTGATCCAGCCGAGCGCTGGCTGCGCCACTAACGCCAATTTCCATTTTTTCCAAGAAGAAAACTCCGCCCTGGGCCGGGCACCCTCAGGCCGGGCGTCGCAAAAGGGCGCAGCGAGTGTAGACGAGGTCGCTCAGGAAAACCGGTCGATGCGCACTTGATCTCCAATAGGCAATCATGTTTCCTATTAGAAATGAGTGGCGACGTCGCGGTTTTGGGGCTTGATTTTGGAACCAGCGGGGTGCGCGGGCTGCTGGTGGACGCCGTGGATGGCGCCGTCCGCGCTCGCGCCGCAGCACCATATCGATCTGGCGCGGGCGGCGTATTGCTTGTCCCCAACTCGCCACTGCTCGCGCGCCAACATCCTGGCGATTATATCGCCGCGCTCACTTCCGTTGTCCGCACCTGCATGAGCGAAGCGGCTGCAAACGGCGTCGTGCCGGACATCGCCGGCATCGGTGTTTGCGCCACGGCATCGACACCTATACCGGTAGACGGGGAGCTGCGCCCTTTAGCCTGCCAGGCGGCCTTCGCCGACAATCTGCATGCGGCGGCATGGCTATGGAAAGACCACACGGCCCAACACGAGGCGGACGAAATCACCGCTGCGTTTCGGAGCGCAGCGCCGGCACGCATCGCATGGTATGGCGGGATTTATTCGGCGGAATGGTACTGGGCGAAAATTCTCCGTTGCGCACGCATAGCTCCTGAGGTTTTCGCCGCTGCTGCCGATTGGGTGGAATTGAGTGACTACGTGCCGGCTTGGCTGTGCGGCGTTTTTGCGCCGAGCCAGCTTCAACGCAATCGCGCGGTAGCCGGACATAAAGCGATGTACCGCGCCGACGCCGGTGGTTGGCCGATGTCAATTCTGCGGAGCCTTGAACCCACTTTGCCCACGCCGGCTGGCGACGTTCGCGACGGCGGCGCGCAAATCGGAACACTCTGCCCGTCGGCGGCCGCTGCTCTCGGCTTGCCGCCGGATATTCCAATCGCCACTGGCGGCATCGATGCGCATGTTAGTGCGGTCGGCGCCGGCGTTCGACCAGGAACGCTGGTCAAAATCATGGGCACCAGTTGTTGCGACATCACTATGGGACCACCCCATGTGTCGCTTTCGCCGATATCTGGGGTCAGCGGCGTGGCGCCAGGTTCAGTGGCCCCGGACCATGACGGCGTTGAAGCGGGTCAAGCGGCGGTCGGGGACCTTTATGCGTGGGCGGCCGAGGAACACGAACATGAAGCTCTCACGGCTGAGGCGGCTGCTCTGGCCCCGGGACAAAGCGGCCTTGTCATGCTCGATTGGATCAACGGTTCGCGTTCGCCCATAAATGATGCGCGCCTCTCCGGCCTCGTTATCGGCCACACCCTCGCGACAACGCGTGCGCATCACTACCGCGCCGCGATCGAAGCCACCGCGTTTGGCGCAGAGCTCATTCTACAGCAAATTGAGGCCGGCGGGGTTGCGATTGAGCGGATCGTGATGTGCGGCGGCATCGCTGAGCGCAATCGGCTTGTGGCGCGCCTATTTGCCGACATCCTGGAACGGCCGATCGAGATCAGCGGCGTACGCGATGCGGGCGCGCTTGGCGCGGCTATGTTCGCCGCCGTGGCGGGAGGCGTCGCCTCATCGATCGCGCAGGCGCAGCAGCGCTTCGCGCAACCGCCGATCGAGGTGGCCCTCCCACGCAAATCCGAAGCTTATCGCCAATTGCGGACGCTCTATCGCGCCCTGCATGACGCCTTTGGCCGCCCTTCCGGGGCGCTTGCGCAAATCATGCCGGCTTTGGCGCACTTGCGCGAAACAACGGCCTCCGGAGCAAACTCATGAGCGATCGCATCGCAATCTTCCGCCCTGGCGACTATCGCGCCGCCCCGAACACAATGGCTGAGCCCTATGTTGAGCAAGCCAATCGCCAGCTGGAAGCGGCGCTCGATCGTTTGGGGCGAAAACATTTCCGCGTTGAAGGCTTTATCACCCGCCCCGATGAAGCGCGCGCCAAACTGCGCATCATCGATGACCCCATGATTGGGCTTTATACGCATTGGGTCTACGCGCCGCACACCGTGGATGGCCTGATTGGCAAATCCAACCCGCTGCTCATGGCGTCCAATTTCTCTGGGCGTTTCCCCGGCCTGGTCGGGTTGCTCAATACCGGTGCCTCGCTTCAAGCCGAGGGACGCCAGCACAGCCGCATGTGGACCGACGCCGAGGGTTGGGCCGCAGATCACCGCATTCTTGAGCGTCTGGAAGAATGGCTTCGCACCGGCAAGCTCGTCACCGACGATCGCGCCGTAAGGCCCGCGCCCGCGCCGTCAGCGCCAGCGCAGGCGCGCGCTGCGGTCGTGCATCAAGCCATGGCCGTGAATATGCCGCTTCTGCTGATGCTCGGCGACACGTCCATGGGTATGACAAACGGTTATTTCGGCGCGCGCACGCTGCATAAGGTTGGCTTTCTTGAGCACAAGGTCGATCAGGCTTGGATCATTGATTATGGCCTGCGCGTCAGCGAGGCGCGCATCAACGACGCTTTCGCCTTTGTCCAGGACCGCGGCGTGTCTTTCCACTGGGGCGCTGCCGGCGCCGAGGATTTCACTCCCGCCGCGACGCGGGAACAATTGCGTGACTATCTCGCCGTGCTCGATCTTGCGCGCGAATTCAAAGCCGACTGCATTGGCTGGCAATATCAGCTGGGCATGATCCATCGGCGACCGCCGTCGGACTTCGCCGAAGGTCTTTTCAATTCCACCTGCCGCCCAGAGGGCGATGGCGACACCATCGTCGACGCCACAGAAGCCGATCAGGGCAACGCACTGCCGATGGAAATGATGAAGCGCCTGCTCAAGGCCAAGGGTCTGCACCAAAGCGTGGCCTTTCATGATGTACGCTGGGGCCTTGCGCATGAAGGCCGCTTCGTTTGGGTGTTGTTGAATTCAGGCTCTGCCGGCGCCTATGCGTTCAACCACGATCCACAATCGCTGGCCGGCGTACACAGCCATCGTCAACCGGCTCAGTATTTCCCGACGCCGGGCGGTAGTTTTGCCGGCGAAAGCTTGCCGGGTCCGATCACGTGGGCGCGGGCCTGGCTCGATAACGGCGAACCGGTCATGGACATTGGCCGCGGCGAGGTCGTGCGTTTGCCGAAAGCCCAATTGGAAGCCGTATGGCGCGGGACGACGCCTGAATGGCCAATCATGATTGCCGATTTGCGCCTTAGCCGTGACGGCTTGATGCAGCACTATATGAGCAACCACATCGCCGTGGCCTATGGCGATATCTTTGAAGAAATGGCTGCGCTGAGCGAGCTCATGGGCTTCCGCGTGCGGTGGCTCGAAGATGCTGCGTCGTGAATCGCTTTAGGCGGCGGGCGCCAACAAACTCACCCTGCTCGCGCCGGTGCAAAAAAATCCAAGCCGCGCAGGTTTCGCGATGCGACGTCGACCGCGCCCCACTCATCCGCGTTCGGTTCGTTCTCTATGAAAAACGCCTCGGCTCCGGCGGCCGCCAAGAGCGGCGCCATGGCGGCGAAATCAATCTGCCCTTGTCCAACTGGGCGCATATTGGCCCCGCGCTCGCCCGCCGCGACGGCGGGAGACACATCCTTCAGATCCACTGCGTGAATACGACCGCGAAGCCGCTGCAACAACCCAGGAATGTCCGCGCGGGCCTGCACGATCCACCCAGTATCAATATGAAAACCAAGATGATCAGGGTGCGTACGCGTCGACAACCAATCGTAAGGGCTCAATCCGTCATCCATGACTTGGAAATCAAGATCATGAAAATGATATAGCAAACGGATATTGGCCTGTTGCGCAGCTGCGGCGAGAGCCGGAATTTGCGCCACAAACCCGGCGAAGGCGCGGCTTTCCACCGCTTGTTTCCAAACGAAACGACCATCGGGCTGGCGCTCGAAAAATACTGGCGCCGAAGGGATGGTGACAAAGCGTGCGCCGAGCACTGCCGCCGCAGCCAGCTGTTCCTGCGGCGAAGGCGACGGCTCCAATATGACCAGCGGCGCCGCCAATCCATGTGCGGCGAGACGAGACCTGAAGCTCCGCGCCCACGCCGTGCTTCCTCCGCGCGCGGCCACCGTACTGAAACCGTGCGCCGCCGCCTGCTGCAAGCAAGCGTCTTCAGCCGCGGCCAGAGCACGGCGCACTGAATAAAGCGCCAATCCGGGGAAGGCCGGGCGCGGCTGAGCGATGGCGGCCCCAATACGATCAGCGAGTTTCATAGCGAGCCCTCTCGCATGCGCCTTGCGGCTTCCCGACACGCACGCAGCGTGAGCGCCATGTAGGTAAGCGATGGATTCTGGCTCGCCGAAGAAACCATGCATGCGCCATCGGTCACGAGCACATTTGGCGCGCCGTGCAGCTGGTTCCAGCGATTGACCACAGACTGCGTTGGGTCGCCGCCCATGCGCGCGCCCCCCATTTCGTGCACCGCCGAGCCCGGCGGCCCGCTCTCATCGCTGCTGGAGAGAAGAACACCCTCCGCCGCGCGCACCATGGCGATGGCCTCTGCCTTTGACTCCGCCATTAAACGTCGCTCGTTATCACGGTATCGCACGGAAATTTTCAGCTGCGCCTGCCCATGGCGATCGCGATTATTGGGATCAAGTTCGACCTTGTTGTCCGCGTAGGGAAGGCATTCGTGGAAGGTCGGCAGCGCCATAATCCACTCCCCTGGACGCGACAGCGCCTGCGCGAAGTCTTGTCCCGCGCCCGGCTGGAACGCCCCGCGCGACCATCCCAGGCGAAACACAATCAGCTGATGAAAGAACGAGCCAATCGCACGCCCATCGCCCGGCTCCAGCGCGCGATAGCGCGGGACCAACAGCGAGGTGGGTCTGCGTCCGCGCGTAGCCGAATTGGCGTGGCCCGGGAGCAGCGCCATTGCGGCGGTTGTTTTGGGATGATCCATGATGAATTTCCCGAGCGCTGCAGGCGCGCCCAGACCATTCGGATAAGTCTCGGATCGGGAATTAAGCAGTATCTGCACCGAATTGAGCGCTGAGGCGCACAACACGATAAGTTTCGCCTTGATCTCGGTGCGCGTTCCAGTCGCGGTGTCAAGTACCGCCACGCCTTCAGCACGCGCGCCATCTGGCGACATCAAAACGCGTTCGACGATGGTATCGGTACGGATGCTGAGACGCCCCGTCGCTTGGGCAGCAGGCAAGGTAGAGGATAGCGATGAAAAGTACGCGCCATAACTGCAACCACGCGCGCATTGATCACGATGCTGACAAACGCCGCGGCCATCGCGCGCGCGCGTGAGATTTGCGGTTCTGCCGATCATCACGCGGCGTTCGGGGAATGCACGCTCAATGCGCGCCTTGACCGCCTCCTCAACGCGACTCATCGGCATCGGCGGATCGAAGCGTCCATCGGGCATGCTCGCAACGCCGTCACGTGCGCCGCTTACACCGATAAAGTCTTCGACTTCGTCATAGTAAGGGGCAATGTCATCATACGAGATTGGCCAGGCCCCGCTTTGGCCACCGGCGAAAGCAAAGTCTTCGCGCCCCCAACGCGGCACGCAGCGCGCCCAGGTGAGTGAGCGGCCGCCCAATTGGAAGCCGCGCGTCCACTCGAAAGGCGCATCGTCCTCGGTTTGATAGGGCGCGCTTTCACGTGTGGCGAAGAAGTGCGAGACAAAACCATTGACAAAGTCGCCCATAAGGCCCGCGCCGGCCTTTCTGCCATAGGCTTCACGCTGCCCAGCGGTCAGGAAGCCGCGCAAATCCAGTTCCCATGGCGGTGTTGTCTCGGTGGGATAATCGACGCTCGGCTCGATGTGGCGTCCACGCTCAAGCACCAACGTACGAAGCCCCGCCTCGCACAGGACCTTTGCCGCCCAACCGCCTGTGATCCCAGAGCCAACGATAATTGCATCCGGCGTACTCATGTATTTGCCCAGCGCAAAGCTGGCAGCAGAAAGACGCTGCCGCGATCAAACAGGTCATTTCGGTACGCGTCATCGACCAACACATGGGGAGAGAAGCCTCCCGGCACTGGGTCATAAGCCACCCGCGATCTGCTCGCGGCTTCGGACGTGAAATAGGCGATGATCACTATTGCCTTGAACAGTTCGAAAAAACGCCGGGCGGGCGCCGTATCAGGATCGGCGTCGTTCGGTTTGAATGTATCTGCATCCAAAAGCGCGGTGATTTGCGCTCTCGCGGACGCCGACAGGCGCACGAACTGCGAGTCCATAAGCTTGCGCGAAGCCTCATCGAGACCGGCAAGCCCAGCCTGGATCAAATTTCTATCAGCCGCCGGCAGGCTTGCTTCGCAGAGGCGCCAGGCAAAGGTGGCGTCGTCAGCGGCGAAGCCCGGAACAATCGCCGAAGCGAGCGCGAAGCCGATCGATTGCTCATGCGCCGATAAGTGTGCCGCGCTTTCGCCCTGATCGGAACACGACGCCACCATGGCCGCGGTCACACCAGCTAGAAACGCTCTCCGATCAACGTCCATGCATTGGTCTCCATGCCGATGCGATCTGAACCAAACGAGCAAAAGGCTCAAACACGATCGAGCACCTCCACCAATCGTTCGATCGGTAACCCGCCAGAGTGCAAAAGGTGCGAATGAAACCGCCGCAAATCAAAATCAGCGCCATGGCGCTCGCGCATGCGGGCGCGCGCCGCTTCGATATTGATCATCCCAAGCTTGTAGCCAACCGCTTGACCGGGCCAAACCGCGTAACGCACGACTTCGCGACGAGCGACGCTTTCACTGGCCGCACCCGAAGCGACCATGCGCGCAACTGCTTCTTCAAAGCTCCAGCCATAATGATGTAGGCCCGTATCAACGACGAGACGTTCGGCGCGAAACAATTCCGACTGCAGGCGTCCAATTTCTCCGCCGCGGCGATCTGCATAAAGTCCCAACTCACCAGCGAGCTTTTCGGCGTACATCGCCCAGCCTTCGGCAAAAGCGTTCGAACGCGCCAGAAACTGACGCAGCGCTGGAAGCCGCCGGCTCAAAGCGATTTCGCCCTCATAAATATGCCCAGGGCTGGCTTCATGATAGGTCAAGGCCGGCAGTGACCAACGCGCGACGTCAGACATATCCTTTAGATTGATGACGTAGACGCCGGGCGTGCGCCCGTTCATCGAGGGCGGCTGGCCGCCTCCACCTGAAGCATAAGCCTCAAGGAATTGGGGAACGCGCCGAATCTCCGGTAATCGCGCGGGACCGTCGGCGAATGCCGATCGCATGCTCTCATTCGCTTCGCGCACCATGTCGCGCAAATCGCTCAGCAAGGCCTCACGTCCGGCGTCGCTATCCTCATAAACTTGCCCAGGCGCCTCGGACAATTGCGCCAAGCGCTCCTGGACCCCGCCGTCCCTCAACCCCTCTTGCGCCAGAGCGGCATCGAGTTCAGCCGCGAGACGCGCGCTTTCCTCCAGGCCAATCCGGTGAATCTCCGCGGCAGACAGAGACGTGTCAGCCTGCATCGATAGGAATCTCTGGTAGAGATCTTGTCCGCCCGCGCGTGCGGCGAGGCCCAGCGCCTCCGGCGCATTGGGCTGTAGCTCTGCAAGCGTATCACGCAGCCGTCGATACGCTGGAAAAACTGAGCGGTCCAAAGCGCGCGCTGCGGCATCAAGATCAGAGGGGCGATACTCCATAAGGCCGGATTGTGCGCGCGCCCGAAGGCTCGCAATCAGCGGATGCGCATCGCCGCCCGATGCCAAAAACCCATCGATAACATCAATAGCGCCGGCGACAGCAAGCCTTGGCGGAGGTCGCATCGCCGCATCCGCCAAGACCTCTTCGCGCACATCGTCCAATGCCGCGCCTAACGATTCCAGACGGCGCACATAGGCCCGAACATCGGACCGCGCTTCCAAGGGGTGATAGTTGATCAGCAGACTGGGTGCGCCGATATGCAGGCCGGAAATCTGATTCACCGGATAAAGTTCGAACCCCCAAATCACACCCCAAGGGCTCAGATGCCCCTGGCCGCACGCCTCCTCCAGATCGAGCCAGCCTTGCGCACGTTCGAGCACTACAGCACGCGTCATCGCGCGCTCTTCATCTAAGCCGTCGACTGTTGTCTCACCTAAGCGATGCGCAACCTGCTGAAGACGCTCACGTCGCGCAGACCGTCCGGCAAGGCCGTAGCGCCCCCAGCGGCCTAGTGCATCCGGACCGGAATCTCGCTCCGAAAATCCAAGAATTGTCGCCTGCTCGGGTTCGTGGCGCAACAACCCATATTGCACCTGCGACAGCACTTGATCGAAGCGCGCGTTCGAGGACGCCGCGGCGGCAGCTTCATCAGGTTGCGTCAGCAGTGGCGCAGCACTGCACGCAACAGCACCGACCAATAGATCTCGTC
>JAGWZH010000009.1 GCA_018971945.1 Alphaproteobacteria bacterium | reverse complement strand
GCGGCGATCGTCTCGAAGCGGCGTGCGCGCGCGGGCTGGATCATGGCGCCTGCAGCTACGGCTCGATCCGCTCGATCCTGGAAAACAATCTCGACCGCGCCATGCGCGCGCCGCTGACCGGAGCCCGGAAGTCCGAGATCCTTGGTCTGCGCTGGTCAGAAATTGATCTGGAGCGGCAATGGATCAAACTGCCCGAGACACGATCGAAAACAGGGGCGCGGGAACCGATAAGGCTTGCTGAGGCCGCGATTGAGATTTTGCAGCGCCAGCCTCGCTCCAAGGATTTTGTGTTCCCGGCGCAAAGCGCCTCCGGCCAC
The DNA here is from genome assembly GCA_018971945.1 of Alphaproteobacteria bacterium. Classification (GTDB taxonomy): domain Bacteria; phylum Pseudomonadota; class Alphaproteobacteria; order Caulobacterales; family Aquidulcibacteraceae; genus REEB509. The sequence goes on along the minus strand of JAGWZH010000009.1, from coordinate 53,373 downwards.
ATGATCGGCCTGCCTCGGGCTTGGACCCGTGTTCGCGCCCGCGCGGGGTTGGACGATGTCCGGCTGCACGACCTTCGCCACAATGTCGCGAGCGTGGCGGTCAGTCAGGGCACATCGCTCTATTTGACCGGAAAGATGTTGGGCCACCGCAACGCGGCGACTACACAACGCTACGCACATGTGGCGGACGACCCGCTCCAGAGAGTCGCCGAACTGGTTGCCCGGGAAATTCTGAACACCAGAGAAGATTAAGGCGACCAAGAGGTGGCGTTGTGCTCTGGCCAAGAACACAGCTCTGGCTGATCCAATGCCATTATGCGCCGTTTCAGCCTTACCCTTTGTTCGCCCGGCCGGAGGCGTGGGCGAAATCGGGACGAACCCTTTGTCCCGCCACTTTCAGGGCCGTCGCCCCGCGCAGCGGCGGTCAAGGGCCGCGCGAAGCGCGGCTTGCTTGCCCTTGACTGCCGCAAGCAGGGCGGCATGTCCGCCAGCCCAGCCGCCGTCCGCGTGGATCTGGCTGCCGCATAGGTTCGCGTTGTGCTGGCCGCCAAGAGACGTTTGCGGTAAACTTGTCGTATGACCCGCTATTCTCTTGCCGAAGCCCAGGCCAAGCTCCCCGAACTCATCGATCGCGTGCGTCGCGGCGAAGGCGTCGTCCTCACGGAGGGCGGCGCCGCCGTGGCGGAGATCAAACCGGCCAACGACGCGGCGGCCAGAAGCCCAAGACCGATCGACATCGCCTGGCTCGAACAGCGCCTTGTTGGGCATGCAGACCCCAACGAGGACGCCGGCGCCCTGCTTTCGCGGATGCGTGATGAAGAGGCGGCCCGGTTTTGACGGTCCTGTTGGATGCAAGCGTCCTTGTGCCGTTGTTCGCGCGCGACACGCTGACCCCAAGAGCCTTGGCGTTCGTTGCGCAGGCCGGGCAAACATTGCTCGTGAGCGATTGGGCGGCGTTGGAAACCATCTCCGCATTTGCGCAGAAGGCGCGATCAGGCGCCATCACGCTTCGCGAAGCCGAAACCGCTCGCGACAACCTTGACCAGTGGCGAAAGGATTTCGCGGTCCCGGTAGGCTTGGAATCAAGCGATCTTGAGGCCGCCGCGAAGCTCGTGGGGGCGTTCCTGGTGAACCTGCGAGCGCCCGACGCCCTTCACCTTGCGATGGCGCAGCGCCTCAACGTCATGCTCGCCACGTTCGACACCAAGCTCGCTGCAGCAGGACGGTCTATAAGCGTCGCCATCGCGCCTTGAGCCATTCCCGACCCGCCTGAGGCAGATCGCTCCCCCCCTTCATCGGAAAGCATCCCCACCGACATCGCTTGTCGACCGCCGCGTGCGGCGTTTTTCCCAATCGGTGAGCGACGCTTCAAGGTAGCGCACCAGGCGCGGGCCGTATTTGACAAAGGGCGGGCCTTCGCCGGTGACGCGCCAGCGATTAACAGTGTGCTTGGAAATCTTCAGACGGGTGGCGGCTTCTTCGACGGTCAACAACTCATCATAGCTCATGGTGTCGTCTCCTCGTATGCGCCGCACAACATCTGGCGGCACGACAAGGAAGGCGCCACTACATCTTGATGACAAACGCCTTCACCGCGAACATGAAAACTGCTGATCGCCACAAAATGCGTGTGTGCGAACATTCCGTGTCCGCCCGTTGCTGAACTGGGGCACGGTTATGAGACAGCGCACTGCGCCGGTTACGCTGCCAATTTGAACTCCGTGGCAGCTTCGGTTTCAAGGGCCTTCTGTTCCGCCCGGATCTGATCCGGGGTTCTGTAGCCGTGGCGTTGGCGGATCCAGGAGGCGTTGTACTTTGCTGTGAAGGCCGCCAGCGCCTGGCGGAGCTCTTCGACGGTCGCGAAGTGTCGGACCCAGAGGAGCTGCTCTTTGAGGGTGCGGATGGCGCGCTCGGCCACGCGGTTGCCCTCGGGCTGCCTGACGAAGGCCGGGGAGCTGGTGATGCCGAAGCACCTGATCTCGTTCTGGAAGTCGTCGGACATGTAGTTCGATCCATGGTCGTGGCGCAGGATCAGGCCGACGGCGGTGTCGGGCCCGACGCCGCCGAAGTGGCGCGTGAGGCCCTGCCGGATCGGCTCCAGGGCCTCCCAGCGGCTCGCACGCGATGAGGTGTGCGTGCCGATGAACTCGCCCGAGCAATGATCGACCGCGATGAAGACATAGGCGCGGCCCTCCTGGGTCGTGACCGTCTGGGTCATGTCCGTGCCCCAGACTTCATCGACCCTGTCGGTGACGATCGTGCCATCATGCGGGTGGGCGTCGCGCGGGACGGGCCGCTGTGGGGCAAGCAAGTTGGCCGCCTTCATGACCCGCCGGACCCGGCGCGGGGCAGCACGCACGCCCTGTGCCCGCAGCCGCGCCCAGACCTTTCGGTACCCTTCGCCGGAGAACGGCGAAGCGTCGATCACGGCCCTGATATGGACCAGGAGCGCTGCATCGCTGCAGGCTCCCTGCGGCCCGCGCCGCCGCGGTGGTCGTGGGGTATTGGCCGCGCCGGCCGCAGCGCGATGGCGGTAAACGGTCGCGCGGGCCACGCCCCAGACGCTGCAGACGCGCGTCATACCAAAGCGCTGGCGGGTGGAGATCGAGTAAGCGCCGCTCATGTCCTCGATCTCCGCCGGGCCAAAGGGCGCCCGCCCTCCAGCTTGTCGATCTTCGCGTAGAGAAGTTCGTTGGCCATGGTGATCTCGCCCACCTTGGCCTTAAGGCGCGCGATCTCGTCATCGCGCGCGTCGCGCTCGCGCTCCTTCAGCGCGCCTTCCGCCGCCATCAGGACACGGTCGCGCCACTCCACCAGCCGGTGAACCGGCACGTTCAGCTCCCGCGACACAGCCTCCTGGCTTTCCCCGCGAAGCAGCCGTTGCACCACAGCCAGCTTGCGCTTGGCCGAAAAGCGCCACCCCGGCCCGGCCTCGGCCCCGCCGTCGCCTGCGTGATGAGCGCGCGCCGACGGAGCCGTGGCCTCCGTCGCGCCCAATCCCAACTCTTCTTTCTTGCCCATGCTCTACCCTCACATTTTGGAAAAGGTAGCGCTTCACGCTGTCTCAGAAATCCGTGCCCCAGCCCAATCGCGTTCTGATGTCGCGCCGCTGATGCCATCATCCTGAAACAGCCGGTCGCACCCCGCCGCCTTGAGGGCGTCGGTCTGGAGATCGAGGTTTTGTTCGTCGGTGGAGACCCGCGCATAGCCGATTTTCATGGGGCTATAGTGGAGCAGGTTTTTGGTGCAGACGAGAACTAACGATTTCAGGGGTTTAGAAAGACGGGGTTAAGTGCACCGAAAAGGTTCGTTTGTGGTGCGCCCGCCCTAGGGGTCGCGGCTTGCAGCAATACCCAAAAATCGTATATATTGGTACGAGGAGGTTTCTCGTGGCCAAGAACACATCCATCACCCTCGGCGATCATTTCGCCGATTTCATCGACCAGCAGGTCGAACGTGGGCGCTTCGGCTCTGCGAGTGAAGTCGTGCGCGCCGGTCTGCGGCTGCTCGAAGAGCACGAAGCTAAGGTGAAGGCGCTGCAAGACGCCTTGATCGCCGGTGAGCAATCGGGGCCGCCCACCGAATTCGATAGCAGCGCATTCCTGCAAAGGATGCGGGACAGGGATGTCGGGTAAGGTCCGCCCCTTCAAACTGTCCCCTCTCGCGGAAGCCGATTTGGAAGAGATCTGGCTCTACACGTTCAAAACCTGGTCGCTCGAACAGGCCGACGCGTATCACTCCGACATCGTCGCGGCGTTTGAAGGCCTTGCGGCGGGCTCTAAGGTCGGGCGGCCCGTCGATGTTCGCGACGGCTATTTCAAGTACGCTGTCGGTTCGCATTTGGTGTTTTACAGACAGTCCGATTTCAGCATTGATGTTGTCCGCATCCTTCATCAGCGGATTGATACCTCAGCCCATCTATAGGGCCGGGCGATCGGCGCGTTTAACGGGCTGGAATCTGTTCCGGCGGCGGCAGACGCGCGACTTCGGACTTGCAAACGCCGCGCCGGGTTAACGATTTGATAGTCATACGGGCCTCCCGATCCAGTCGGGCCATCCCCGCCTACGCCCCAATCTCTGGGGCAAGCAAGAGACCCTATATTGGGCCGACACCGCGTAAATCTGGGTGTCGCGCTAGGCCGTCAGTGGCATGTCGCCCTACAGCGCATCGCGCTCGCGCTCCTTCAGCGCGCCTTCCGCCGCCATCAGGACACGGTCGCGCCACTCCATCAGCCGGTGAACCGGCACATTCAGCTCCCGCGACACAGACTCCTGGCTTTCCCCGCGCAGCAGCCGTTGCACCGCAGCCAGCTTGCGCTTGGCCGAAAAGCGCCACCCCGGCCCGGCCGCGTCCCCGCCAGCCGCCAGCGTCTGGAGCGCGCGCCGACGGGGGCCGTGGCCTCCGTCGCGCCCAATCCCAACTCTTCTTTCTTGCCCATGCTCTACCCTCATATTTTGGAAAAGGTAGCGCTTCACGCTGTCTCAGAAAACCGTGCCTCACCCCCAATCCAATCAGATGCGCCCTTTCCTGCATACGGCCGCGTACTGGTTGACGATCAAAGGTGCGAGAGACGATCAATCCAGCCCACATGCTCGCACGCCCTGAGTTCAACATGCTTCGCCTGCGCTTCCTGAAAATCGGGGCCCGCATTCGCGAGACGGCCCAACGCGTGCGCATCGCCTTCGCCGCTTCATGTCCGGAAACGGATCTCATCCGGAAGTTTTTTGAAGATCTCGTGGTTCAAAAGCCAAAGCCGGCTCCGGCCTATATGACGCGGCCCAAAACAGCCGCTGAATGAGCCTACGTCGCAACCGGTCTGGAGATAGCCTGTCAATGCCGAAGAAAACCACGCCGCCAGGGTGCGATGTCTTGCGCCCGGGCGTTTGTGCTTAAACAACATCCGCCCACCCCCTACTCTGGATGGGTTTCGTGAATGATGCAGGCTGGCTGTGGACCGCCGCCACCTGCATCAAGGGCCGCATTGGTGGGCGGGTGGTCTCGACACCGTGATCGTGGCTGTGGGCGTCAACACCGAGGGCCAGCGCGGGCGTGCAGACCTCAAGAGTCTCTGCCCGCTCGCCCATTCCGCTTCATAGGACGCTCGGCGCCGACTTGGTGAAAGCAAGGGTGGTTTGTCAGTGTGCGTTCTCTCCACGCCGTGCGGTAAGGACCCTGCTGGGCGAGGCCTGGCCGCGCGGCGATTACGCCGTCCGGCTGTCCTTGGATACTATTTCTGGACGATCAGAGCAGCGCCTGAATTCAGATGGCGTGACGCCAAAACGCGCGCGGAATTGCGCAGTGAAATAGGCGTGGCTTTGGAAGCCGGTCTCATACCCAATGGTTGAGACCGGCTTGCGGCTCGATGCAAGGGCAATCGCCGCCCGCTCCACCCGCATTTGAGTGACGTAGTCGGTGAATCCGCGGCCGAAAACATCGCGGAATAACCGCGAGAAATAGGAAGGCGATAGCCCGCACATCGAGGCGGCCTGCCCCAGCGGGATCCGGGCGGCGGGGGCTGCGCGCAGGCATTCCAGCAGCGGGCGGAACCTGCCCAGGGCATGGGAGGCGGCCATCGGCAGCGCATCCTTCCGCTCGGCGCGCAGGACATGCAACAATATCAACTCGAGATTCTTGCGCGCCGCCTCCTTGTCACCTTGCTGCACCGCCTCTTCCAACCACTCTGCGAGTAAGCCAACACGGCGGCGGGCGTCCTCGCCGAACTTCACGCAGACGGAATCTGGGCTGAGCGCAGGTTCGATGAAATCTTGATAATATTGAATAAGGGTCCAGGCTGCAGGCTCTTGACCGAGCGCGAAATCGTGCGCGCTCATGGAAGGACACCACGTGGCGCAGCCTGGACCGAGTTCAAACCGGGCCGCGTCGGTATGCATCGCGCCCGAGACCGTCTCGAAAATAACCAATTCCGCTACAGCGTGGAAATGTGCGAATCGGGCGGGCGGATCGGCCAACCCATCGCGTTTCACGCGCACCACGCGGATCGGCAAGGCCGATGGCAAAGCCACCGGTTCAGCGGTCAGTTGAGGGCCCATGACAAAATCCTTATAATTTTTTCTTGGGTTTGCAACAGCCTGCGTGCTCGATAATCAGCAGCGTGCCGCTAGCCTCGACCAAAGCGCATGCGGAGCAGACGGATGACTGGCGACCTCGACACTCCATTGCTCCTCGCGCGGGAGACCATCGAGGGGTTCCGAAAAGACGGCTTCGTCCGGATCGCTGGAGCGCTGTCGCCGGAAACGGTCGCTGCTTATGGCCGCTCTATTACGAACGCGACGTTGAGGCTCAATACCGATCATCGGCCTCTAGCGGAGCGCTCCACCTACGATCGGGCCTTCCTCCAAGTGATGAATTTGTGGCGCGCAGACGATGCAGCGCGACGGCTCGTCTTCAGCCAGCGGCTTGCCAGGCTTGCAGCGTCGCTTCTCGAAGTGCGCAGCGTGCGCCTCTACCACGATCAGTCTCTCTACAAGGAGCCCGGCGGAGGCATCACGCCAGCCCATGCTGATCAGTACTACTGGCCGCTTGCGAGCGACCGAACGGTCACTGCCTGGATCCCGCTTCAGGATGTCCCTGCTCACATGGGGCCTCTCGCATTTTATCGCGGCAGCCAAGGCGAGGCGTTTGGGCGCAATCTGCCCATTTCTGACGAAAGCGAGGCCGCTATCACCAGGGCAATGGAAGCGCACGGCTTTGTCATCGATGCTCAGCCCTACGCGCTTGGCGACGTCAGTTTCCATGGCGGATGGACATTTCATCGCGCCGGCGCAAACGAAAGCGAAACGCCAAGGTCGGTGATGACCATCATCTATATGGATGCGGAGATGCGCGTCGCGGAGCCGATAAACACCATGCAGCGCAACGACCTCGCCCAGTGGCTTCCAGGCCTCTCACCAGGGGACATGGCCGCTTCCCCGATCAACCCCATCCTGTTTGACGCCGGCTGATGCGGTTGCGCCGAGACTTCTGCCTTGGCGGGCTGGTGAGCTTGCCGCAAGCGAGCAGCGGGTGGCGGGCGACCCTTGGGGAGGGCCTCGCCCTGTTGCGAGAGAAAGGCTACCAAGGCGTCATCGCTTGGGATGGCTTTGAAGAGATCTATGCGGCGGGACTGATCCCTTGCGGGATGGGACGCATAGTTTCCCCAGCAGACGCGCCGATGATCGCTGCACGCCATCGCGACATGGGTCTCGAGTTCACAACAGTGCATGTCGGGAAAGGGTTTGAGACGGATACGGAAATGGACGTCCTTGCGATCGCTGTGGCGGAGGCCGCCGCAGCAACCGGTCATCCCCTGCATATCGAAACGCATCGCGCGACCATGACCCAGGATATCAAGCGGACTTTGGATCTGATCGCCCGCGTGCCGGACCTGACCCTGACTTTGGATTTCTCTCATTGGTACACAGGACACGAGATGACCTATGGCGGCGAATTCGCGGCACGCTTGCAAAGTCTCGATCCTATTTTCGACCGCGTGCGCAGCATCCAAATCCGGATCGGATCAACCGGTCGCATCCAGGCGCCCTTCGATCCCGCAGCGCCCCACACCGCCGACCACGCGCAGGCCTTGGGCCGCTGTCTGGCGCGCTTACAGGCGCTCCCAAATACGCCAGAGCTCGTGTCTTTCGCTCCTGAACTGCTTCCAGCGCGATTGCCAGACGCCCAAGGTGGGCGCTGGATCTCCTACGCGGATGACGCGGAGGCTTCAGACCGATTTGCAGATGCTCTGGCCTTGTCTCGATGGGGCGAGGACGTGCTTACGGCGCAAGCCGAAAGGTAAAAGGAAGCAAAGCCCATGAGGACCGGTTTCCGTTTAACGGCCTTCGCCGGATTGTTCTTCATTGCCTTCTCCACCCATGGCCCAGTGGCGTCGGCCCAAGACCGGCTGGTCAATGATGTCGACCCCTTTATTGGGACAGATGGCACGGGCCACACGTTCCCAGGCCCTAGTATGCCTTTCGGCATGGTACAGCCGGGGCCGGACAATGCGGCCTCCGGGTGGGAGTTCACAAGCGGCTACCAATACCGAGCAAACGCGATCTTCGGCTTCTCGCAAAACCGCGCAAGCGGGACAGGAATCCCTGAGTTGGGGGATTTGCTTCTTCAGCCAAGTCAAACGAGGCGGGCCGATTTTGCAAGCCGTTACGACAAAGCCAGCGAGACTGCACGACCGGGCTACTATGCTGTCTCTCTGACCGACAACGAGGTGCGGGTCGAACTCACCGCAGCCGACCGCACGGCGTTGCATCGGTACAGCTTCGATCGAGGCGGACGCGTCTGGGTTCTGGTTGATCTTCAGCACGGTTTGACGTTTCGAACGGACCAGCAGCCCGTCCTGGAACACGCGTCCCAGGTCATCAGGGATGGGGTCGAAGGCGTGCTCCGTCGCTCCAATTGGACGACCCGGACGGTCGCCTTCAGCCTCCTTTTTGATCATCCCATAGCGGAAGCCATCACCCTTCCCCCTCGCCACGGCGATGCGGCGCCCCGCTACCTTTTGGGCTTTGATCTTGGCGATGGCAGAGTTCTTGAGGCGAAAGTGGGGCTGTCGACAGTGGACATTGACGGCGCCAGGGCCAATCGAGACGCCGTTGCGGGATGGGATTTCGATGCCCAGTCGGAGAAAGCCGCTGAAGCTTGGGAGAGCCTTCTTCAGAGGGTCGAGATTGATGCGCCGCGAACCCAGAGGCGGGTCTTTTACACCGCTCTCTACCACGCCTTACTGCATCCAAGTCTTATCAGCGACGTGGATGGACGATGGCGCGGCCCCGACGGCGCAGTTCGCACCGTCGCCAATGGCATGCGCTATTCTACATTCTCGCTATGGGACACGTTCCGCGCCGCTCACCCTCTTTACACGCTCCTCGTTCCTGAGCGCGTGGATGACTTCGTCAATAGCCTCCTGGATCATGCCGACGCCGCAGGTCGGCTCCCGAAATGGACCATTTGGGGTGGCGAAACAGGGACGATGATCGGCGAACCGGCTTTGCCCGTGATCGCTGACGCTTGGGCAAAAGGCTTTCGTGGTTTTGATGGGCGCAGGGCGCTGGACGCGATGGTCCGTACATCCACGGTCGATGCAGCGCCAGTCTTTGCTGGAGATACCGCGCTTTCGATTTGGTCCTTGTACGAACACTTCGGATACTATCCGTTTGATCTCAGCCACGGGGAGGCCGTGTCCCGCTCCCTCGAGGCTGGCATTGGCGATGATGCCGTTGCGCGGATGGCGGCCATGCTCGGGGAGCGCGAGGCTGCGATGAGGTTCCAAGAACGGGCCGGCTGGTGGCGGAACCTGATCGATCCCAACACACGCCTTGCCCGGGGGCGGGACAGCACAGGCCTCTGGCGTACCCCCTTCGATCCCATAACGCCAACCTCGCCACTGAACAATCCCGGCGACTACACTGAAGCCAATGCCTGGCAATATAGCTGGACCCCCGCCCTCCACAATGTGGAAGGCCTGATCGCGGCCATGGGTGGGCGCGAGAGCTTTCAGGCCATGCTTGATCGCTTCTTCTTCGAACTCGAGCCCCTCCAAGGGTGGACCTATCTCGGTCAAGAAGCGATGATCGGCCAATATGCTCATGGCAATGAGCCAAGCCACCACGTCGCCTGGCTCTACGCGTTTACGGCTGCGCCAGAAACAGGCCACGCTTTGACAGCGCGCATTGCATCGCGCTTTTACCGCGACACGCCTGACGGGATCATCGGCAACGACGATGCAGGTCAGATGAGCGCGTGGTACGTCTTCGCCACGCTCGGGTTTTATCCCGTCGAGCCGGCAAGCGCTCAATACGTGCTCGGGCGCCCTCTGGTTGAGCGGGCCGTGGTGACAGCACCCGGTCGGCCGACACTCGTGATTGTGCGCCGACCCACAGAGCCGCACGAGGCCCTGGTGACATGGAACAACGCCCCCCTGGACGGGCCGCGCATCGCTCATGAGAGCCTTGTCGCCGGCGGCGTTCTGGCCTTCCCGGCGCCATGACGAAGGAGGTGAACATGTCCACCATAAAAATTGTCATCGCCGCGTTTGGCATCGTGCTCCTAGCAGCCGGCTGCGCAGCCTCCCCTTTGACGCCAAGCGCGCCAGCGACCGTTTCCGGACGATCGACGGCGCCGCCCCTCTTCTATCAAATCTTCGTGCGCAGCTTCGCCGACAGCGACGGCGATCGCCAGGGCGATCTCCGGGGCCTTATCGAGAGGCTGGATTATCTCCAGTCATTGGGCGTCACTGGCATTCTGATGACGCCGCTTTATCCATCCCACTTTTACCATAATTATTTCGCTGACGAATTTGAAGGGATCGACCCCGAATTCGGCACGATGCAAGACTATTCCGCCTTGATCCGCGAAGCGCAAACCCGCGACATAAGTGTCTTTCTCGACCAAGAGATTCAATATGTCAGCGGCCAGCACGTTTGGTACAGTGATGCGCTGAACAATCCTGGATCGGACTGGGATGGCTTCGCTCTTTTTTCTGACCAGGGCAACACCAGGCCCGTGGGCACCCTGTTCGGCCGCACCCAGTTCCATGTTTGGCCAGATCAGGATCAGACCATCGTCACTATTGACCTGCTGAACCCACGCGTCCGAGAGTATTTTCGCGCGTATCTTATGTTTTGGATGGACCCTAACGGGGACGGGGATTTCACTGACGGGGTTGATGGCTTCCGCATCGATCACATGATGGATGATCTCGACAATGCCGGCGTCCTGACAGGTCTGTTCTCCCGGTTTTGGATCCCGATCTTCGACGACCTGCGGGCCCTCAATCCCGATATCGTCATCGCCGCTGAACAATATGATTGGGGTTATGGCGAAAGCTTTCTCCACCAAGCCAAGGCCGATATGGTTTTTGGCTTCCCAATCTGGGCGGCGGCGCGCGAGCTTGATGCGTCGGCGTACGCAGAGGCGGTGACGAGATCTCGGGCCGTGATCGGCGAAGGCCACGCCCAGTTCGTGTTTATCGAGAACCACGACACCAATCGCTTTGCAGGAGCCGATCGCAATCGCCCAGAATTGCTGAAACTAGGGGCGGCGGTGACGTTGCTGACCGGTTGGACGCCGATCCTTTATTATGGCCAAGAAATCGGCATGACTGGCGACAAGCTGGAAGGCGAACTCCCCACCCCCCTCTCTGTTTCGGCTGACGACGTGCGTGACATTCCTTTGCGCCAGGCCTTTCGTTGGCATGGCGAACCAGATTTCGCAGGCCTTGCGACCTGGTACACTGCGTTTCCCGATCTTTATCCGGTCGGCGACAGCAACCGACCGGGAGATGGCGTTTCCGTGGCTGAGCAGGACGGTCGCCCCGGTTCGCTGCTGGAAACCTATCGTGCCCTGGCCGCGCTGCGTGCGCGTCACCCCGCTCTTGGGGCAGGTACAAGCGAAGTGGCCGCACGCAGCGACGATGCCGTGGTCTTGATCCGCCGAAGCCCATCCCAGATGGCCTATGTGGCCTTCAACTTTGGGTCACGCCGGATGGAGGTGTCGTGGGGATGCGGTTCTGGCGCTTTCGAGCGCGTCTACGGCGAGGCGGAGTTGCGATGCAATGACGCCCGGGCGTTCACGACCCTCGATCCCTATGAGGTCGCAGTGTGGATCCAGTAGGGCCCCTCCGGACGGCATCGATGCGCTAAGGTGGAGATGGCGTTATTCCACTTTAAGGGAGCGGCCACGGCAAACGGTTAGCATCATCGACCTTGACTTGGCTTAGCACGTTTTTCAGCCCCATGGCGCGGACAGCACTGGGCGCCAACTGTTGAGCTGAACATTGAGCAGGACCGAAGTGTTCGGTTTTTTGCCGATCTGCCAAGAGGCGTGGCGGTGATGGAGGCTTTTTCCACGTCTCGCTCTTCGGCGCGCGCGATTGCCAAAATCGGGCACCGGGCGAAGCGCACCTCGCCCCAAGACGTGAAACCGTTTGCCAAGCGACAGAAGAACGACGCGTCCAAGGCCGAGATGTCAAGGCTGGCCCTTCAGGTCGCTTCAACGGGCCCCTTGGAGCCATCAAACAGGGAGGCCACAGAAAACAGCAAGGCCGGTTTGGCGCATTGGATCGCGACGCGATCCCCTTCCAGGCCCCGCAAGAAACCAAGATTGTTCGACCAACTCCCACTGGCCAAGACGATCGTCATTGTCGTGACCCAGCGCGCTCGGCTATGCTCGCGCATCACGTCGCCAGGGAGGGGGCGCATGTCTTCGTTTCGCTTTCTCCACGCTGCCGATATTCACCTGGACAGTCCCCTTCGCGGTCTCTCCCGCTATGAAGGGCTGCCGGCTGATCGGCTCCGACGCGCGACCCGAGACGCCTTTGACAATCTGATCGATATCGCAATCAAGGAGAAAGTCGATTTTGTCGTAATCGCTGGCGACCTTTTCGATGGCGACTGGAAAGACATGTCGACTGGTCTTTATTTTGCGCGCGCGATGGGTCGGTTGGCTGAAACGGGGGTTCGGGTCTTTGTACTGAAGGGCAACCACGACGCTGACTGCGCGGTGACACGCAGCTTGCCCTGGCCTGATAACGTCATCGTGTTCGGCAGCCAAAGGGCGGAGACCCACGATTGGCCCGAACTGGGCGCCGCGTTGCATGGCCGTAGTTTTCCCACGGCAGCCGTGAAAGAGGACCTGAGCGCGGGGTACCCGCCGCCTATCCCAGGCCGTTTCAATATTGGCGTGTTGCACACTGCGCTCGGCGGCTACGCCCAGCACCAGACATACGCCCCGTGCACCCTTCCCGCGCTTATTGCGAAGGGCTACGACTATTGGGCGCTCGGGCACGTTCACGCGCGAGAGGTGTTGCACAAAGACCCTTGGATCGTCTTCCCCGGCAATCTCCAGGGCCGACATGCTCATGAGACAGGCGTCAAGGGCGCGACGCTGGTCGATGTCGAGGACGGTCGCGTTCTCTCAGCTCGCGCCTTGGCGCTCGACGTGGTGCGTTGGGTTGCGGCCGAAGTCGACTGCACAAACGTCGCCGACATGTCTGAGGTGCACACAAGGGTTCGGCGGCGCCTGACAGAGGTCCGGGCGGCGCAGACAGACAACCGCGCCGCTGTGGTCCGCGTCATCTTGACAGGCGAGACCCCCTTGGCAGGGCGTCTGTCCGACCGGCGAGACGCCTTGCGTGAGGATGTATGCGCGATCGCCGAAGCGCTCGAGGAGCTTTGGATCGAGAAGCTCATCCTCGGCACCAGGCCGCCTGCCGCCCAGGCGCTCGGGGCCGCCGACGACGCGATTAGCCTCCTTGAGGAAGCGCTCTCCGACCCGGCATTGCCAACGCTGCTAGAAGCCGATCTCAAGCCCTTCTTGGACAGCGTGCCATTGGACGCCTGCGAGCCGGAGGGGCTGCAGGCGACGGCGCGTGACGGCCGGCTCCACGACCTTCTCGCTGCGGCGTCCTTGGCCTTGCGCGCCCGTCTGACGGCGGGGCCCGCTTGATGCGGGTCGCTGAACTGACGCTCGAACGCTATGGCAGGTTCGAGGACCATCGCTTGACGTTTCCCAGGAGGGAGCAGGACTTCCACCTCGTCTATGGGCCCAACGAGGCAGGCAAGACAACGACCCTGGCGGCCCTTGCGGACCTGCTCTTCGGTTTCCAGCATCGGGTCGCCTACGACTACCGCTTTCCCGCGAGCCTTTTGCGGGTCGGCGCGATTTTTGAGCAGAAGACCAGGCGCTTCGCCTGCCGGCGTCGCCGCGGGCGGGCTGGCGGCGGCCTGGTCGACGCCAACGACGCGCCTCTTGATGAGGGCCCGCTGCGCGCCATGCTGCACGGCCAGACGCGCGAAAGCTTTCTGCAGTCGTCCAGCCTCGACCATGAGCGGCTCCGCCTCGGCGGTCGCGCGATGGCTGAGAGCAAAGACGACCTTGGCGAGATGTTGTTCGCAGCCAGCTCCGGGGTGACGAACCTGCGCGAGGTGATCGCAGCGCTCGACGAAGAGCTCGATGGGGTCTGGGCGAGACGCGCCGCCGACAGACGATCGTTCACCCGCGCCGAGCGCGCCTGGACCGCAGCCCGGGCCGCAGTGAAGGAAGCAGCTGTGAAACCCGGCGAATGGAGCCGTGCGCGCGACGCCGTTGATCGGCTGCGCGATCAGTACGCCGCCGCCGGACAGGAGCGTCAGAGCGCTGCCGCAGCCTTGGCGGAGGCCGAGCGGCTCCGGCGTGTTCTTGCGCCGCTGACCCAGCGCCGGGCGTTCACAAAAGCGCTTGCGGAATTCGGTGCGCTGGCTGTCCCAGAGACCATCGACCTCGCGGCCCGCGAGGCCCTGACAGCCGCCGCGGACGCGACCCGAAAGCGTGACACGGCGAAAGCTCTTCTTGATGACGACCTGGCCAAGCTTGCGTCCGAACCGGACGATTCAAGGACGCTGGACATCGCGGACCGGATCGATGCTTTGGTACAGGGCGTGAAAGCGGAGACGGACCGACGCGAACAACTCCCTGCTCGGGAAGAAAGCCTGAAGGGACTTCAGGCCTCGGCCATCATCGCGGCCGAAAAAGTGGGCGTCGCACTTGCGGCCGACCTCACCGCGCCAATACCGGACGCCTCCGACCTCGCGCGTCTCGGCGACTTGGTGAAACGTCGGGTCGAGCTTCAAACGCTCGCAGAATCAGCAAGGACCACGCTTGAGGCGGCAAAGGCAGCCGCCAACGCCGCCGCCGAGGCGCTCGCCGGCGGCCAGGCGCCGGAAGGGTTTGATCGTTTGAGTTTGGCGATCGACGCCGCAAAGCGCGCTGGAGACCTTGACGCCGCCGTTGACGTCAAGCGGAAGGCGCTCCTTCGCGCCCGCGATCAGCAGAGCCTCCTTCTTGCTGCGCTCGCGCCTTGGAACGGGGACTTCGCCGCACTCGCGAGGCTCGTCCCGCCTGTCGAGGCGACGATCGACGCCGCCAAGGAGAATTGGGCGAGCGCTGAACGCGAACTGGCTGACGCCCAACGCGCGGTCTCCGATCGGACAGACGCTCTGGGCTTGGCCGAGGCGCAGGTCCAGACGCTGATTGACGGCGAGGGCGTCATTCCGCTTGAGCGGTTGAAGACAGCCCGGGCGACCCGGGACAAGACACTCGGTCGGGTCCGCGCACATCTCTTGGAAGAACACCGCCTTGACGATCCCCTCGCGGCCATCGACCGACTCGTCGGCGAGATCGGCCTCACTGACGATCTAGCGGACAGTCGCTTTGCGGCTGCCGACGCTGCTGCTCGCCTCGCCCAGGCTCAAGCCGGGGTGAAAGAAGCGTTGCTGAAACGCGACCAGTCAGCAAGACATCACGCCGAGGCGCTCAAGAAGTTCGAGGCAGAGCGCGCCGCGTGGCGCGCCGCGCTAAAAAGCGCGAAGCTGCCGTCTCTGTCGCCGGGTGAGTTGCGCGACTGGCTCCGGCGTCGGGCCGACGCCCTGGCCGCACACGCGGCTCAGGTCGAGATCGAAGACGCTCTCGAACACGCGGAGCGGGCGCGGCGCACGGTGTTGCAGATGCTCTCTGAGGCCGCCGGCGCCCCGGATCCCCCCCCCCACCTCGCGCTTGCTCCCACGCTGAACCGCGCAGAAGCTCACCTCACTGATCTCCACGCGAGGTCGCGCGCCTATGAGGAGCGAAAGCGCGCCGCGACTGATGCAGGGAAGCGACTGGAAGAAGCTAGCCGTTCCCTCTGGCAAGCCGAACGCGAGCTTGACGGTTGGGGAGCACAGTGGGCGGCCGAGATCGACGCAGCCGGCCTGACCCTTGCCCCTGATGTCGCTCAAGCGCGGCTGCCAGTATTCGAAGCACTGCGCGGAGCCTTGAAGCAGGCACGCGACTACCGCGACCGGATCCATGCGATGATGCGGGATTCAGCTCGTTTCGCCGCCGACGCCATGGAGATTGCTGCCGCGCTCGGACTTCCAACTTCAGATCCGCTAGAGATTGTGCGCGCGGCGAAGGCGCGTATTGAAACGGCGAGAAAAAACTCTGTCCGTCGGCTCACGCTGGAGGAAAGCGTCCAGGCGCGACGGGACGCAATTCGCGCTGCCGAGGTCGCCTTGGCGGCGGCCGATGCGACCCTCGCCGACGCTTTCACACTCACTGGCGCCGCCGACCGAACCGCGCTCGCCGCCGCTTTGGACGCCGCCGGCCGCCGTCGCGCGCTTGAGAAGGAACTCGCAATTCTCGGCCGCGAGCTGCTCGACCATGCGGACGGGGCGCCACTCGAGGCGCTCGAGGCAGCCTGCACCGACCTTTCCGCGGAGGACCTCGCGGCGCGAGCCAATGCGCTTCGGCAACACACCGAGGCCGCTACAAAGGCTTGGGAAGAGATTGGAAGGCAGCTGACCGAGGCCACATCCGAGCTGCGGCGGCTCGACACTGAAGGGGCCGCCAGCGCCGCCGCCGCGGACCTCGAAGCGGCGCGTGCAGAGATCGAGGCTATCGCCGAAACCTACCTGCTCAAGCGCAGCCAGCGGATTCTCCTCGACCATGCTGTCAAGCTGCAGGCAGAGCGCGATCGCAATCCCCTGCTCAAGCGCGCCGCTGATCTTTTTCGTACCCTGACCTTAGACCGCTACTCGGACCTGCGGGTTGACCACGAAACCGACAAGAGGCGCCTGCTCGGCGTCTGCGCCGATGGCGCCACCGTGGTGCAAGTCGCAGACATGAGCGAAGGCGCACAGGACCAGCTCTTCCTCGCGCTGCGCCTGGCTGTGATCGAACGCGCTCCAGCAGGCGACGCCAAGCTGCCGTTCTTCGCCGACGATCTTTTCGTGGCTTTCGACGATGACCGCGCCAGAGCAGGGCTTGCTGTGCTGGGCGAGCTGTCGCGTACGACCCAGGTGCTCTTTTTCACCCATCACGCCCACCTTCGTCGCTTGGCGCAAGATGTCTTTCCTGAACTCTCAGTCCACGATCTCGGCGAAGTCGCATGATCGCGCTCGACGGGGGCGACTGGGATGCTTTAATCTCGTGGCCCCAAAGGCTCAATCTATCAATTCCTCGGTTGGTAGACATGCGACCCATGATGGTGTCGCGCTCGCTACGACGGCGCCGCCTTGTGGCGCGCGAATAGGGGAAATTCTTTGTATAAGATCACGATGATCATGAAGGCTGAGAAGATGAAGAGCGGATAGCATGCGACATTCAGTAGGAACCATGCGTGCGGAAGAAGAGGCATCCACATCACTGTAAGGAGGTTCGCGCAGAATAAGCGGGAGATCCAAAAACGTTGCCTCGCCAGGATCGCGAAGGCCGGGATGAGAAAAACCAGCCGATAGACCCAATTCCCCAATAGTAAGAACGTCCCGCAAAAGATCGCGAGTGAGCATAAGAGCACGAGGCGCTCGCTTCTGGAGAGCGCCTGCGGGAAGAAGTCGGTGAAGCTTTCCCGGTTCGACAAGACGATGGACAGGGCCGCCGCAGCCATGACCAACAGGCTCGATAGCGCATACGGCAAAAGCCGAATTCCCTCGCCCAACGTGGATACCAAGCCGAGCGTGGGCAGGCCGTAAGCCCACCCGAAACCATAGAGCGTGTTTCCGACATAAGTTGGGATTTCATAGAGGGCGCCGATCATAAGGGGCGCGGAGACTGCAGCCCCAACAGCCACGGCGAGATAGTGCCCAGGGCCGGCATCCCTCAGAACCGAAACAAAGGAGAAAATTGGAAACACCTTTAGGCCGGTGGCCATGCCGATAACGAACGCGGCGAAGCCCGGCGCGGACGCGAGCAAGATTGGCGCGAACAGCACAGCGAACGTCAACCCGTCAACGTTCCCACGTTCGACGAGGAGACTCAAGATCGGGCAGAAGAGAAAGGAAAGGCAGGCAATGGATTGAAACCTTAGCGAGATAAGGACGATCGTCGCCGCTACCGCGAGTGCGTTCATGTTGATGAAGTCGCGAAAGAAAGCCTCGCTATGGTCGCCGATGACGGCATAAATCCGAACCCAGATCGACGGATAATTCAGAGGCGGCACTTCCGCGTTCGGGTAATGCTGCCGAACCAGGCTCGATGAAGCGACGCATTCGGCCAGATTGGCGTCGGGACGTTGGTCGAGACAATAGGCGGCTTGCTGTATGTTGCGTGCGTCGGCGCCTGGCCAATCCATGGCTTCAACACCGAGAGCTTGGTATCTCTCTCTCCAGTCTTGTTCGGACGGTCCAAAATGAAGAAACGCAAATATCGCGATCGCAAAGAACGCCAGCATGAGACGCAGTAGTCCGCTGCTGCCGAGCATTCCAGGTGCGCCCTTCCAAAGATCCATCGTCGACATCCCTCACCCCGATAAGCCATTCATCTCAGGAGGAGTAACGCCATGACGCCCCGACGAACTGACGCTCATCAATGCCGATGAGTTGATGCTCACTCATTCGGACCAAATGGCGCTGGCCTCGATTTTTGGTTTCCTGAGGGCAATTGGAGGGAGATGTAACGACTGCGCAGGCGGAGCATCGCCCCCTTACGCTTGAGAAAAAGACGAGGTGCATGCTGCAAGAGCGCTGATCCGCATTGCGCGCGGGCTATTGAACATAAAGCATGAGGCGGATCGGCCCTTTCGCAAGATCGCGCATCGACCATCCGCGAGGCATCGCAAGTAATGGGCGCCCCGAGCCCGGAGCGCCGACCGCGACCTTGATGGCCAATGGCGCCGCATTTGAGCGAGGCGCGATTGGACAGCCCAGCGATTGGACAGCCTGACGTTTCGTGCGGCGCGCGGCGAGTCCGCTGAGCGGTGACGCAATGAACCTGGGAGGGCTCTGCCTCCCAAGAAGAGCAAACGCGAACCTGTCGCCCTACGGATCGTTTGGGAGGAAGCCAAAGAGCAGTCGCTGGATGGTTCGCTAGAGGGCCGCTTCTGCGCGCCCCACAGGCATGAAGAAGGACAGCGCGCCGAACGATCAACGCCCTGTTTTTACAACCCGCGGACGGACGAGCCCAGACGCAGCTTCGTCGCAATCTTGGCGGCGAAGACCACATCCCACATCCTCAACACCCGTCGCTCTCGTCTGCGGGACCACCAGTCTCTTCGTCTCCCGTCATTGCTTCGCTGGTGGGCCCTTCCCTGAATGATCTTTTATTGGAAGGCGCTTCCCCCTCTCGTAGCGTGCAGGCCCATTGGCCGCCCTCGGCTCGCGCGGCCGTCGCAGGGCAGATCGCCTCGTGGCGGGGCCTCGCGACCATAGGGTCTTGAGCCCCTGAGAGGGCTGAGCGGGTCAGCCGCTGAAAGCAGGGCGCTTGAGCCGCAGCGCCGAGACCGAAGGCGGCCGGCCCCGGCATCGCATGCCCTGGCTCTTAAGGGCCTGAGGGAAAACCACGCGTGACGAAAGACGCGCGGAGGGATCTCCGCGCGTCCACTCACAAACAATCGAACAAACAAGCGCTTGGCTCGGATCCGGCCGCCGTGCGGGGGAAGCTCACCTACCCCACGATCCGGGCGGCTTGGGTGAGAATGGGGGCTGCCACAGTGGCGGTCAAAGCCAAGGCGAAGAGGAAGCTGGAGGTGCGAAGAGCGGTCATGGGTCGGCTCCAAAAAACGAGGTGGATTGTTCAGGCGACGATTTGGCTGGCTTGGTTCAACACCGGCATCGCGACAATGACGTAGGCGACGAAGGCGGCGACAAAGGCGGCTATGCGGGTGGCGGCGGTCATCTGGTCTCTCCATCATGGCAGCGGCGCTTCGCTTGCCGCGTTTCGATGAAGAGAACCTACCCCCACCTTAACCCCGTCGCTGTGACGCGGGTCACGGGGCCAAAATCCATATTGTTATTCAATTTTTTCTGACACTGATGCGCCTAAAAATCACTTCCGGTCCACCGTTTGGCAGGTTTTTGGTGCACCGTCTTGTGGACCGAGAAAGCTCGAGACTGGGCTAGCTCCTCACTCATTGATCGCACGAAATCGTCCAACAGCGACTGGGGAGGCGAAGCCGCGGATAACAGCGGCAGGGCGGCGTCCGCGGTCCTTCTCAACATCGGTCCAGTCGTGCTTCGGTTCGTTCTTTTCCTCGTGGCGTCGCAAAACCTCTCATACAGAACCGTGCGACGCTGCCTCACTCGATTTTTTGTTGGCGCGTCCGCGCTCCAACGGCTCGACAGGGACGCCGCCGCCAGCCTGTCGCCGAACGCTACCAGATCGGTGCTGTCGGAAAGGACGACGCCGAATGCGAACCCTTCTCCGCAGGCTTCGGCAAAAGCCTGCAGCCCCCCGATATCAGCAGCCTTCACAGTGGCGCTTGCTTTGACTTCGATTCGGAAAAGCATGCCTTCATCGTGTTCCAACACGATGTCGACCTCATGCTTATCCCGATCGCAGAAGTGATAAGGAGACAGTCGCAGATGTGAGGCGCCCATGCGCTTCAGAACTTCCGAGAGGACGAAACTTTCGAGAAGGGCGCCGAAGGCGCCCCGATCAACCCGCACTCGCTCAAAAGCAAGCCCTCGCGCAGTCGCCAATAGGCCTGAATCGAGGATGTGCAGTTTGGGCGTCTTGGTGATGCGTTTCAGCACATTGGTGAACCAGGGCTAAAGGGCTCCCATCAGAAAGATCTGTTCGAGAAAATCTTCACAGCGCTGCCCTGTCTAGTGTGTGACGTCGATCCCGCCGGCAAACTGCGACTGGTTGACCAACCGTCCTGAGTGCTCAGCCAGAGGTCGCTCGAATTTCGGCAACTCGCTCATTTTTCGATGTCGGCGATGTCACGCAGGTCCCGCGTCAGAATCGAGGTGAGATAGGAACATAGCCAATCGTGACGCAGCCGCTGGGTCTCACGGCTCATCGCCTCCGGAAACCTAGGTTGCGTCCATTCGGGTGTCTTCGGTCAGTTCGTTCTTCAGCCACAGATGCACTCCTCCAGCGTCAGGGATGAGGCCATTCCTCGTGACGCCGAGGGGGCTATCTCACATGGCGCGTGACAGACGCCGCAGCCCCCCCGCCGCCGCTGGTCATGCGCCCCCTTCTCTCTATTCCGCTTTGTCCGCTGCCCATCAGGCTCATCCGATCCCCTCCCCTCATGCGAACCGCCGCTTCATTGAGGCCTGCACAACAATCCTTTAAGCCGAAGCCGAAAGCTGCGCCGAGTGCAGACGTTCGCGGCGCCGATCTCTCCCCCACCTTCAGAATCGGCCGTCAACTCGCGGACGCTCGCCGACAGACAGCGCCGGGCCGGCCTTAGACCCATCGCTCCCGAAGCGGCTCTCGCAAACAGCCATGAACTGATCTTAGCGAACCTTGGCGACGACTAGAGCTCTCCAAAAGGCCCTCTTGTGGATTCGGTCTTTGCATTGGATTATACTTCTTTTAGACTGAGGGCTCTGGCAATGACCGCTGATCACTCTTCCCAGGACGATCGTCCGACCGGCCTCGTGGATGTCTTTCGCAAAGCCGCCGAAACAGAGAATCATGATGGCACCTTGGCTGAACTCGATCGGTATTCAGGTTCGCACATAGAGCTTTATGTCGCAAAAACCGCCACCTCTCGGTTTCTTGCACATCTTCACACGGACTGCCGGTCCATATTCCAAAGCTTTGGCTTTGACGCCAGGCTACACGGGGCTGGACAAGCGACCCAGTCTCTTGATTTTTATTGGATGCTCCCGCCCCGTAATTTGGTTTTTTCCGTCGCTGAAAAAGACCTGGGCTTTGATGTTTGGTTCAAAACCCACGCCCAAAAGACGCATCTTTGCGACCTATCCGTCAATTTGAAAGATGTGGGAGGGTCTCTGAGCCAATGCTTCTCCTTCGTCATTTATCTTTGTGGCGAACTGTCCAGGCGACGTGTTTTTGGCGTGAGGCCCTCATCATTTCAGGGGATCCATCAAAGATTTGTCTCCCACGCGAAGCCATCTTAGTCTGCATCAGGACCCTTTTGGTGATCGGCTCCGACGCGTTAAGTCACTAGTCGTGCCGCGAGGCTTGATGTCCCACCCGCCAGCCTCGTCGGGTGAGCCTCCAAGCGGGCGGGCTGACCTGCCCAGCTTCTTCGGACCGCGCCGCGTTCCGACCATAGGCGGGATGGTCGGCGCGATGACCGGCGACGCCCAGGCAAAGACGCGCCCCGGGCGCTTTTGGGGCTGCGATGGCTGATCGGGTCATATCCGAGCGCTGATTGTTGGTGCGATAGCCAAGCCTACAAGGAGCTTCAGGCGCAACGCTTCCCACGCAAACCCTTCTCACAGCGCTGCGACATCCCACCGCGCCTTTTTTGTCTCGAAAGGCTTTCCGTCCTAGTCCGACCTCATCAGGAGCCGCCGCCAAAAGCAGAGGCCGCAAGCGGGCGATGGATCGAGCGTGCCTCCGCTTTCAGCGGCGCGGGGCCCGATGCGGACAGGGCGGCGCAGCTGCGCCGCCCTGCCTCCCCCTTTCCCTCAGCGCGTACGCCGCGGGCTCGCCCAGCTGCGAGGAGCTCCTTGCCGTCAGACGACTTCGCTCGCTGCAAAGGCTGAGATGTGCAGCGGTTTCTGGCCATGGATCAGGGCGCCGCCCTCGATGTCGCGTCCGTCGAAGCGCAGATCCTCGCCCCACCCAATGGCGGGACGCGCCGTGACATGGGCGGCGACGATCGCGTTTAAGAAATCGCCGAGCTTATCGACGCCGTAGCCGCAAGCCTTGGGGGCTTGAGCCTCGCCAAGCTCCTCGATCTCGAGCGCATCAAGCGCGTAGGAGCGCACGAGCCTGGGCAGGAGCGCGGCGGAGACCGCCGGACGTTCGAAGACGTCGAGACCGAAAATCCGGCCGTTGAGCGCAAACACCGCACCGACCTGACCCTCCTGTGGGCGCACCGCGGCTGCGTATTCTTCAACACGGGAGGCGCGGTTTTCAAAAACTTCCGCCATCGCCAAGGTTTCTGAGCTTACGCGCAAGCGGTTGAGCTTGTCGTCTATGGCGCTCCAAATCC
Organism: Alphaproteobacteria bacterium; assembly: GCA_018971945.1. Classification (GTDB taxonomy): domain Bacteria; phylum Pseudomonadota; class Alphaproteobacteria; order Caulobacterales; family Aquidulcibacteraceae; genus REEB509. Next base: position 30,490 of record JAGWZH010000009.1, on the reverse strand, counting down.
GTCCCTGGTCCGCGTCGGGGCATGACCCTGCCCTGTAAGACGCACGCACCGAAGCCGCCTTTGCCGCCCGCGCCTTGGCGAACAACATGTCTCGGCTCGAGACAAAATCTCGGCTCGTGAACCGCCAACGGCCCTGCTCGACGCACGCCACCGGGATCATGATCGCCGCCTGAGGCGGCGCCAAAAACGATACCGTAAGGATGCGGTTCTGCTTAGCCCCTAAGAGCTCCTCCCCGTCAAAGCCAAGAACAGGAAGATCCGAGGCGTTGAGCAGACGCAGCGTCGGGACCGAGCCGCCTTCGCTGACCTCTTCCACACGCGCCGCTCCGCTGGAGAGCGCGTCGGCGAGAAGCAGGTAAGGCGTGGACAGATCGGTCGAATTGCCGGATGGATCGCTTGGGTGGAAAAGGGGAAACACTTCGAGCGCGCCGATGCGCGCGCTTTGACCGACGACGAGACGGGTAATGAGATCGGAAATGGCCGTCATGCATGCTCCTGATCGCCGTCGGGACCGCCCGAACGGCGCAACGCCGAGCCTAACGCCCCGGCAACGCGTCTTTAGATTTCGCGCCCATCCATTAGCGCCGTATCGCCTCAACACCGTCGACAATCAGAGAGCTTTTGTTCTTTTTTTGTTCGCCTTCTTTTCGCCGCGTTCATGTCGTCACTCGTGGCGCAAGACAACTCGATGGGTCATGTAACTGGATGAGTCTCATATGACGATCCGTAAGAAAGAGTCAAGCGCGCCCTTGGCGAGCGAGCCCCTGCGTTGGGCTGTTGAGGCGCGCCTCGATTTGCTGGAGCGCAAACTCTTCTGGGAGGGAACCGCCAACCGCCGGGACCTGATCGAGCGTTTTGGCGTCTCTGAGCAACAGGCCTCAAGCGATCTGACCCGCTATCAGGCGATGGCCCCCAATAATCTCGTCTATGACAAGAGCGCCAAGACCTACAGGGCAAGCGACATGTTTGATCCGGTGCTTTACCGGCCGGACCCTGACAGGCTTCTCGCTGATTTCCGCCTGCTGGCCGAGGGTGCGCTGGGGGTTGAGGCACTGCAAATTGCGCCGCCTATGGACGTGGCCCGTGCGCCGACGCGGGCAGTCGACGCCTCCGTTCTGCGCAACGTGCTCGCAGCCATCCGCGAAGGCCGGCGGCTTGCGGTGGACTACACCTCCTTTGCGCGCCCAGAAGCACGTCGGCGCACGATCGAGCCGCATGCGCTCGCCTTCGATGGGTTTCGTTGGCATGCCCGCGCGCGCGACATCGACGATGGGGCTTTCAAGGACTTTGTCTTGGGGCGGCTCTCGCGGACCAGCCTCGGGGCGGCGGCGACCTCAACCGGCGCCGATGACGTCGAATGGGCGACGCTGGTGACGCTCGTGATCGCGCCGCACCCCAACCTTTCTGACGCTCAGCGCAAAGCCGTTGAGATGGACTATGGCATGCGTCGAGGCCGGGCCGAGATCCAGACGCGCAAGGCGCTCCTCTACTACACGAAAAAAAGGCTGGGCCTTGATCTTAAGGCCGGGGCGCGCCGGCCCGAAGACCAGCATATCGTGGCCGTCGAGGAACGTATCAAAAACTGAAGGCGGTTCAGCGTCCCGCCATCGCAGAACAAGCCCCTCGCGCGCGCCGCAAAGTACGCCGCCCGATCGGCCCTACGGCCGCCTTTCCTTGTCTCGCGACGCCTGCAGTCGCTTGGCGCGCGAGCTGACTCGCGTCGCTACCCATTTTTGGATATTTCGTATTGTATGCAATATGCGTTACGATATTGTCTCACTGCTTACGTCATTAGATGGAGAAAAACCAATGAAGATGCTCTTCGCCTGTCTTGCAGCCACGGCCTTGTTGATCGCTCCTGCACTCGCCAAACCTCTCGCTTCGGGCCAGTTCTCAGGGGCCATTACCGGGGGCGTTGAGAACCCAATCGGCGGGGATGTCCATGGCGGGACGAACGCTCCTCTGGCCTCTCTGGCTGCGCTCAATCCCAACCTTCCGGCTGTGAATGCAGAATTGCGGATCCAGGCGCGCAGCTTTGAGGACATCTATGGTGAGGCGGCAAGCTTTGGCGTCGAGGGCGCTTATGGCCTCGGCGGCGGCCGCGAACTGTTCGGCGCGCTGCGGGCGATCGAGGCGGAGGAAGCGCAGGCGCAAGTCGGCCAGGCGTTTGTGCCGGCGTTGTCGGCGAGCCTGCCAGTATTCGGGCGCTTTGGCGCATTTCAAGCGTTGAGCCTTGAAGGCGGCGTGCGCCAATATTTCGATCTGGGCGGCGGCTTTGCTCCCTATATCGGAGGCCGCGTGGGCTTGACTCAGGTGGACGGGATCCGGGCGACGTTCACTGTCCCCGTGCCCGCGGGCGTGGGTGCGGAGCCTAATGACATCGCTTTGAACAATGTCCGGTTTTATGACGACAGCACCGCGTTCACGGTGGGACTGGATGTAGGGGTCAGTTTCGAACTCGCTCCAGGCTTCTCCGTCGGCCTCGACACTGGCCTGCGTTACCAGTCCGGACTCAAAGACGACGACCGCGATATCGGCGCTCTCGGACTTGCATCAATCAATAACGAAGGCGACCGCCTGTCTGTTCCACTGACCCTGAGAGCTGCGTTCCGCTTCTGACGGTTCATGTTGCAGACTTTCGATGCGCTCGCCGAGACGTCACAGCGTCCCGGCGGGCGTCGTCGCTCCTTTGACGCCTCCTGCGCGTCCTGCGGGCGCACTTGGTCTGGGGCCATGCCCTCAGAACAGACTCGAAAGTGGGCGGCCTTCGGGCCCTGAGCGATTGGACGGCAGCAGCTCTGCGCAGAAGCCTTGGGGCTGTGGGCGCGCGCTCAGACCAACCAGTCCACAGCGAAGAGCCGCACGGGGGCCTTGAAGCCTTTCAACATGCGGCGGCCCAAAGAGACCACCACAAAGGCATCGCCAATTGCCTCTTTCAGCTCCGCGGAAATCACCACCGCATCGACGGCGGCGTCGTTGCAAATGCGGGCAGCCAGCTGCACCGTCGCTCCGAACAGGTCGTTGTTCTCGCGAACCGGCTCGCCCAGATGCAAGCCGATGCGCACAAACAAGGACTCCGCATTATCCTTGTTGAAGCCGGCGATGCGACGCTGGATCTCGCAGGCGCTGCGCACCGCCGCCGCGGGGTCGGCGAAGGAGGCCATCATGCCGTCGCCCAGATGTTTGACCTCGCGCCCGCCCGCAGCCGACAAGGACCACCTCACGACGCCGTCATGGGCGCGGACCAGGCGAAGCGCATGATCGTCGCCGAGGTCCGCAGTCATGTCGGTTGAACCGACGATATCGGTGAACATGACAACCCGCACCGCCGGTTCATCAATCGGCTTGGAGCTGTGCACCACCGACTGCGGATCGCTCAAGCGACCGAGAAAGCCCTCCACAAGGGCGGCGTCGACCTGGATGATCTCCGCTGGCGTCAGGCCATGCGATTCGCTGTGGGCCTTGATCACGCTCTCAGCGTCCGGCGCTTCGATGAGGCAACAGGCCGTGCGGGCTTTGGCGTCGAACCAATAGGTGTGAAACACGACGCCGTGCTTGCCTTGGATCGCCAGATCCTGGGCATGGGCATGGCCGACGCCTAAGGCCGTCGCGCCCTCAAGGTCATGTCGATCCATAAAGAGCGGCATGGCGTCCCCGCTGACAGGTGATCGCCGCTCGCTTTGTCGGAAAATTCGGTCTCGCTGCGGCAACTAAACTCATCGTAGTGGGCGCTTACAGGACTGTCACAATCCCACTATCCCGCAGTCGGAGGCCCTGGGCGGCGGCCGCCGCCCAGACCCGACGCGCCGACCTATCCAGGGGCGCCGCGCTCCGTCGAGGCTTTGCGGCCTTCGCCTGCTCCAACCCGTTCCTGCTCGCTGGGAGGCGGAGGCTTGCCCCTTCCTTTTAGCGATCGGGTCTTGCCTGCTCTTTCGCTGCGGGCCCGCCGCGGGCCTGCAGCTTTGCCTGGAAGGGGCTCAGCCATCGGCGGCGCAGCGAAACCCGATATGGCCGGCGGCGCTCAGAGCTGCAAGCCCCATGCGCGCTGCGGGCCGATAGCGCGCGCAGTATTCCGCAGCACACAGATAAGACCCACCCTTCAGCGTCCAGAGCCGAGCCTCGTTCTCTGTGGCGGTTCCGCTGCAACATCGCGTCGATCTGCGATCAAAAGGGCTGCTGGTCCATTCCCACACATTGCCGATCATATCGAAAAGCCCAAACAAGTTTGGCGGATACTGCCCGGGCGCGGAGGGTCCGGGTCGACCCCCGCGGGAATAGTGCCATGGAAAGGAACCCGTCCAGAAATTGGCGGGCGGCCGCCCCTGAGGCAGCAATTCCTCGCCCCAGGCGAACTCAGCGTCCGCAAGTCCACCCCGGGCGGCGACTTCCCACTCGATTTCGGTCGGCAGGCGCAACCCAGCCCAGGCGGCGTACGCCTCTGCATCCCGCAGCGACACATGAACCACGGGATGGCTCATCCGGCCTTCGATCGTTGACCCTGCGCCCTCCGGCGCGCGCCAGCAGGCTTCGCGGTCGTGCCGCCACCAGCCGCGCGGGTCGTTGAGAGCAACCGGACCCAGAGGCTGGGTAAAGCAGATCGAACCGCCTGTAACCAAAGCCTCGGCAGCGGTGACATACCCTGTCGCAGCCGCAAAATCTGCGAAGTCCGCATTGCTGACAGGCCTGCGCGCGATCCTGAAGCCTGGCGTCTCCACCAGCCGAGCCGGCCTCTCCTCCGGATAATGACGGTCAGACCCGATGCGCGCGACCGAAGCCTCAATCGCTACGAGGTCACAATCCATCACACATCAATCCCCATGGCGTCCAGGAAACGCTGGGTCTCGAGCGGCCCGTAGGGCCTATTGTCGACTCTGATGCGCACACTGTGGATAATGCCAGTGAATGGAAAGCGCCCCTGGTACCGCGTAGAGACCCGATTGCCTGGATCTGAACCGATCATAAACCCGTCATAAGAGGTGGAGAACAGCGCATGGTCGAAGGCGGTCTCGCCCCATAAGAACCCGTCGACATGAATCGCACCGCGGCCGCGAAAGGGACGCTCGGTCAGTCGCTGCTCAAACCGCACTCTGTGTCTGCCCGGAGTAAGCCTCCGGGACGAAACGATCCGATCCTCCCATGGGGCGAGGCGCTGTTCATAACGCACCTGGCCGTCTTGGACGAAAAGCACATACCCCGCATGGCGTGACCCATGACTGACCAAAACGCCCTCGTCGCCTGCGTTCATCTCGATGTCGGCGATGATCTCGTGGCTGAAACCGCAGACCACGGGCGCCACCGATGCGGCCAGCTTTTCAAACGGCGGCTTGAACTCCCAGTCCGCACGTATGCCGCGGCGCAGCCGATCTTGCGCCATTTTCACAACGAGGTTCCGATCATCCAAAGGAAACACCCCGTGCCGTTCGGCAGCGGCGTCCCATTTGGCCGCCAATTCTTGGACTTTGTCCGGATATTGACCGGCGAGGTTTCGCAACTCATTGGGGTCCACAGACAGGTCGTAGAGCTCCCAGATATCGTCCTCGTAAGGGCTTCCGCGCACGTGCCGTGCGGCGAGCCGCCAGGTCCCGTCCATGTAGGCGCGCTGGCCGCCGAGCTCGAAATACTGCTCGGTCCGCGTCGGCGCTCCAGCATCGTCGAAAGTCGAAAGAATACTTCGCCCCTCCACGGGCTTCAGCCGGCGCCCCCTGAACGCCTCCGGTCGCGCCACGCCGGCTGCCTCCAGGATGGTGGGATACAGATCGATCACATGCACGAAATTGGCGCGGACGCCGACCTGATCGATTCGCGCCGGCCATGATACGATCAAGGGATCGGCCACGCCGCCAAGATGGGCGTATTGCTTGTACATTCTAAATGGCGTGTTCGACGCACACGCCCAACCGATCGGATAATGAGGAAAGGTCTCATCCAGCCCCATCACATCGTGAAGCGCTTCGGCCTCAGCAAGGCTTGCGGGTCGCCCAAAAGCAGGCGCAAACACGTTCGGGGTTCCCTCCGGCGTCCCCTCTGCAGAACCGCCATTGTCGGACAAGACGACGATCAGCGTGTTCTCGCTAACGCCCATATCCTCAAGGGTGGAAAGAAGACGCCCAAGTTCCGTGTCCATTGCTGAAATGCAGCCCGCATAGACCTCCATGTATCGAGCGTACACCCGGCGTTGATCGCTCGACAAGCTGGACCAAGGGTCCGCCCCCGGTGACAGGGGCGGCAACTCGACAGACGCAGGCATGACGCCAAGGCTTTTTTGACGCGCAAGCCTTTCAGCGCGCACCGCGTCCCATCCGCTTGCATAGCGGCCTTGATAGATATCCCGGTCGCGTGCGCGCGCCTGCAGCGGGGAGTGCGCCGCGGGATAAGCGATCTGCAGGAAGAACGGGCGCTCAGGCTGCAGAGCTTTAAGGCTCTGGAGATACGCAATAGCCCGTGTCGTCAGATCCTCAGTGACATAATAGTCCGCCTCCTCCGGGGGCTCGACCGGCGTTACACCATCGATCAGCTCAGCTGGACGGAAATAGTCTGTGGAATGCCCCTGAAACCAATAGGCGCGATCGAAACCGCGGCTCGTCGGCCAATTATGGAACGGGCCATGCGGGCCATTTGAGGCTGCGAGATTGACGTGCCACTTCCCGATGTGGAATGTCGCCCAACCCTCTGACTGCAGAACTTCCGCCATCGTCGCGGCGTCCATGGTCAGGTCGCCCCGATACCCTGGATAACCGCTGTCGATATCGGCAAGCCATCCCATGCCGGCGGAATGCGGGTTGAGGCCCGTCATCAAAGCAGCCCGGGTCGGGGAGCACATCGCGGTCGTGCGAAAATTTGTGTATGTCAAACCACGGGCGGCCAGGCTGTCAAACGCCGGGGTCGCGATCTCCGACCCGTAACAGCCAAGATCGGAGAACCCGACATCGTCCAAAATGATAACGATGATATTGGGAGCCCCTTCCGGCGGCGTCATCTGCCCTGCATAGGCGGGACGGGAATCAGCGAAATCATCCGCGATCACCGCCTCTTGCCCATCGGAAACGGCTGGAGGCGTGCGCAAGCGCCGTCCCATCGCATGAAAAGCTTGCGCCCCAGCCGCGATCGCGCCCGTGGCGGCGGCGCCACCCGCGGCGCCCAGAAGGATCGAACGACGATCCAGCCCGTTCTTTGGCTTTTCGGTCATGCGCTCATCTCCTGACCGCGCCCACATGCACGTCGCTTGATCCGATCGGCAACTCAATCACCATCCCGTCTCTTGCCACGCGCAGCTCGGGATCCCGGGTCGCAAGACCTCGAAGGCGGAGCGTATCGCCCAGGGCAGGCGGGATCGGCGGCACCAGATGCGTCAAAATCACGAGGCGTACCCCTGCGGCAACGCCGGCCTCTCGGGCGTCAGCCGGGGTCGCGTGATAGGTTTGGATGTCGTCAAGCACCTTCGCCAAGCGATCCCGTCCATGACGTTGCGCCGCCTCCGCCAACTCTGCCACCATCGGGGCGTCGATCGCTTCATGGATCAGCACGTCAGAGCCCGCCGCGGCCTCAGCGACGCTGGCGGTCGCATGCGTGTCGCCGCTGATCGTCACCGATCGTCCCCGATAGTCGATGCGATAGCCGTAAGCAGGCGAAACCGGTGGGTGTTCTACAGCGAAAGCTGTGATCTTCAGAGCGCCGTCGTCGACGATGACCGCCTGCTCCAGCCCAGACAATGGCGCGCCATCGGCACGGGCGACGAGGCGCGCCTCCATGGCCGCGAGCCGCATCGGCATCAGGACCTCGCCATGATGCCCACTGCGATAAGAAGAGTCCTGGGCGAAGGCGAGATTGTAGCCGTCGACCACGGCCTCGACGCCAGGACCGCCCCAGACCCTTAGCGGCGCTGACCTGCCGTCAACCCAGCTTTGCATATTGGCTATAGGAAGATCGGCGATGTGGTCGGAATGAAAATGCGTCAGAAGCACGTCGCCGACGCGCCCGATAGGGAGCGGCCAGGACACGAGGTTCCGCATGCTGCCCGAACCGACGTCCGAAAGAATGATCCGTCCCCCAGCGATCACGGCGACGCAGGATTCAGCCGCGTTGGGATCGGGCAGCGGCGATCCCGATCCGCAGATCACCACGCGTAGCGCATCGTCCGTCATGAGCCTGTCGCGGTTCTCCCCCATGTGTCGATCAATCATGCGGGAGGCCAAAGCCGCCTGTACAGGTGCGGAAAACCGCACAGCCGCCGCTCCCGCTGCCAAAAGCGCCAGCGCAAAGCCCGCAACAAACCATCGTTTTTTCATCGCGCTCGCCTTCTCCTGCATACCGCCCTTCTCAGGCGTCAGAGATTGGTTTCAATTGCCCCAATAGACATACTCCGCCCCCGGAGCGGTTGCGGCGTTCGCGGGCGCGTCGATGAGGATTGGGGCCTCTACCAAAGCCGGCCAAAGAGGATGAGCCGCCAAACGATCTTGCTGATCGAGCAGCGCACGCAAAGCCGCTACCCGCTCCGGCTCGACGGCGGCGAGATTGGTCCGCTCGGTGGGGTCTGTATGCAGATTGAACAACCAGGTCGCCGCCGGCCGTTGGGCAATCTGCAGCTTCCATCCCTCATGCAATACGGCGCGATATTCGCCAGCCCTCCAGAACAGAGGCCGCGCCGGCGCCGGCGTCTCTCCTCTGAGGATCGGCGTCAAGTCTATTCCGTCCACGATCTCGGACTGAACCGCACCGGCCGCGGCCGCGATGGTGGCGAAGATGTCGATGGAGGCTGCGTCTACTTCCGCGCGTACCCCGGCCGGGATTCGCGCAGGCCAGCGCAGCATGTAAGGAACATGCACGCCCCCCTCGAAAAATGTGGCCTTCCAACCGCGATAGGGAGCGTTAATGTCTTCAAAACCGACATAGTTCGCGCCACCATTGTCACTTGTGAAAATGACAAGCGTATTGTCCGACAAGCCCGCATCCTCCAGAGCCGCCAAGACCTTTCCCACATTGCGGTCAAGCGCAGCGATCATCGCGGCGTAGGTACGCAAGGCATGGTCTTCAACCCCGCTCAGCGCCTCGTAATCTGCGCGTAATGCCTGAAGCGGAGTATGCGGCGCGTTGAATGCCAGGTATAGGAAAAATGGCCGGTTGCGATTGGCTTGGATCGCCGCCGCGGCCTGATCGCCCAGATAATCGGTCAAGTAGGACGCCGGCCGAAACGGCCTACCGCCGTCCTTGACGATCTCAAACCTAAGATTGGCCCACAAGAACCGATCGATAGGGTCAAAATCCTGCGGCGCGTTGACAATGTCGGGCGACCGCGGATCGCCAAACAGGGTCGCGCCGCGGGTGAAGCCCAGCCACTCGTCAAAGCCCTGCGCGTGCGGCTGCAGCTCGGGCACGTCGCCGAGATGCCACTTCCCAATCAACAGGTTGCGATAGCCGCGCTCAGCCAAGAGTTCCGCTATGGTCACCTCGTTCTGCGGCAAACCGAGGGTCTGAAATGGCGGCATGTCCGCCTCCCGATCCTGATGATAAATGGGCGGCGGTCCAGTTTCCCGCTCCCTTTGCAGGGTTTCAAAAATCGTCCGGGCGAATTGAATGGGCGCAGACGTGTACTCGAAGCCCAATCGGCTCGGATATCGCCCGGTCATCAAGGCGGCGCGGGTCGGCGAGCAGGTCGCATGCGAGGCGTAGCCGCCGCGCACCGTCGCCCCGTCCCGCATCAGGCTGTCAATAGCGGGGGTAGGCGCCGCGCCCTGTGCGACACCGCCCCCATAGGCAGTGATGTCGTTGAAGCCAAGGTCGTCGGCGACGATCAGCACGATATTTGGCGGCCGTTCAGCAACTGACGCCGGAGGCGCGCTTGGCCCTTCCGCCCATGTCACGTCCTGAACCGGACCAACCGGATTGGCGATATCCGCCATCAGACGTGGGATGCGGATTTTCCAGAGATCGAACGTGGACGCCCCTATGGCGAGACCGCAAATGGCGACCGCAGCAACACCCCATAGGATGGTTTTCCCTCTCATACGGCCGCCTCCCTCTCGCGGGCGGAGAACCAATCGTCCGCCACTGCCCATAGTCGATCCTGCCCCCAATGGGCCTCTCCGGAAAGCCCCGGTCCGATTGCTCGGAAGGAAGGCACCCCCCATAATCCCGCGGCGAAAAGAGCCATGCGGTTGCGCTCGACTTCTTCCCTCCAGGAGTTGTCGGCAAGGGCTGCGCGGACGTCTTGAGCGCTGAGCCCCGCGCGCCCGGCGATAAGCTTCAGGCCAGCAGACCCGCCTGCGTCGATCCCTTCAGCGAAGACAGCTTGCAGAAAAGAGCGGGCGACCGCCAGATCCCGCCCTGACCGCGCAGCGTAATGAATGAGCGCCAGCCCACGCTCCGTCGGCGCCCCAAGGGGATCGCAGATGCGGCCGAAAGCCAACCCCAAACGTTCCGCCTCACGTTTGCAGTCTCGGACGATATAGAACCGCTTTGAGGGGGGAACCGGCAACCCCCGCATCACCATGGGCAAAACCATACGAAGGCGCACGGTCGCGCCAAACTCTTGGGCTATCGTGGCCAGCTGCTCTAAGGCCAAATAGCTATAGGGGCTGCGCAAGGAGGCGAACACCTCCAAGCAAGCGTCATGGTCCTGGCCCGACAGCGGCGGGGCGCTTTTAGAGTTTTGGGATACAGAGGCGCTGGAGAGACTGGAGGAACTGCGGACGATGTGGGGCCTTGGGGCGATCTCTTCAGACGGGGCGGCTCCGCGTCGAAAAGGCTTCAGACGCTCTTCAAGAAAGCTCAGCCGATCCAATCCCCAATACCACTCTCCCTCGAAATAGAACATCGCCGTACCATAATGGCCGAGCTTGGCCCGCAACGCCTCGCCGGCGGCCCGGGCGGCGGGTGTGTCAGCCGGAACGCCCAAGGCCTCGGGATCTGAGGCTGGCGCGATCGAAAGCTTGAGCGACAAGCGCGCTGCATCGCGCTCGGACCAAACCATCCACCGCTCCGGGTCTGGAACTGTCTCTTTGATTCCAGGACCGACGCAGAAACAATGCAGGTCGATGTCATAGGCCTGCGTTATTGCTGGAAGAGCTGCGGCTGCGAGTGCGCTGAAAGGGTCCGCCCAATGATGGAAATAAAGCACGCGGGGTCTTCGCCCCAGAGAACGCCTTAGCCCCGCAGCGCAAAGCCTTTGGGCCTGGCGGACGGTCGAACTGCTGATCAGCGCGGCCGCAGCCACGCGCAGCGTGGCGCGCATCGCTTCCTCCGAGGAAGGCTTCCCAGCACCCCGGCCCGCGTTCCGCTTCGACGCTCCGTTTTGAAAGGACCATTGACGCGGCGGACACTATTGGCACTATGAGTGCCACTTTATGGCCGGTCGCGCTCCTGTCAAGCTGGCCTCAACCTTATGAGTGGATCATGACCGTGCGCAACGCCTTGCTTCCCACCGCTGATCAAGCGAAGGCTTTTTTTCACGCCGAGGAAACCGGACCTTTTGTGATGGTCAATCTTTTGCGCTTCCGTCCCAAGGCTCTCTATCCAGACGGCTCGGACGCGCATCTGACAGGGGCGGAAGCCTATGCCCGCTACGCCGCCGGCGTCTCCCCGCTTGTGGCGAAGGCGCAGGGCCACATCATCTATAGCGGCGCGGTCACCGGCCTTCTGATCGGCGAGATCGATCAGCCCTGGGACATGGTCGCCCTTGTGGAATATCCCTCCCTGAAAGCGTTTCTGGCCATGACGATGTCGGCGGACTACGCGGCGATTGCCTATCATCGCGAGGCCGGCCTCGAGGGCCAACTCAATATCCGGACCCAGCCCACCCAAAGATTATGATGCTTGACACAGATCACCCCCAGCGCGACGGACGTCGTCTTCGCGCCGAAGCCAGCCGACGCCGCATCGTGGCGGCGCTCATGACCCTGATCCAGAAGGGCCAGACGACGCCGACAGCGGAAGCAGTCGCCGAGGAGTCGAACGTGGGGCTGAGAACGGTCTTCCGACACTTCGCCGACATGGAGGCGCTGCATCGCGAGATCGCCCTGGAGGTTTCCGCTCGGCTTTTGCCGAAAACAGCCGAGCCATTTCGCGCTGCCGACCCCTCTGGCCGGCTCGTCGAGCTCTTGGATCGCCGGGGCCTACTCTTTGAGGAACTGCTCCCGTTCAAGCGTGCAGGCGACGCGCATGCAGCCCGCTCCCCCGGCATTCAGAAAGAACACCAGGCCATCGCGCGATTTCAACGCGCCATGCTCGTGAGCCTTCTGCCTCCAGCCTTTCGGGCACAGCGCGACAGAGTGGAGGCGCTTGACTTTGCGATGTCTTTGGACAGCTGGAAACGCCTGCGGACCGAACAATCCCTCTCGCCGAGGCGCGCGCGCGCCGTGATGGGGCTGGCGGCGCTCGCCATCTGGCGCGGCTTTGAGGACTGAGATGCGCACGCTGCTCCTGGTCGTATGCATTGTGCTGATGACAGGCTGCGGCCCGCCGCAGGTCCATCCGCGGCAAAGCGCCTGCGCAGCGCCTCCCCCAATGCCCAAGCCTTTCGATCCCGGCGGGATGATCTGGCTGCCTGCGGCCTTGACGACTCTGGGCTCTCCCGATCCCTGGCCAGAGGAATCGCCGGCACAAGAAGCCAGTTTGGCGGGATTTTGGATCGACGCTTTCGAGGTGACCAACGACCAGTACGCAGCTTTCGTCGCCGCCACAAATTACGTCACGACGGCCGAACGCAACGCCGCAGGTTCGGCCCGCTTTGTCCCGCCTTCGCATTTAGCCGATCTGAGCGATGCAAGCCAATGGTGGCGGATCGACCCCACAGCCACATGGCGAAACCCGGAAGGTGAAGGCAGCAATCTGGAAGGCCGCGGAGCCGAGCCCGTCGTGCATCTGACCCAGCAGGATGCTCTCGCCTATGCGCGCTGGCTGGGCCGAGACCTGCCGACCGAAGCGGAATGGGAACGCGCGGCCCAGGGCGGACTTCGGGCCGCACGCTATCCCTGGGGCAATCAAGCCTCATCAGATCCAGCCCCCCGCGCCAATATATGGCAAGGCTTGTTTCCCGTGCGCAACACCGGCGATGACGGCTATCAGGGCCGGGCGCCGGTCGGCTGCTTCGCTCCCAATGGTCTCGGGCTTTACGACATGGCCGGCAATGTCTGGGAGATCGTTGCTGACCCCTGGCCTCCCGCCGCGCCTATGGCCGCCCCAGGCGCCTATATCGTCAAAGGCGGCTCCTATCTCTGCGCCGACGCCTTTTGCCACCGCTACCGGACCGCCGCTCGCCAACCGGGGGACCCCACCATGGGCGCTGCGCATATCGGCTTCAGAACTGTTCTCCGCGGACCTTCGCCCTCCGACGCCGCCGAGACGCCCCACCCGCCGCATTGAGCCTCTCCCCGGCCCGGCAGCCTCACAATTTAAGGGACAAGGACAAGAACAGATGCCCCTTGAGGTGGGTCTGAGACGCTCCAGTCGCTCCGGATCTGGATATAATCGCCTTGACCCCATAGAGGCGCTAGATCTCCGAAATGGACCGAATGCGGATGCCCCGATTGTCCAGGCGTGACGATGAATAATGATCCGTTCAGATCACTGAAATCGACGATCATCCGCATCCCTGCGGCGTGCACCGTATGGTAGGCTGGTCTGTCATGCCAATTGCGCGCGACATTGACCGTTGTGCTGTTGCCGCCAAAGGGCGTGGTCACTACAAACCGATCGCCGACAAGCGGAAGCCGGGATAGAACCGGATGAGCGAACCGGGCGGCATGGGCCTCGCCCCAATCCCATCCGCCCTCGCTCGCGCCGCGCTCGGCGGCCAGGGTTTGCGATGCAGCGTCGAACGCCGACCCCACGATCGCTGCACAACTCTCCGATGTTTCCGCTGTCGTGACGTCGTCGCACCATTGGGCGGAGAGCGCGCCTGTTAGAACACCGTCGATAAAGACGTCGCGGGGCCCTTGGAACCGCAAGAACAGCGCCTCCCCCAATTCGTCCGCATAAAGCTTTTCGCCGATCGCGCGGGTCCAATAGGCGAACATGGTTGGCTCCCTCGCGTCGGGGCGGGCGACCCCGTCCCAAGCCGCAAGCCGGGCCTGCATCGCCCGGCCCTCGGGGGTTTGCGGGGTCGCCTGCGTCAGAACTGACGAAAGGCGCGCAGCCAGCACCGACTGCCGATCCAATTGCAGCGCGCGGGTCTCTTCAAGGGTCACGCTCGCGTCAGAGGCCAGAACCTCGGCAATCCTTGCGACACGGAACGGATCATGTCCGCCGGGCATGGGATATGGGAATTCGCGGGGCGTTTGCAGATTATTGGCGGTCGCGAAGAAACCCTCGGCTGGATCCATGCTGTAAAGCCGCTCCGGGATCTCGCCAACCCATGCGCCTTGCGCGTCCCTCCGAGGGAAACGCCCGGGAGAAATCAGACCGATATGGCCCTCGGCGTCGGCGACGACGAGGTTTTGGGGTGGGGCTGTCCAAGGAGCGAGAGCGGCGAAATAAGCCTCCACGCTTTTTGCCTTGGATGCTTGATAAACTGCCTCAGCAACGCCATTGTCGGGATCGTCTGCAATGGTGCGCAGCACCACTTCGCGCCCTTCATAGAGGCCATCCAAGTCAAACCATCTCCGGTCCAAGATCGGGCCGTCCGCGGTGCGCCGCACGGTGATGGTTTCTGTCCGGGAGAAGACCAACCATTCCCGGACCCGGATCGTCTCGGTCGTCTCTACCACGCTCATCTCAGGGGTCAAAAGCACATCGTCTTCGGCGTCTACCGCATGGGTGGTCGTGCCCCAGGCTAGGGTGTCGCTCCGGCCGATGACGATATTCGGCGCGCCAGGGAGGCTGGCGCCGATCAGGGGACCGTCCGGACCTTGCAGGCGAGAGAGATAGAACGGCCCCGGCGCCTGAAGCGGTAAATGCGGATCATTCGCCAGGATCGGCCGGCCCGTTGCGGTGCGCGCTCCCGCAACCACCCAGGCGTTTGAGCCAGGGAGCTCAGTCTCCATGGTCGGCGCGGCCGGGACCGCAGCCAGATCGGCGCCGCGATAAGAGGTCGGGGCGAAATCGGGATAGTCGGCCAGGAATTCCCCGATCTGGGCCTCGGAGAGGACCCCCGCCAGCCGCTCGCGAGTCCGCTCCATATAGGCGCCGCCGGAAAGCGTGTCGGTCATGGCCAGGGAGACCGCGAGGCTGTCTGCCGGGGTCCAGGGTTCAGGGCGGGCGAAAAAGAGCGCGTACTCCGGTGGCGCTGGACCAAGGGCCAATTGCGCGTTCACCCCTTCGGCATAGGCCTCCAGGATGGCGCGCGCCTCAGGCGACAAAGCCGCAAGCTGGGCCTCCGCCACATGCCGCCACCCCATGATCCGGGCACGGGCGTCAATGGGAACAACGCTCTGCCCCAAGAGCTCGGAGAGCCGACCCTGCATGGCCCGGCGCGTCGCGTCCATTTGGAAAAAACGATCCTGGGCGTGGGCGAAACCCAGGCCTCGATAAAGGTCAGCCTCGGAGTCGGCGAAAACATGGGGCACGCCATACCGATCCCTGATCAGCATGATCCGACCATCCGCGCCCGGCAGATGCGCTTCCCCGGAAAGCGCGGGCGGCGGCGCGTTGAAACGCCACACCACGTAGCCAGCCAGGCTCGCCGCCCCGGCCAGAAGCAGCAGGGTCAGGCCCAAGGCCCACCTCACGACGGATTTCGCCATCCTCAGCCCCTTATTCGCGGACCTCACGATGCCCTGCAATTGCCGCCGCGCCAATCGATAAAGGCGCCGAAGGGACGCTTCCCGTGGCCCAGGGCACCGCAGGCAGCGAATGAAACGCGTCCCGAAGCGCCGCCGCCCAATGCTCGCTGATGTGCCGGAAAACCGGATCATCGGCCTCAAAACGCCTCGTATGGGCTTCGCCAGCGGCGTCGGCGGGGATAACCGCCAGGTCAAGCGGCATGCCAACCGAGAGATTGGAACGCAGGGTGGAGTCCATCGACACCAAAGCGGCCTTTAATGCTTCGTCCAAAGGGGTCGTCGGCTTGATGACCCGATCCAAGATCGGCTTGCCATATTTGTGTTCGCCAATCTGGAAATAGGGCGTGTCGTCAGTGGCCTCGATGAAATTGCCGGCGGCGTACACCATGAAGAGGCGGGGCTGTCCTCCCTGGCGCTGCCCGGCGACGATAATGCTGGCGTCGGCGGCCGCGCCCTGCGCCTCGATACGGGCGCGGTCGCGAGCCTGCATCGAGGCCATCGCTTCGCCGACCAACTCAGCCGCCCGATAGATCGTCGCGCAGGACAGGAGGCTCTCAACCTTCTTGGAGCGCTTTGCTTTGTCAATGTCGGCCTGAAGCCGGGTGATGACCCCCTGGGTAATGCCCAGATTGCCGGCGGCGCACAATGCGACGGCCCGCTCCCCATGGGTGCGCCAGAGAAACATTTTTTTGAAACGGCCGATATTGTCCACGCCCGCATTGGTGCGAGTGTCTGACAACAGCACCAGCCCTTCCCGCACTTTCAGCGCCAGACAATAGGTCATGGCCCACCGCCTCGTTTGAAGTTCATTGCTCCTGCGCACCGCAGAGGGCGATGTCCACCGCCGCTGTCAGCGTCTCCTTGCTTCCAGGTCCCACGCACCCCCTTATGGGCGCAGCTCCCTCAGCGTCAAACCCACACCCCAACCGGACATAGGCGTCGGTGGGACAGCGCCGGTTGGCCGGGTCAAACCCCACCCAAGCGGCCAATTCCGGCACAAAGGCTTCGGCCCAGGCGTGCGTCTCATGAAAGTCTTCTTCCGCCGCCATATAACCCATCACATAACGGGCGGGGATGCCGATCGACCGGGCCGTCGCGATGAACACATGGGCATGATCCTGGCAAACGCCGTAGCCTTGCGCCAGAGCCTCGGCGGCCGTGGTCTGGCTATGGGTCTTGCGCGGCTGATAGGCGACGCGATCGGCGACCAGACCGCAAAGGGCATGCAAGGTGTCAAGACTACTCCCACAGCGTGCCTCTTGGGCAAGCCCGCTTAAGGCTCTGTCAATGGCTGTGAGGGAGGTGGCGCGCAAGAACACGCCAGGCCTTGCATAGTCCTGAAGTCCCCGAACCACGCCCGCTCCGTCTTTAGCGTCAACCACTCCAGCGGCCAGGATTAACAGCTCGGTCTGTGGCTCCCTGGTGCTCCACACCGCCTCCTGTTCGCCAAAGGCCGCCGTGTGCAAAGGCGCTACGGGCTGGCCATTGACTGTCACCGTCCAGCCGAGAGGTTGCTGGGTGTCGAACTGCGGCGGAAACAGGCGCAGACGCAAAGCCGCGCGGCCGGCGGGGGGGCTGTAGGCGTATCGGGTCTGGTGGCGGATCGTGATCTTCATGGCGGGTCAGAAATCATAAGCCGCGGCGATCTCGCGCGAGAGCCGGTGTGTGCAACCAACAGCCTCCACGATGAACTCATGCAGGCCGAACTGGAACAGGCCGCCCGTGTCAAAACCCATCAATCGCTTAACCATGCCCGCAGCGGTGTTCTGGCACGCGCGCCGGACCCCATAGACCGCGGCAAGATCCTCCAAATACCGTTCCAGGCCTAGATAGGAAAACATCACCGAGCGCGGAAACATCCGATTCAGCACGAGGAATTCCGCAATTCCCCAAGGCGTGTAATTGTCTCGGTGGACATGATGATAGGTGCGCAGCGCGCTGGTGGCCCGCAAGACCGAGGTCCATTGATGATAGTCCCTGCCGCCGCCGACGACGTCGGTCTCGGGCAGAAGGACGTAATATTTCACGTCCAGCAGCCTGAGGGTCATGTCCGCCCGCTCAACATATTCGCCGAGCCGCAAGAACGCGTAGCCGTCATTACGCAAAAGCGATGTCTCCGCGGCGCCGCGAAAAGCAGCCGCCCGCTGGCGGGTCCAGTCAAGATACCGCGGCAAATCATCCTTGAGCCGTGCTGGCGTTGCCTGCTCCAAAGTCCGCCAGCCGTCGTTCAGGGTCTCCCACATGTCCTGAGTGAGGGCTGTGCGGATCGCGCGGCCATTTGCCCGGGCCTGGACCAAGCAAGACCGTATCGATGACGGATTATCCGCATCCAATAATAAATGGCGGATCACGTCTTCGGCAGCGGCGCCCTCGCCAGTGAGGCTTTCAGGCGCGGCGGTGGCGCGGGCGACGCTGCGCCACTCCTCGCTCTCGTTCGAACCCGGCAACATCGCCATTCCCCGGCCCATCTCGATAAGCCGCGCCGTCGCATCGGCGCGTTCGATATAGCGCCCCATCCAGAATAAATTCTCCGCGGTCCTGCTCAGCATCGCAGCTCTCTACTCAGCCATGATCCAAGTGTCCTTGACCCCGCCCCCCTGGGAGGAATTGACCACCAACGACCCTTTTCGTAGAGCGACCCGGGTCAGCCCTCCTGGTGTCAGTCTGATCTCCCGGCCGACCAGGCAATAGGGACGAAAATCAACGTGTCGATTTTCCACCGCGTTCTCACCCAACACCGGAGCCGTAGACAGATCCAAAGTCGGCTGTGCGATGTAGTCCTCTGGGCGGGCCTCAATCTTCTTGCGAAACGTCTCAAGCTCTTTTTTCGAAGCATGCGGGCCGATCAGCATACCGTAGCCGCCTGACCCGTGAGCCTCCTTCACCACCAGGTCCTTGAGATTGGCTAGAACATAGCTGAGCGCGTCAGGATCGGCGCAGCGATAGGTGTCGACGTTTTTCAAGATGGGCGCTTCTCCCAGATAGAAGCGGATCATGTCAGGAACAAAGACATAGACCCCCTTGTCGTCGGCTACGCCCGCGCCGGGCGCAGAGCACAAGGCGACCCCTCCGCCACGATAGACGCTAAACAGGCCCGGAACGCCCAAAAGACTGTCAGGCCGGAACGCGAGCGGATCGATGAAAGCGTCGTCGATGCGCCGGTAGATGACATCAACGCGCTGAGGGCCGCGTGTGGTGCGCATCCAGCAAAGCCCTTCGTCCACAAAAAGATCCGCGGCCTCAACCAGTTCGACGCCCATCAGATCTGCGAGATATGAATGTTCGAAATAGGCGCTGTTCAGCGGACCCGGCGTGAGCACAACCACGGTGGGATCGCCCGCGCACTTGGCAGGCGCGGCTTCGACCAAGGTCTGCTTCAATTGGCGCGGATAGGCGTCCACAGCTTCCACGGCCCCAGCCCGGAACAGCTCGGGGAACATTCGCATCATGATCTCGCGGTTCTCGAGCATGTAGGACACGCCCGAGGGCGTCCGGCAATTGTCTTCCAGAACCTGGAAATCGTGCGGACCAGTGCGGACGATGTCCACCCCGACAATGTGGCTGTAGACGCGGCCGGGAGGGTCGAAGCCAGCCATCTCCGGCAAATAGGCCTCGTTGCGATAGACGAGATGTTCTGGCACAACGCCTGCCTTCAAGATCTCGCCACGGTGGTAGACGTCATAGAGAAACGCGTTCAATGCTTGGGCGCGCTGCCTAATGCCCCGCTGTAAAGTGCGCCACTCGGCGGCTGAAAACACCCGGGGGATGAGATCGAAAGGAATGAGCCGCTCGGGGTCGCCGCCGTCCTCGGCATAGACAGCGAAAGTGATCCCGATCCGGCGGAATAGGGCCTCGGCCTCCGCGTGGCGCCCCGCCAAGGCGCCCACGCCGGCAGACTGAAGCCAAGCTTCAATCCGTTGATACGGCGCGCGCACGCCGCCATGGGAATCGCGCATTTCGTCGAACATGCGGTCATCCTAGACAGATCAGGGCCTGCCCTCAAAGCGAGGCTCTTTGCGACCCCATCAGCCCGAAACCCCGCCCAGCCCTCAGGCGCCCCGCCCGAATCGCGGGCGCCGTATGCTGCCAAAAGCGTCAGAACCGACCAGCAATCTCCCACGAGGCGACGGTCCCGTAAGTCGTCCAGCGGCGTTCGATCCCGGAGAGCGCGCCGGCCCGGTCGGGAAGAAAATTTCGGCGTTCGCGCCGGAAACCGGACCCGCCTAGATTGCGCAGTTCGAGCCTGCTGCGCAGCCCCCATAACGTCGTCTCGGCGAAGGCGCTGAGTTGGGCCTCGCTGGCGCGTTCGTCAGTCAAGTCGATGCGATAACTGATTTGCCGGGAGCTCCCCCGCCATTCGACGCCCCAGCTGAAGGGCATGCCCGGAGGGTCATGCCGGAACGACGCCTCTATCGATGAAGGGCTGAAATCGGTCAAAAGACGGTCAGCGCGGGTCAAGGGATCGGAAAACACGCTGTCATTGCTCTCTCCGGAAAGGCTGAGCTTCCCCCCAGCGATCAACCCATCCATGGGCCAGTCCAGCGAAACGCGGAGGGCAGCGGCTGTCGCGGCGCCTGCATTGGCGACGCCGACCCCGCCCGTGGGCAAGCTCACCTGCTCCAAAACCCCGTCGCGTACCTCATGCGACGCCTCGACCGTTAAGGCGAGACCATTTTCGCCGCGCCAGTCAAAATCAAGGCGATAGACCAGGGCCGTATCGGGGCCAAGGGCAGGGTTGCCGGCGGTGGCGACGCCATCGGAGAGACGGGCGCTGGCGGCGAAATCGCCGAAATCGAGCTGGCCGATCCGGCGCTCGGCGCTCAGGTTCACGGATGCGCCACCGCCGAGGTCGTAGGCGATCGAGGCGCGCGGCTTCAAGAAAACAAAGTCTTGGCTGTTCTGGGCGTCGCCGCTCACTGCGATATGGGAGCTCTCTCCACCCAGCGCGCCATCGATCCTCAGCCGACCAGGTGGCGCGTAGACGATGGCGAACAGCACTTCTCCGCGCGATTCCCCTACCACTGCGGCGGCCCCCGGGATCACAATAGGCATCGGGCCGCTTCCCTCGTCCTCGGTCACCGAAAGTTCAGAGTTCAATCGATTGAAAGCGGCTTCGGCGGCGGTCTCGACCCGCCACGCCTCACCCAACTCCCATGCGGCGGAGCCCCGGACAACCGCCTCCCAGGCCTCCCGCTCTGCAACGGACGTCAGTCTCCGCAGAAGCCCGAACCCCGCGTCGCGCCGGCTATCTCGCTGCTCTTCGGTCTCGGTCTCCCACGTCAGAAGAGCGACGAGCCTGGTCTCGGCGGCGCCGAAACGGCGGCTGAAATCGGCGCCGAGGGAGAAGCCGTATTCTTCTTCGGCCTCGGCGAAGGGGGCAAAGCCATCTGGGGAGCCTTCGGCAGGGCGCGCAAAATAGAGCCTACTCTCCCGGCTTTGAGCGGAGCGGTCCAATCGCGCAGCCCCCGCCAGCCCCAGCACCCCGCCCCAGAGCGTCCGACTTGCGTCGCCTGAGAAACCCACGCGTTCAAAGTCTTCGATCCTTGATTCAGACCAGTTCGCCAGAACCGATCCATCCGGGGACGAGAACGCACGCCGGGTCCGGAAGGGCGTCTGGTCGGTGACAATCTCGATCTCAAAGGCGCCTTCAAAGCCCGCCGCCACGCCGACGAAGGACAAGGACCCAAAGGGCGCCGGCGACCCTTCGCCCGTCTGCTCGATGCCCAGGCTCCAGGCTGAGCTGGCTTCGACAGGGCGGCGGATGATGTTGAGGATCAGAGCCTGGCCTTGCGCCTCCGCTGTTTGCGCATTGCGGATGAGGCGCACCTCAGCAACCTGTTCAGATGGAATGCGCGCGAGAAAATCGCTGAGACCGTCACCTTTGACAGGGGGCCGCGCGCCGTCGATGAGCACGTTGCCCGCCGCGCCGCCGAAACCGCGCACGTTCTCGCCCTCGTCCAGGGTGAAACCCGGCGTTCGACGCACCATGTCCAAGGCGGATTGAGGGGCGTATTCGGCGAAGAATCTCGCCTCATAGATCACTTCATCCGGAGCAGTCTCTTGCGCCGCCGCGGGTAGGGCCATGGCGCCGGCGAGAAAGACCGCGCCGCTGAGCGCGCCGAAAAGCCTGGGCATGGCGCGTTCCTCATTCAAAGATGAGCGGCAGCGGAGCGGACGACGTAGGGGGAAACGCGGCCGGATGCAGGCCTTTGCGCCGAGCCGCCGGCTTCTCGCTGGCGGCCTCCCGGCCGAGGCGGCGCATGAACCGACCAAGAACCGCTCATGTCAGCAGGGCTCTCAGGGCGGCGAGTGTGGCTTGGGGGTCTTCGCCATAGGGCCTCACCTCCACAAACCGACCCTGTCTGTCGAGGAGATAGAGAAGACTTGTGTGGTCCATTGTGTAACCGCCGCTCTCGAGCGGCACCCGCCTTGCGTGCGCGAAATAGGCCTCGCGCATGGCGGCCAAGTCGGTCTCGGCACCGGTCAATCCGATCACTGGCAACGAGAAACTCGACAAATACAGCGACAATTGCTCCGGCGTGTCGCGTTCGGGATCGACTGTCACGAAGACGACCTGGATATCATCGCCCTGAGGCCCAAGCTGGGCTTTGAGCGTGGCTAAGGTGGCCAGGGTCGTCGGGCAGATATCAGGGCAAGTGATAAAGCCGAAAAACAGAGCTGTGGGCCGACCGACGAGATCAGCTTCGGTGAAGGGCCGCCCGCTCTGATCGATCAGACGGAACGCACCACCCACCACGACGTCCCCGTTCATGAGAGCGACGACGTCTTCGGCGACCGAGCGCTCCGGGCTCGGGGAACGCTCCCACTGCAGATAAGCCAAGACGCCCACCGCCGCCGCCGCCAACGCCCACAACCCGATCTGAACCGCGCGCAGCATCGCCTACTGACCGGGGGCGCCAGCCACGGCAGCTTCGCCCTCAGGCTGAGCAGCGGCTGCGGCGTCGGCGGGCGTCCCGCCTTCGATGGGCCGGACTTCAAGGACGGTCTCAACCACCCCAGCGTTCTGGAAGGTCAGCGCCACCGGAATGGCCTCGCCGGCCGTGAAAGGCTCGGTCACGCCGCTGAACATCAGGTGCAGGCCGCCTGGCTGAAGGCTGACTTGGCCCGTGGCCGGAATATCCAAACCCTGGATGGCACGCATAGTCATAACGCCCCCGACATCGGCCATTTCATGGATTTCCAAGGCGGCGGCCCGCGGCGAAGAAACCGCGGTCAGACGATCGGCTTCAAGGGTCGGGTTCTCTATCACGAGATAACCGCCAGCCGCCTGCGCGCCTGCCGGGGTGGCCCTGGTCCAGCCCTGCGTCACCGTGAGCTGCACCCTGGTCGGTTCGGGGGTGGAGGCCGCCTCCGGCCCCATCGTCGGCGGGGCCGGCGGCTGGGAACAGGCCGACAAAGCGAGCGCGGCGGCGCAGGCGAACAGGAAAGCGCGCATAAGGGATCCTTCACGGTTTGGCGTCGGCGCCACTGCTGGCTTTCCGCACGTTGCAGCGCACAGGTGGTGTCAATCCTGCCGACGTCAATTGGCAGCCATGCGAGGAATCAGGGGATGCCGCCGTCTGTCAAATCACGTGTTGCGCTTCCGCCATGGGTTCGCGCGCCGCGCGATCCCCCCTGGACGTCTTCTGCGCCAGCAGGCAAAAGGCCGGCCGCACGCAATCACAGGTTTGCCAGGAGGGGGAAGCGATGAATCTCGACGCCTTGAATTCGGTCGCGACCGCGATGGTTGCCCCAGGCCGCGGGATTCTCGCCGCGGACGAAAGTACCGGAACAATCAAAAAAAGGTTCGACGCCATCGGTGTGGAGAACACCGAGGACAACCGCCGAGACTATCGCGAGCTCATTTTCCGTTCAAAAGAAGCGATGAGCTTTGTGTCCGGCGTCATCCTTTACGATGAAACGATCTGGCAGGCCGCCGCCGACGGAGTCCCCCTGGTCACATTGATCGAGGCGGCGGGCGCAATCCCGGGCGTCAAAGTGGACGAGGGGACCGAGACCCTGCCCGGCTTTGGCCGGGAGACCATCACCCGGGGACTCGACAATCTTTCCAGGCGGCTCCCTAAATATCATGAACGGGGGGCCCGCTTTGCGAAATGGCGGGCGGTGATCGACATCGACACGGGCGTGCCAAGCCGTGGAGCGATCCGCGCCAACGCCCAGGCGCTGGCGCGCTATGCAGGCCTGTGCCAAGCCGCCGACATCGTTCCCATTGTGGAGCCTGAAGTTCTTATGGACGGCTCCCACGACATCGACCGCTGCTTTGAGGTTACCGCCACGGTGCTCAAGGAAGTCTTCAGCGAGCTTTTCGAGCATCGGGTCCAACTCGAGGGGATCGTGCTGAAGCCCAATATGGTGATCGCAGGAAAGAAGTGCGCCAAGCAGGCGAACGTCGACGAGGTGGCCGAGAAGACCATCGCTTGCCTTAAACTCACTGTGCCGTCGGCGACGCCAGGCGTCGCCTATCTCTCAGGCGGCCAGTCGGATGTGGAGGCCACGGCCCACCTCAACCGCATGAACGAAATTGGCGGGTTTCCCTGGCCGATGACCTTCTCTTATGGACGGGCGCTTCAAGCCGCTCCCCAAAAAGCGTGGCGCGGCAAGGCGGACAACGTCCCTGCAGCCCAGGCTGCGTTTCTGCACCGGGCCAAGATGAACAGCTTGGCGAGCCAGGGGCGGTGGAGCCTGGCGTTGGAACAAGCAACCCCCTAAAGTCTTGGGTCTCAGACGAAGGGGATCGCGGGCAAAGCGCACAGCGGGGGTTGTCTTCGGTTCGTCGGCAAACTGCGCCTCACCCGCAGCGAAAGATCCGGTTGAAGGCTCTCACCGCCTCGGCGGGCCCTTCCCTGTGACCCCACACACCAGCGCTGACGGCCACAAAATCTGCTCCCGATTCGGCGATGTCTCGCGCGTTCTCGACCGTCATCCCACCAATCGCGACACAGGGGACCTCCATGATCTCCTGCCACCAAGAAAGAAGCTCAGGGGCGGCGGCGGTCTTCGGCATTTTAGTGGGACTGGGAAAAAAGGCCCCGAAGGCGACGTAGTCAGCGCCCGCCTCAGCGGCTTCCATGGCCAGATGACGGCTGTCGTGGCAAGTCACGCCGACGATCCCGCTCTCGCCCACCCAGCGGCGCGCTTCCGGGTAAGACGCGTCCTCTTGGCCGATGTGCACCCCATCGGCGCCGACGCGGGCGGCCAAGTCGGGCCGATCATTCAGGATGAACGCGGTCCCAGCGCCCTGCACAATCGGTGCGAGCGCCTCCGCGGCGGCCGTCACCGCATCATCAGGCAGATTTTTCAAACGCAACTGAAACGCCGCGACTGGGCCTGCCGCCAGCGCCTCCTGGAGCGCGCGGGCGAAGTCCGCTACCACGATCGTCGGCGGACTGATCAAATATAATTGTGTAGCAGGTCTGTCCTTCACGCGATCCCTTCCTTAACCCTACCCGGGCCGGCGAGACGCTCTATCATCGAGCCAGCGAGAAGCGAAGAGCGCGCGTAATAAACCTGAAGGAGGCGTTGATGTCCTGGCCATTTGCGGCGGTGTTGGCAGTGGCGGAACAGGTGATGGACCCCGGAAAACCAGCGCTCGCGCATGGGCCGCTGGTTCGCACCTGGGGGGAATTAAAGGGACGCTCGGACGCCCTGGCGGGCGCGTTTGTCGAGGCAGGCGCGCCGCCCGGCGCAAAGGTCGCGCACTATATGCGCAACCGGATGGAGTATCTGGAAACCTCAGCCGCCTGCTGGAAGGCCGGGCTAACCCACGTCAATGTCAACTACCGCTACACGGAAAACGAACTCTTCTATATTTTCGACAATTCCGACGCTGAAGTCATCGTCTATGCAGAGGAGTTTGCTCCCCAAGTGGCCGCCTTGCGGCCGCGGCTGCAGAAGGTGCGCCTGTTTGTGGAGGTGAGCGACGCAGGCTTGCCGCAGCGTTTCGCCCAAGCCTACGAGACGCTCGTCGCACTCGGCCGACCGGCGCCGGAGCGGCGGTTCGGCCAGGACGATTTGCTCTTCATCTATACCGGCGGCACCACCGGTCTGCCAAAAGGGGTGATGTGGCGGCAGACAGAGCTTTGGGCTGCTCTGGGAGGCGGATCGCCGGCCCCGGGCATGCCAGCCCCGGAGACCCTTGAGGCCTTTGAAGCGCTTTTGCGTCAGGGGCAAACAGGGATGCCCACCCTCATTTGCGCGCCTTTGATGCACGGTGCGGGTTATCTCATAGCGGTCAATCAGCTCCTCCGCGGAGGAACGGTCGTCACCGCCGAGGGCGCAAGCTTCAACGCGGAAAGCGCGCTCGATGCGATGCAAGCGCACAAAACGGCCGTCGCCGCCATCGTCGGCGACGCCTTCGGTCGGCCGCTCGCCCGCGCGCTCGAGGCCCACCCTAACCGTTGGGACTTGAGCGCGACCCGAATGATCATTTCGTCGGGCGCGATGTGGAGTTCAGAGGCCAAGGCGCTATTGGGCAAGCACATGCCGGGGACCATGCTGCTCGATGCATTGGGCTCTTCGGAAGTGATGGGTATGGGCATGGCGGCGACGCCGGGGGCGGCGGCGGCAGGGGCTGCACCTGCCCGCTTCATGGCGGACGCTCGCACCAAAGTCATCACCGACGACGGCCGAGAAGTCACGCCCGGCTCTGGAGATATCGGGCGTATTTTCCGGGGGGGACCGATCCCGCTCGGCTATTATAAAGATCCCGAAAAGTCGGGCCGCACCTTTATGACATTCAACGGCGCGCGTTACGCCGTGCCGGGGGACTACGCCACCATCGAGGCGGACGGGACCATCAACCTGATCGGCCGCGGTAGTCAGGTCATCAATACGGGCGGAGAGAAGGTCTTCGTCGAGGAGGTGGAGGAAACCCTCAAAACCCATCCCGCCGTTGAAGACGCCTTGGTGTTCGGGATGGCGGACGAAAAATGGGGCCAAGCGGTAACGGCAGTGGTGGAGACGGTCTCCCCGGTCACGGCGGAAGAGCTGGTCGCGCACCTGCGGCGGACCCTGGCCCCCTATAAAAGCCCAAAGAACATCATCTTCGCCACGAGGTGCCCCCGAGGTCCAAATGGCAAAGCCAATTACGAGGCTGCGAGAGCGCTTGCCTCAGCCGGCTGAAAAGCTCATGATGATCGCCTCATGACAAAGGCTCTGTTGACTGCGGCTTTGGCCGCAGCCGCCGTCGCCGCCTGCGGCGCGCAAGACCCTACCGCCACACGCAGCGTCCCGGGCGCAGGCGAGATGGTGCAACCTCCCCTGTTCCAGGCGGCCTATCGCGTCGACGCCCAGATTTTTCCAGAAGATGGATCAGCGCCCCTGCCTCTGGCTTTGATCCGCGACGGCCGCCGGACGCGGCTTGAGATGAGCCTCCCTCATCGCGGCGAGGCGGTGTTTCTTGTTCGCGAGACCGAGACGCTGATGATTATGCGGCTATTAGGGGATGACCTCGTGGTCCGCGTTCCCGCCGACGCCGCCCCATCCCTCCCGGACGCAGCACTCGCAGGGGCCGATCTGAGCAGAGTCGGGGACTGCGCCGTCGCAGGGGAAAGAGGCAGTCTGTTTGAGAACCCGAACACAGGCGCGGGCCGCGCTGGACGCGCCTGCATCGCTCCGGACGGGGTCATGCTGCAGGCTTTCGAAGACGAACGGCTTGTTTGGCAGGCGATTTCGGTGCGGCGGGGCCCGCAAGATCCGAGCCTGTTCGAGCCGCCGCCCGGGGCTGCGGTCATCGATGCTGCAGAGATGGGGCAGGCCGCGGCGGGAATGGCCGACCAGTTCGCCAGTCCAGACCGCCGTTAGGCGGCTCCATTAAGGACGATTGGCTAGGCTCATGAACCAAACCTTAGGCCGTCGGCGTTATCTTGAGTTCGTCGATAGATAGGGGTCCAAGCGGACCGAGCGGCAGGGCGAGCGATGGGACGGGCGGGAAACTGGGCGTGCGCCTACAGCGTGCTCTGCGCCCTTGTCTGGGCCGTGGGCGCGGTTGTCGTCTTAGCCGACGCTCCCCCGCTTAATCCCAATCGGGAACAGCTCTGCGCGGCCTTCACAACCCAGCGGGCCCCAGATACGGCGTCTCTTCCCGCCGAAATCGGCCCGCTCGCCCAGCACGGCGCGCCCTATTGGGCCACCTGGATGCCGCGCTTTGAACCCCTCGATCCGGCTCTCGTCGATACCTATCCCTCTTGCCTCCAAGACGATGCCGTGATGGCCGCGGCGCAGGCGCGTCTTGATCAAGCTTGGGAGTCATGGACCTCGGCGCGGCGGGACGCCATGCTCGGCTTGGCGCTTGCGCCTTTGGGTTTCGCTCCGGTTTTCGCCCTTCTGGTCTGGATCTTCACTCGGAGGAGCGCGGCCAAAGCCCCAGGTCTGCGGGCGGCGCGCGCCCCGGTTCGTCCGCGGCCGATGGCGCCACCGCCGCCACCGACGCCGATGGAACCTCAACTCGAGCGTCGGCGGCCCTTGGCCCCAAACGCACCCCCTTTGCGGGCGCAGCTGCGGAAAAGCGGGACGTCGGACCCCTCAAAAGCTGCCAACGACGCGGCGCCCCGCTCGCCTCAAAGGCGAAATCGCTGACCGCGCTTTTATCGTCTCTGCGGCGGCGTCCTTGTGTCGCGGCCCTTGGCTCTGCTATGGCTGAGGGCTTGCGTAGGCCATGGATGATGCAATGATCGAAGCAGCCAGCGGCGGATGGGTGGAGTTCTTGATGGCGTTGGCGCCCCGCCAACTCCGCGAGGCGTTCATTCAATATCCGAGCGTCGTCATGGGCTTTCTGTCCATGGCTCTGTCGGCTTTGCTGATCGCCGCGTTTTGGATCATTTACGGCATGATGAAGGCCAGCTCCGCGGCCAGGGTGGCCTTGCGGGCGCAGGGGCTGAAGCGCAACAAGGACCATCGAGCCCTCATCCTAATCGGTCAAATCGAGGGTGCCGACGGCCGCCTGCGCCAAAAAATGCGAGAGGCTGTCCAAGCGCATTTCGGCCGCTTCGCTTTCCAGTCCGAAGTCCAGATCGACCTCTTCCCGATACGCCTCGGGCTCGTGTCGATGAACGCCCACCCTGAGAAACGACGCCGGCTGGCGGTGGCGGCCTGCGAAGTGCTTGAGCGCACCGCGGCGGACGTCGTGGTTTGGGGCCGGCGCAACATGTGGACCGGGCAGCTTGACCTGCGCCTTGTGGAAGCTCCCTCTTATGGTCGATCCCCAGATTTGAGCGCCATCACGCTCCAATGGCGTCGGCCACAGGACAATATGTCGGTGGCGCAGGCCTTCGCGTTTGCTTGCGCCCGCCGCGCCCGGCCTGTTCTGAACCGGCCGCAGGACTACAAACCAGAAAAGCTGCAGCCGATCGTGGAGAACCTGGACGCTCTAACCCAAGAGCGGGACCTCGGCGTCTCAGAGACGCTTCTGATGGAGATTTTGAACGACTTCGCGTCAGGCGCGCTGAGCCTGGGCGAACGGGGCGGCCAGGTCCGTTGGCTCGAGAAGGCGCTCGCCGCCCGGCAACACTATCTCGACCGGGTGGACCGCAGCCAAGACCCCGGGGCCTGGGGCGCGTCACAACAGGAAATCGGCCGTGCGCTGTTGGCCCTTGGCGAGCGCGAGGGCGCCCGCGACAAACTCGAGGAGTCTGTCTCCCGCCTGCAAATCGCGATGGATGCGCTACGCGCCACCGAAAGCCTGCAGCACGCCGAAGTGGCAGCCCGAGCGCTGCAGCGCGCTCAGGCGGCCCTGCAGCAGCGCAAACGCATCGGCTTACGCTGGCCGTCCTGAGAGCTCAGCTTGGGACGCCGACACCGATCGTGCAGGCGACCCCTGTGCCTCCCAGACCGCAATAACCGTTCGGGTTTTTGTGCAGATACTGCTGATGATAATCCTCGGCATAGTAGAACGCTGGGGCAGAGCACAGTTCTGTAGTGATCGCCCCGAAGCCCGCTTTGGCCAATGACGCCGCGTAGGCGTCGCGGGCGGCGGCGGCCTGCTCGGCTTGTGCGGGCGTCGTGGTGTAAATCGCGCTGCGGTACTGCGTGCCAACGTCCCCGCCCTGGCGCATGCCTTGGGTGGGATCGTGGTTTTCGAAGAAAAGCTTGAGCAGGCTTCCGTAGCTGACCTTTGCTGGATCGAACCACATGCGGACGACCTCGGTATGCCCCGTCCGACCGGAGCAGACCTCTTCATAAGTAGGATTAGGCGTGTACCCGCCTGCATATCCGACAGCAGTGGAAACAACCCCTGGCGCCTGCCAGAATTTGCGTTCCGCGCCCCAAAAACAGCCCATGCCAAAGACTGCCTCTTCGACGCCAGCGGGAAATGGCGGATAGATGGGGGCGCCGTTAACGGCGTGGGTTGGCGCAGTCTTAATGGCGACGGCCCTGCCCGGCAGGGCTTCAGATTGAGCGATCATACGGGTCTTGTCGACGCGGGCAAACATTTGCGGGCTCCCAGAGCGGCTCCTGAAAGAAGGAAAGTAGGCGCGCCGCGTTCAGGCGCCAGCCCCCTCTTGGGTAGCGCCCCTCTCTCGCCACGTGGCCTCTTGCGCTCCGTCTCTCCCCCTCCCAATCCGCGCCAGAACAGTTCGCCACCGCCTGTCCGCCCCGCTTGCCACCAGGCCCGGCGCTTTGTATCAACCCGACTTCTTCGAGAGGGCCCACTTGCCGCCTCGACGAACGGACAGGTGGCCGAGTGGTTGAAGGCGCACGCCTGGAACGCGTGTATAGGGGAAACTCTATCGAGGGTTCGAATCCCTCTCTGTCCGCCA
>JAGWZH010000098.1 GCA_018971945.1 Alphaproteobacteria bacterium | reverse complement strand
AGGTCGCCGCATGACCGGACGCGCTTTTCTTCTCGGGGATCGTATCGACACCGATATCTTGGCTCCCGGCGCGCTCATGAAGCTGCCGCCGGAGGACCTCGCGCGCCACTGCTTAAGGGCCGTTCGCCCCGACTTCGCCGACGCTGTCCGCCCAGGAGACTTTGTTGTGGCCGGGGAGGGGTTCGGCATCGGCTCGTCCCGGGAGCAAGCGGCAGCGTCTTTGCGCCTTTTAGGGGTGCGCGCCGTGCTTGCGAAAAGTTTCGCACGCATTTTCTATCGCAACGCTTTCAATCTGGGCCTTCCGGCTCTGGCGTTCGATGAAGACGGCGCGATCGCGGAAGGGGACATCCTGGATCTCGATCTGGCCAAAGCCCAGTTGCATAATGTGTCGACAGGGCGGCGCTTTGAATTGACGCCGCCGCCGCCGCCTCTTTTGGCGATGGCGGAGGCGGGCGGCCTCGCGCCTTTGCTCAAAAAAAGGTTTCAAGCCAAGGAACGGGGTCATGATGGAGACTGAGGCCGGGAAGACAGGCGTCGGCGTCAGCCTCAAGGCGCGACTGTCCCAAACAGAGGCCGTTCTGGCGCCAGGCGCTTATGATGCGCTCTCCGCGCTCTTGATCGCGCAGGCCGGGTTTGAAGCGGCCTATCTCTCTGGCGCCTCCATCGCCTATACCCAGCTCGGGCGGCCCGATATCGGTCTTCTGGACCTGTCGCAGGTGGCTGACGTCACCGCCCGCGTGCGCGACCGGGTCAGCCTCGCCCTGTTCGTCGACGCCGATACGGGTTTCGGCAACGCGCTCAATGTTCAACATACTGTGCGTATCCTCGAGCGCGCCGGCGCCGCCGCCATTCAAATTGAAGACCAGACAGCGCCCAAACGCTGCGGTCATCTGGCCGGCAAGGCGCTCATCTCGGCGTCGGAGATGACTGGTAAAGTCAAAGCCGCGGTGGACGCCCGGAAGAGCGAGGACACATTGATCATCGCGCGCACAGACGCGATCGCGGTCGAAGGATTTGAACGCGCCCTCGAACGCGCCGCCCTCTACCATGACGCCGGGGCCGACATCCTGTTCGTGGAGGCGCCGCAGGATCTGGGGCAGATGCAGCGTCTGGGAAGCGCGTTCCCAGAGGCTGTCATGCTCGCCAACATGGTCGAAGGGGGCAAAACGCCTCTTCTGACCAAGGACCAGCTTCAAGCCCTCGGCTTCCGTATCGTGATCTCGCCCGGGTCCTTGGCGCGCGCATACGCCTTCATGGCGCAGGAATTCCTGCTTCAATTGCGCCGGACCGGGAGCACTGCAGCCGCACGAGACCGCATGCTCGATTTCACCCAGATCAACGCGCTTTTGGGTCTGGGGGAGTTGATGGCCGCCGGGGAGGCCTATGAAGGCCGGCGGGGCGAGGCTGCCGAATAGCGCGCTGTCAGGGACGGATGACGCCCTCCTCGGTCATCCGCGCGATGGTCTCGCGCTGACGCTGCAATACCTCGGCGCGTTCCATCATTCGTCCGTCCGGCGTCCGGTTGGGCGGGGCCAGCGTGCGGTCCGCATAGTCTGCGGCGAAAGCGTCCATGGGCAAGCGTGACAAGGTGTTTGTCATGCCCGCCTGCTGGCGGGCCGAGCGAAGTCCCGCCACGTCCAGCAAAGCATTGGCGTTGAGACTCTCGCCGGGGCCGGCCTCTGCGAGAATGCGGCCATACCAGTCAGCGACAAGGCTCATCCCGTCGGTGGAGGCGCTGGGTACGGGAACGCCGAGGATCTCCGCAGAATTGGCCGACACGATATAGGCCATATTCTCCACCGCGCGCGCGAGCTTTCCGATATGTTTCGGGGTCAGTTGGGGGCTGCCCACCTCGGAGGTCGGGTGTAGAAGAATCTCCGCGCCCCGCAACGCGGCCATGCGGGCGATTTCGGGATAAAGAATTTCTTCGCTGGCGATCGTGCCCAACACACCCAATTCCGTGACCGCTACGGGCCAAACCCCCTCAAGACCATAGGCATCGAGATAGCGGTCCCAGACATCATAGGGCGTCGGGGTGTAGAGCGAAATCATGCGCCGATACCGGCAAAGAACATCGCCGTTGGGCCCATAGATCACATTCGCCTGGAAATAGAGATCAGGGAAATGCGGATCCAACTCATAATGGTTTGAGCAGAGATGAATCCCATGGCGCTGCGCCATGGCGGCCAGGGCGTCGGCCTCAACGCCGTCAAGCGCGATCGCAGCCTTGGCTTGCCAAGCCTGACGGGTTTCGCCCAAGGGGAAGCCCGTCATCCAGTATTCCGGCAAAACCACCAGCTTCACCGGATAGCCGTTAAATCCCTGCAGAAATCCCCGCGCAGCCGCAATCTGAGCGGATACCCGTGCGATGGACGCCGCCATGCGCGCACGCGCATCCTGCGGGTTCTGGTCCTGGTTCACCGCCTCGCAACGGGTTTGCAGCGCAAGGGCGGTGAAACGAGGAGGCGGCGGCGATTGAGCTTGGGCGAGGGTCATGGGCGTTAACGCTCCAGCGGCGAGGCCCGACGCCAATACTTTACGACGCGTCATGGCGGCGAGTCTCCCCTGCTTTTATAGCCGATCGGCGGGTTGATGGGGCGGGGCATCTTCGCCGATGCAGCGCAAAAGCGAGCCGTTGGGATCGACCAGAGCGAACATGCGCAGGCCATGGCCGATGGGAAAAGCCGGCCCCTGTAGGCGCGGGATGGCTTGCGTCGGCAAGCCAAGCCGCTCCCAAGCGCGCCACAAGCCTTCCAGGTCGGTGGCGCGCAGACACGCGCTGAAGGAGGACTGGCCCGGATCGAGATCGCGGTAGGGAAAAAACTCTATTTCGTAGGGCCCGCGCGCCATGATCATCCAGTTCTTGTCTTTGAAAGCGGTTTCAAAGCCCAGGCGCGCGTAAAAGGCTTCGGTCGCGTCGAAGTCAATGGCGGGAAGATTAGCGGTGATGCGGTCGCTCATGCAGAAGCCTCCGCCATCTGGGCCGCGTCGGCGTTCCAGACAGCAGGATCGGCGGCGAGGGCTGAGAGGGCTTCCCTTACCGCCCACAGCCGAAACGGCTGGCCCGACACATAGGGCGTGAGCGTGAAGCTCAAGACCTGTCCGCCGAAGCGGGCGTGCTCGGCTTTCAGATGGGCGCAGGCTTCCAGGATTTGATCGCGCCACTCGGCCTCGGTCTGGCGCTGATCGATGAGGAGCTTTCGGTCATCCAGTTCGTTGAACAGCGGCACGCAGGTCAGCCGACCCATCGCCGTCTGAACCGCGACCGGAACCTGATCCATCTCCCAGTCCAGGCAGGCGGTGAAGCCTTGTTCAGCGATCAGATCGAGAGTGGCGAAGCTTTGCTGCCGCGCCGGGCTCATCCAGGTTGTGGGCCGCAAGCCATGGCTATCGAACGCTGCGCGGGTTTTCGCCACGAGCGACCGCTCCAGGTCGAGATCGATCCCGCCCCAGTGGAGGCTGTCGGTGTCCCAGCCATAAGCCGCAATCTCGTGTCCATCCGCCTCAATGGCGCGAATCAATGGGCCGAACCGCCCGAGGACCGCTCCATTGATTGGGAAAACCGCTCTGAGTCCTCCGGCTTTCAGCTCTCTCAGGATGCGGAACACGCCCACCCGATTGCCATAATCCCGCGTCGTAAAGTGGCGCAGGTCGGGATAGGGCGTCTGCATCGCGCCGGGGTGTTTGAACGGCTTTCCGCTCGGATTGAGCATGTGGTGCTCGATCGGCACGACGATCATGAGCGCCACCGCCTTGCCCTCCGGCCAGGCAAGGCGGGGCCTGTCGATGGACAACCGCCACGGGTAGCGGTCCTGATCCATGCCGTAGCGGCGGTGGGGGTAGCGGAGATAGTCGTCGGGCAGGCTCATGGCGCAAACCCCGTTCCGCCCGTCGCCAAGCCACGGCGCGCGATGTCTTCGAGCGTATGGTCCCAGCAGTGTTCCCGGTAGAAGCCCGCGATGTCCGCCGCGCGGGTGATCCAGACATCGTCGGCGTGGGCGGCGATGTGTCTCAAAGCCTCTCCGAAAGCGCGAACGCGATGAGACTGGCTCACCAAATAGGCATGCAGCGGTACGCACATGACCGTGCCGCTCTCCGCGCCTTCCTCCAAGAGCTGATCGAAATGCCGCTTGAGGACGTCGGCGTATCGCCAGGGGCTCATGGCCAGCGCCCCGTAGGTGATGACGTCGTTCACCTCAAGGCTGTAGGGCATGCTCATCAGCTTGCCGGTTCTGGTTTTCAAAGGCTGGGGCTGATCGTCTTGGAACAGGTCGCAGGAGTACCAAAAATCGTATTCGGCGATGAGGTCCAGCGTGCGTTCAGTGTGTGTGAGGGCAGGGGCGAGATAACCGCGGATGCGCTGGCCCGTCGCGTTCTGGACGCTCGCGATGCTGTCCTCAAGCATCGCCCTCTCCTGGGCCTCGTCCATCCCGTAAGAATATCGGGTGTTGTAGACGCCGTGACTGAAAAACTCCCAGTCCCGCTCCACGCAGGCCTCGATGATTTCGGGATGGTGGTCGATGAGCCCGATCGACAGGCTGACCGACCCCTTCATGCCATACTGGTCGAGAAGCTCCATCAATCGCCAGTGGCCCACCCGGTTGCCCCAATCCCGCTGGGAATAGCCCACAATGTCCGGGGAAGGCCTCGGCCAGCCAGGACGCGCAGGGTTTTGCGGCGGATCGAACTCGTAGAATTCGATGTTGGGCGCGATCCAGAAGGCGAGCTTTTTGCCCCCGGGCCAGACGATTTTAGGCCGCTCCTGGTAAGGCCAATAGTCATAGAGATTGGGGTCAGCGCGCATGGCGGGCCTCAAACCAGGCCTTCACCTCCGCCACGCCCACCACATCGGCGTATTTCAACTGGAGGTCCGTCAGATTGGCGAAATGATAGCTTTCATGTTTGTCCGCCACGCACTCTTCGGCAACGATGGTGCGGTAGCCATGGCTCAAGCTTTCGACGGCGGTGGCGCGCACGCAGCCTGACGTGGAGCCGCCCGTCACCACAACCGTGTCCACCTTGTGAAATGTGAGATAACTCTTGAGCGGGGTTTCAAAAAACGCGCTCGGCATGCGCTTGTCGAACACCAGGTCGATCTCGCAACGGATGTCGGCGCGCGGGTCGAAGGCGTGGCGGTCGGAGCCGAATTTGATGTTCTGCAAGCTGTCAGGCGTGTTCGTTCGCGTGCCCCAAACCCCGGCGTCGCCGCCGTCCGGCTTGTAACAGACGCGCGTCCAGATCACCGGCATGCCGTGCGACCGCGCCATGGCGGAGATTGCGTTCACATGCGCGATTTGGTCCGGATCGGAGACATAGGCGGTGTTGGGAAATAGATCGGGCCGCGTGTAGGCCTGCTGGAAGTCGACATTGACGATGGCGAGCCTGTCGCCGAAGCCGAAGCGCGCGCGCGCCGGATTGGCCTTGACGCGCTCGAAAATCTGACGGGCCGTCAAATCTTCCCGGACCATCGTGGAAGCAAAGGAGAGGGGAGGGTCGGTGTGCGACATCGAAAGACTGTCCTCTTGCGCCTTGCGCGCCAGCCTCAGGCGAGGTTGGTATAACAACCACGTCGCTTCACTTGCGAGAAGCCCCCATGCGCTATGCTCTTACGGCGATCGCCGCTGTTTTCGCTTTCGGTTGCGCCAGCGCCGCTCAAGAGGCTGCGGCGCCTGCCAGCCCTCCTCCAGCCGCGACCGAGGCAGCCTGCCTGATGGTCGTTCAAGGCGTTGTGACCGACCGCGAGGCCTTCCCACGCTATGTGCGTGCGCTGCCGTCCCTCTACGCCCGGTTCGGCGGGACCTATCTCGTCGTTTCCCGCGACCCCGAAACCCTGGAGGGCGCACCCCCTTTCGAGAGCATCGTGATCTCGCGCTGGCCAAGCTGCGCCGCGGCCCGCGCTTTTTGGAACAGCGCGGAGTACCGCGCCTTGGCCGCGATGCGGCGCGACTGGGGCCGCTTTGACGTGATCATCGCGCCAGAAATGGCCGGCGGCGCGACAGCAGCGCCAATGGCCAATCCTTAAGCCGGCTGAAAGCGCTGCGCCGCTTGGGCCGAAGGTGGGGCGCAAGAGGCACACTGGACGCCAAAACGATGCCGAAAGCGGCCAGGATCGCACTGGCCGCTTGCAAGGTTGGTATATTCTTTGCCACTCTCCGGCATCGGGCCCGTCGCCTTTGACTCACGATCTCGGGGAGAAGCCATGAACAACCGTCGCCTTCTGGTGTGGAGCGCCGCCGCCGCGGCTGTGATGACGGGCTTGGCCCCCCAAGTGGTCCAAGCACAGGAGCGCCAGGCGGGCGCCGGAGCGGGCGACGACGCCATTGTCGTCACGGCCCGTCGCCGTGAAGAGACCCTGCAGGACGCGCCCGTCGCGGTCAGCGTCTTTGGGCAAGAGGAGTTTGAAAACCTCAGCATCCAGTCGATCGACGACGTGGCCCGCTTTACGCCGGGCCTCAGCTTTTCGAAGACTTTCGGCCGCTCGACCGACCGGCCCGTCGTCCGCGGCCAATCCAACGTGCTCGCCAATGTCCAGTTCGGTGTGGAATCCGGCACCGCCTATTTCGTCGACGGGATCTATTATCCCGGATCGATCCAATCCTTCGATCTGGGCGACGTGGAACGCGTGGAAGTGATCAAGGGCCCGCAGAGCGCCCTCTATGGTCGGAACACCTATGCCGGCGCCATCAACTTCATCACGGCCAACGCCGGGGAAGAGTTCGGCATGACCGGGTCGGTCTCGATCGCGCAAAACAATGAGGTCGACCTGCGGGGGTCCATCGAATGGCCGATGGGGGAGAACGCCGGGGCACGGCTTTCTCTGCGCCGTTACACCTATGACGGGGAATATCGGAACCTCGTTACGAATGAACTCGTGGGTTCGGAAGAGACGACCTCTGTGGGCTTCTCCTTCCGTTGGGACATGACCCCCGAGGTCTCGCTTCGCCTGCGGACTTCCTATAACGCCGACGATGACGGCCCGCTTCCGATCTTCCTGCAGCCCGCCGCTGCAAATAACTGCTTTCCGGGCTATCGCTCCTTGGCGTTCCGGACCGGATCGGGGTCGACCAACAATTTCCAATATTATTGCGGTGTGATCCAGCCCGGCCAGGTGGCCCTCAATACCGGACCGGCCGTGGGCACGGTGCCGGTGGTGCCGGGCGCGCCGGCTACGCTTGGCTCAAACATCTACTCCACCCGCGACGGCACGGCTTTTGACGGCATTGAGCGCGACACCTGGCTGACCACGGCGGCGCTGTCCTGGGATGTCGGAGGGTCCGGTTACAGCGTCGACGTCAATTTCGGCTTCCGGGACGAGTCAGAGTTCTTCGGCACCGATTCCGACCACTCCAGCGTGAACTTCTTCTTCACGCCCCCCAGCGTGCCGACCACGGCGGAAGGCTTCTTCGCCAACACCAGCCGCGACGATATCCAAGACTATTCATTGGAAACGACCCTCTCCAGCCCTTCGGACAACGCGTTCCGCTGGAAGGTCGGGCACTATTATTATTATGGCCAAAACGCGGGCTATGACCTCACCTTCCCTGACCCGCTGGGCCAAAGCACGCGGTTGGACATGTCCTACACGCGGAACCAAGCCTTTTTCGGCCTTGCCGAATTGGACCTCACCGACACCCTCACAGCCACAGTGGAGGGGCGCTATGCGGAAGAGCGGAAGTCGGTACGGAACTACAGCGCTGCAGGCGCACAGACGTTTAACCGAGCGGTCGAATTCGACGCCTTCACGCCACGGGTCACCTTGCGTTGGGAGCCAAGCGACGCGGTGACGCTCTACGGAATCTACTCGCAGGGCGTGAAGCCCGGAGGCCTCAATGGTGAGTTGGGCCTCCTGCGCAATCTCCCCGTCTATCAGCAAGAAGAGTCCACCAATTACGAGCTTGGCGGAAAGTTCAGCCTCTTCGACGGCCGTTTGAACCTGAACGCCGCGGGCTACTTCACCGAGGCCACCAATGTTCAGCTCACGACCGCGGTGACCAACGCCGCCGGCACGGCCGTGACTTCGATCGCCTCTAATCAGGGCGACGGTGAAATCTGGGGCTTCGAAGTCGATGGGCGCGCGGTGATCACCGACTATCTGACCGTCGGCGCTTCTTACGCCTGGACCCGGCCAGAGTTCACCCGCGGATGCGACCAGGACCAGTGGACATTGACCTCTGGCGGCGGCGTCCTCGCCGCGGGCAGCACAACCGCCCCAGGCACGGGTACTGCTTTCTTCGGCTTGACCGGCAATTGCGATATCGCTGGCAAACGCTATCCGCTGACCAGCGAGCATCAGGCCTCATTTGATTTTGATCTGCGGCCCTTCAATTTTGCGAGCGGGGCTGAAGTGTTTGTGCAGGGCAACGTCTCCTACGAGAGCTCGAAATACGTCCAGGTGCATAATCTTGCTGAAACCGGCGACACCACTTTGGTGGGCGGACGGATCGGCGTCGAAGGCGGCCGTTGGACCCTTGCCGCTTTCGGCCGGAACCTCACAGACGAAGACACGATCACCCTGGCCACGCGCTGGCTGCAGATGCCTTATGTGGCCGGCTCGGGGCCGTCGACCGCGCCGACGGGCGCTGAACGCGCAGCGCCGCGCGCTTTCTTCGGCGGGCTGCGCCCGGGTCGGACCCTCGGTGTGGAGTTGCGCTACCGCTACTGAACCAGGAAGACGGCTCGGGAAGCTTGCAAAGGGCGGCGCGGACACGCGTCGCCCTTTTCATTCGGCCGGCGGCTTGGGGCGGGCGAGATGCGCTCCTTGCGGGGATCGCTCGCTGTCGGGCTCGTGGCGCTCGCCTCGCCCGTTTCCCTATGGAGCCAAAGCCTCGCCTCTTGCGTCGCGCAGCAGGAGCTCCGGCTCTTCCTTCACTGGTTTGAGGGGTGCTTTGACAACGACCGGCAAGTGGTTTTCCAGGAGGACCCCGGGGAGGGCCTAAGAGGATCGGCACGCGCGCATCCACGTGATCTTTACCCGCGCCGTGCTTCCCGTTTTCGGCGCGAAGGTCTTCGTTGGCGAAGAATATCTCGACGGGGGCCCCCGTCGGATCTACCGCCCGCGCGTCCGTTTCCCTAGTCTCGATGAAGCCCGCAACGCGCTATCCGCCTCCGGATCCATATCCCAAACAACCCTGCCGCTTTGGCGGGCAGCGATCCCAATCCAAGCCTCTTGGCCGGCCTCATCCCCGCTGACACACCGGTCAATGAAGGCTGCAATGTCCTCTGGCGGCGGCAGGAGAACCCATTCGCCGATGCGATGGACGAGGCCGCCTGTCGGATCGCCTCAAGCCGTTCAGGCCCAACCCTTGTCCTGAACAAGGATCTCGTGCTCGCCGCTGACAAGATCTTGATCCTTGATCGCGGGGTCGATGAGGCTTGCGCCCAGGCCTGTGGCGACCGCGCGGACGTGCTGTATCTGTTGGGCCAGGCGCGGGGCTTTTCCTGCTGGACCGCCGCGCTGTGTCGCGCCGAAATGGGCGACAGCGGCGAGGGCAGCGCGCCCTCGGCCTTGTTTTTCCATCGCGGACAATGGATCCACGACCAGGGCGGCGCAGTCACCATCACCACCGATCAAACCCCAGCGCGTCTGCTCACGCTGCGCCCTGCGCGGCGTCGGAGCGGCCTCTCGGCGCAAACTATCCCTCGCTCACGCTTGATGATGCGCCGGAAGAGGGGGACGACCGCGCTGCGTCTTCGTCTTGGGCGAACACGACACGGAGCGGTTGAGGATCAATCTCCGTTGGCTGCACGTGACCCTTTGCCTGCGACCCGGAGCCGCCCTTTGGCGATCTCACAGCGCGCGGTTGAAACGATAGGCCGGCCCGCCAGGAACGCGGAAGGCGACCGCGCCGTCCTCCAGCACGCCCTCCTCCTGATAGCTGAGGGTCTTGTCGTCGAGCGCAACGAGCGCCTGGAGACGCATGCGCCGCCCGGAGCGCGCCATGATCGAACAATTCTCCGGGATTACCGCGTGGAACCCACCCGCCACGCTCGTGACGACCAATGCGCAGGCGTCGCCATAACCGATCAGCTCGTCGGGCTCGAGCGCGGCGAAAGCGCCCGGCTCCCCGCCGCGTCCGGCGAACGGAGAAGGGTCTTTGAAGGTGAAAAAATCCATCCGGGGCGCGCCCGCTTCGTCGCGGCGGAAAGACCAGAGCCGCTGACGGCTGATGGGGCCGCCAGGGCCGCCGCTGCGCCATTCGAGATAGACGACATGGCGCCCGATCGAAGGCGCGCTCACCCGGTAAAAGGTCGCGTGCTGCGCGTCGATCCAATCATAAGGATGGCCCACAGCGGGCGGGCGGCGCAGCGCCGCGTCCGCTTCGGCGAATTGCTGTGCGTTCGAATAGGCGCCCTCCAGAGCGGCGCTTAACCGCTCAAGAGGATCGGACCCTGAAGGAGAGACAGCGCAGGCCGCAAGCCCCAAAGCCAATGAGACCCAGGCGGCGGCCGCCGACCTCATGGTCCGAACACTCCCATCGCTGTCATCACCGCCATGGCGGCGTTCTCGCCGCTCTCCATGGCTCCCTCCATGCCTGTATAGGTGCGGCTGAGATGCTCGCCTGCAAAGTGGAGGCGAGCTGCAGGTTCGCCCATGATGTGAGCCCAGCGCGCGATCTGGCCTGCGCCCCAGTGCATATAGGCGCCGCCTGCAAACGGGTTGTCCGGGGTCCAGCGGACCACCCTGCGCAGGCGCACCCGCGCCGCAGGCCGGAGTTTGGCCAGCTCGCTTTGCGCCTTGGCTTCGACCGCGCCGTCATCCAATCCAGCCCAGGCGTCGCATCCGTCGCCATTGATCCAGGAGAGGATGATCCCATTGGGCTCGCCTTCTCTGTCCCGCCCAGCGAAAATGCGCTCTAACGGACCATCGCTCAGCATGTCGATGGGCTGCCCATCCTCCTCCCAGAACCGATTGTCCGCTTCCAGATAGAGCTGGATAATCTTTGTGTAGGGAAGGCCTTCGATCGCTTCCTGCTGCGCTGGGGAAACCGGCGCCTCCAACGCGATGCGGCGCAAGGCAGGAAACGGGACCGCAGCGATCGCGTAGGAGGACCGCAAGGTCACGCCACCCGCAAGCCGCACGCTGACGCCGCCATCATCGGCGGCGACGCCTGTGACGGGGCTCGCCAAGCGCACAGGCTCGTTCAGCGAAGCGGCCATGGCGTCCGTCAGTCTGGCCGAGCCTCCAACGACACCGCCAGCGGGCCCCAATTGACGGTCGAGAGCATAAAGCGTCTGGGTCCGCCAGACATTGATCATGGAATAGGTCGCCAGATTATTGGCGTTGAGACTGATGTCCAAGAGGCGCAAGGCGTCGGCGTTAAGCCCCGCCTGGGCGAGAAACTCCGCCGCGGACACATCGCGGCTGACGACGGGCTGGGTCCACCAGTCGTCGGCGACCCGGGTCGGGTTCGCAGCGCCCGCCAATTGCATGAACACCGCTCCCGGGGACGCCATCCGGAACGCCGGCGGGAAAGGGTTCTTGGCGCTCAAGGGCCATTGGGCCGGGCCGATCAGTTCTCCGCCGAGGGCCAACAGCATCGGGTTGGGGGCCGCCGCATCGGCTTCTATGGTCAAGCCCAGCTCTTGCGCCGCGCCGCGGATGCGGCCGTAGCCCGCGCCGATCTGGCTACCCCCCGCGTTGGGCGAACCCGGGAGATCGGCGAGCGTCAAAAGCCGCCCGCCAGTCCGCTCGGCCGCCTCCAGCACGATCACCCGGAGCCCCTCCGCCTGCATCAGCCGCGCCGCGTGCAGGCCAGATAATCCCGCTCCCACAACGATGACGTCAGCGTCGGGCCGCGGCGGCGTGCAGCCGGGAAGGGCGAGAGCGCAAACGCCTGCGCCGAGACGCAGCGCTGAACGCCTTGTCAGCGCCATGAGGATCGATCCCGAAGGAAGCGCGCAGCGTCCTGCCCATCGGTCGGGAGATATTCGGCGAAAAGATTGGGCGGATATCTTTCGGCATAGGCTTCGAACACGTCGCGATAGAGCGACATATGCACGATCGGCTGACGGTGGCGCGCTCGGAAGTCCGCGATCGGAATCCGAG
The DNA here is from genome assembly GCA_018971945.1 of Alphaproteobacteria bacterium. Lineage (GTDB taxonomy): Bacteria > Pseudomonadota > Alphaproteobacteria > Caulobacterales > Aquidulcibacteraceae > REEB509. The sequence goes on along the minus strand of JAGWZH010000098.1, from coordinate 439 downwards.
CGGATACGAGCGTCTCATGCTCCGAACTCGCCTCGTCCAGCAACTCCCCGCGGGGACCATAAATGGACGAACCCCCGACCATACCGACCCCCTCCATGAACCCTGGATTGTCGGGCGAGACGGCGTTGTTGGACACGGCGGTGTAAACACTATTGTACATTGACGTCGCCTGGATGTCGGCTGGGGTGAAGCCGCCGGAGGCCGTCCGCAAGATGATCTCCGCTCCTTTCATGGCGAAGGCGCGGAAAAGCTCCGGCTCTCGCTGCACGCTGGAGGTGGCGATGTTTCCAAACCCGGTGCGCGTGACCGGGATCACCGCGTCGCGCCCGTACATTTCGACATAGCGGTCCAGGACATCATGGATGGTCGTGGTGAAGAGCTCAAAGCCTTGGAAAACGCCCTTGATGTTGCGGGCTTTCCAGTGCCTGTCGAGGATCGC
>JAGWZH010000097.1 GCA_018971945.1 Alphaproteobacteria bacterium | reverse complement strand
ATGAGCATCGCGCCCTTCGGCCTCCCTGTCGTGCCAGAGGTGTAGAGTTGGATGGCCACATCCTCGAAGGCGGAGGGGATTTGCGGGTCATCATCGGACTGTGCGTCCCGCCAGTTCGGATAAGCAGGCCATGCCCCATCCCCGCCTTCCACCGCGATGACATGGCGCACCGAGGTCAGCGCCGGGGACAATTCACGCACAAGCCCAAGAAACTCCGGCCCCACGAAAAGCACGCTCGCCTGAGCGTCGTTCAGAATATAAACGATTTCCGGACCCGCGAGCCGCCAGTTCACGGGGGTCATGATCGCATTTGCTTTCGAAGCCCCGACCAGGAGCTCAAAATAGAAATCGCAGTTCTTGCCCAGATAGGCGATGTGCGTCTGCGGCCTCACCCCAAGCCCGATAAGGCCATTCGCCGCCTGGTTCGCATGCCGGTCGAAGGCCGCGAAGCTGGTGCTGCGGCCTTCAAACAGAAAAGCCGGCTTGTCCGGCCGTTGCGCCGCTTGGAGCCTAGACACCTCGGCGAACGAACGCATGTGCGCGAAATCGGGGGCGGTCATCCTCTTTCCTCCCTTAAGCGGCGAGGGGCGTCGTTGGCGGGCGCCTTCCTTCCCGCAAAACCGACACGGTTGCCGGTATAAATCACCGCTGACTTTTTATCGCCAAGCGCTAAATTAGGTCAAAGGCGCCAAAACAAGAAAGATCTGGGCGCGCATCGACGGAGGACGAAGCATGGGCCGCCTACCCATCGCAGACAAGCTCTTCACCGAAGGCCCTGACGGACCGCGTCTTCTTGCGGGCCGGGACCGGGAGACCGGCAAGCTGGCGTTTCCCATGCCTGCGGGCGCGGAAGCGCGCCGCTATGACGAGGTCGCCTTGTCGCCCAGGGGAAGGCTCTGGAGCTACACAGTTCAGCGCTTCCCCCCGAAGTTGCCGTTTCAAGGCGAGCAGGATCCTGCGAAGTTCAAGCCCTATGCTGTGGGTTATGTCGAAATACCGGGAGAGATCATCGTCGAAGCGCGCCTTGAGACAGAAAGCTTTAATGGTCTCAAAGTGGGCCTTCCGATGGAACTTGTTATTGTTCCCTTTCGCCTCACGCCCGAAGGCGATGAGGTGGTGACCTACGCCTTCAAACCAGCCACTTGAGGAGCCATCCATGAGCGACGTCTATATTATCGGCGCCGGCATCCATCCCTTTGGCCGCCATGACGACAAAACGGCCTTGGATCAAGGCGTCTTCGCCGTTCGCGAGGCCCTTAAAGATGCGGGACTTGACTGGACCGACATCCAGTTCGCTTTCGGCGGGACCTCCGGAGGCAATTCCGACGCCATGCTCCCCCATCTTGGCTTGACCGGGGTGCAGTTCATCAATGTCGCCAATGGGTGCGCCACGGGTGGCTCTGCGCTCCTGTCAGGCTATTGGGCTATCAAGTCCGGCGAATTCGATCTCGGCGTCGCCTTGGGCTTTGACAAACACCCCCGTGGCGCTTTCAACGCCGATCCGAAGTCCTGGGGCCTGCCCGATTGGTACGGCCAAACCGGGATGATGCTGACAACCCAGTTTTTCGGCATGAAGATACGCCGATACATGGATCTCTTCGGGATTTCAGAGAAGTCCCTCGGGCTTGTAGCCGAAAAGAGTTTCCAAAACGCAGTCCATGCTCCCCATGCCTGGCGCCGACAGCCGGTGCCGCTGGACACGATTCTCCAGGCTGAGCCGATCAACGATCCGCTCACGAAATACATGTTCTGCAGCCCTTCCGAAGGCGGGGTGGCCCTGATCCTCGCCAGTGAGCGCAAGGCCAAAGAACTGGGCCGCGCGCAAGTCCGCATTCGCGGGGCCGCGGTCCGCACCCGTCCGGCTGGTTCCTTTGAAGTCTTCTCCCCCTCGCTCGACATCGAACGCGGCAAGGCGCCGACAGAACTGGCCGCCAAGGCCGCTTTCGAAATGGCGGGACTGGGACCAGATGACATCGATGTGGCCCAACTTCAGGACACCGAAAGCGGCGCCGAGATCATGCACATGGCGGAGAACGGGTTCTGTAAAGATGGCGAGCAGGAGCAGTGGCTCGCTGAGGGCCGCACAAAGATCGGGGGCAAGCTGCCTGTGAACACTGACGGCGGCTGCATCGCATGCGGCGAGCCTGTTGCCGCAAGCGGCCTACGCCAGGTTTTTGAGAATGTGGTCCAGATCCGAGGCCAAGGCGGCGCCCGCCAGGTCGACGGCGCCCGAGTGGCCTACTCGCAGGTTTATGGCGCGCCGGGCCTCAGCGCCGTATGCATTGTTGGACAATAAAAGGGTTTCCCCTCCTCTCGCGAGAGGAGGGGGGCTTGGCCGAGTCGGACCGTCAAAGGGTCGCGCGTTTGTTCGACCAGACGTCCTAGTCTCGGTTGGCATGGCCATGGGTAGGGACGTCCATGGATCAGACCGCATCTGGCTGGTTATCAGGATGTGCTGCGATAAAGGCAGGATGCGACGACGCGTTCGCATAGGACCGAGCCAGGTGCGGATAATCTGAAATCGGAATATGATACCGAGCGACGCCTGCATAGAGCTGGGGTATGACGCAGGCGTCCGCCAAGGTCGGCGTGTCACCCCATAGCCAAGATCCCTGAGGGCCCCGAGAACAGAGGGCCTCCAACGCCTCGAACCCGTAAACATACCATCTTTTTCCGAAAGCAGCGGTCTGCGCGTCAGATTGCTCATGGTCGGCTTTGAGGGATTGCAGCACCCGCAAATTACCCAAAGGATGCATATCGCACGCCGCGACCCCCATCAAAGCCCTTACATGCGCCCGCTCAAGAGGGTCCTTTGGCAAAAGCGAAGGAAAAGGATAAGCCTCCTCAAGCCATTCCAAGATCGCCACGCTCTGGGTCAATATCTGGCCGTTGACAATCAATGCCGGAACCAGCCCTTGCGGGTTGATCGCAAGAAACTCTTTTGTCTTGTGCTGCATGCTCCGCAGATCCACCGTCCGATGCTCGAAGGAGAGCCCCTTCAAGTGCAGAGCGATCCTGGTCCGGTGCGATGTGCCAGAACGAAAAAAATCGATCAGGGTAATCATGCGACCCGGAGCTCCAGACGACCCACGCGCTCGATCTCGGCGAGCACCGCGTCCCCCCGCTGCAGTGGGCCGACCCCCGCCGGCGTTCCAGTGAAGATTAAATCTCCAGGCTGGAGGGTCCAGATCCGCGACAATGCGGCGATAATTTCGGAAGGCTTCCATATCATCTGGCTCAAGTCTCCGTTTTGGCGCACGGTCCCGTTGACGGACAACCGGATGAAACCTTCGCTCGGATGCCCCAAAACCGGACCGATCGCGGAGATGGGCGCGGAATGGTCGAACGCCTTCGCGCGCTCCCAGGGATGTCCTTTTTCCTTGAGTTCGGCCTGCCGGTCGCGCTTGGTGAGGTCGATCCCCACCCCATACCCTGAGACCAGCTCCAACGCCTCTTCCGTCTCAAGATCGGCGCCGCCCCGTCCAAGCGCGACGACAAGCTCCACTTCGTGGTGCAGATCGGCGGTATCGCGCGGATAAGCAAGCGTTGGACCCCGAAGCAGCGCGCTGGCTGGCTTCATGAAAAAGAATGGATCTTCCCGCCCGCTTGCGCCCATCTCCCTTGCGTGGTCGGCATAGTTCCGCCCCACGCAAAAAACCCGAGTCTCAGCCATGCGTTGTCCTCCCCTGCGCGGCGATCTCCATGCCTTTTCTGGCCCCATCTTGCCAACAGTTGCAAATGAAACTACCAAGATCATGCCTTCCCGAGGCCCGGCAAGGAGCGAGCATGGCCGATCTCTTTCACAACCCCATCGGCGTTGATGGTTTCGAATTCGTAGAATTTACAAGCCCCGAGCCTGAGGCGCTAAAGGCCTATTTCGAACTTCTAGGCTTCACAGCCGTCGCCAAGCACCGCTCCAAGAACGTCCTCCGCTTCAAGCAGGGCGACATCAATTTCATAGTCAATATGGAGCCAGGGGGCCAGCCGGCGGAGTTCCGCGCGATCCATGGCCCCAGCGCCAACGCCATGGCGTTCCGCGTGCGCGACGCCGGTCGCGCGTTTGAAGAAGCTGTCCGCCGCGGCGCCAAGCCCGTGGACGCGCCGATCGGCCCCATGGAGTTGGATATTCCCTGCATCGAAGGGATCGGAGGGGCCTTTCTCTATCTCGTCGATCGTTATGGCGCCCAGTCTATCTATGATGTCGATTTCCGGCCCATTCCAGGAGCAGACGAGGCTTCCAACAGCATAGGCCTGACATATCTCGATCACCTGACCCATAATGTCTTCCGCGGCAATATGAAGGTCTGGGCTGATTATTACGAGACCATCTTCAATTTTCGCGAAATCCGCTATTTCGACATCGAGGGAAAGGTCTCTGGCCTTTTCTCGAAAGCCATGACCAGCCCCTGCGGAAAAATCCGGATCCCCCTGAACGAGAGCAAGGGCTCAGATGGAAAGATCGATCAGATCGAAGAGTTCCTGCAGAAATATAAAGGCGAGGGGATCCAGCACATCGCGCTTGGAGCCGATGATCTCCTCGCTGTCGTCGACAAGCTCAACGCCCGCGGCGTGGCCCTTCAAGACACGATCGACGCCTATTATGATCTCATCGACAAACGCTTGCCCGGTCATGGCGAAAACATTGAGGGGCTGAGAAAAAGAAAGATACTGATCGACGGCGCGCCATCGGAAGGCCAAGGCCTTCTGCTGCAGATTTTTTCAAAGGAGGCTATTGGCCCGATCTTCTTTGAATTCATCCAGCGCAAAGGAAATGAGGGTTTTGGAGAGGGCAATTTTAAGGCCCTTTTTGAAAGCATCGAGCTCGACCAGATCCGTCGCGGCGTGCTGAAGGAAACCGCTTGATGAGCATAACGACGCGCATCCACCATGTCGCCTATCGCTGCAAGGACGCCAAAGAGACGGTGGAGTTTTACAAAGCCGCTCTCGACATGGACTTCACCGTCGCCTTCGCAGAGGATCACGTGCCCTCGACCGGGGAGTATGATCCTTATATGCATATTTTTCTGGACGCGGGCGGCGGCAATATTCTCGCCTTCTTCGAGTTGCCCCAGCAGCCTGAAATGGGAAAAGATCCGAACACACCGCAATGGGTGCAGCATATCGCCTTTGAGGTGGAAGGCGAAGCCTCTCTTCTTGCCGCGAAGGCGCGCTTGGAGGCGATGGGTGTGGCCGTGCTTGGCCCGACCGACCATGGCGTCTTCAAAAGCATCTATTTCTTCGACCCCAACGGCCACCGGCTTGAGCTGGCGGCCAATACGGGCGCCGATGCTGAACTGATGGAATTGAAGCGCGTGGCCCCCCTGATGTTGGAGGAGTGGAGCCGCACCAAAAAGGCGCCTCGGCACGCAGCCTGGTTGCACGAAAAGGCTCGCAGCGGCCGCGGCGGCGCCTGAGGCGCGAGGCTGTGTCTTGCCAGCGTTCGCAAATCGCGCGACGCGCGCTCGCATGATTATAATCACCCCCCGTCTCAGCATTGATGAGGATGAGCTGCTCTTTGACGCTGTCCGCGCGTCCGGCCCTGGCGGTCAGAATGTCAACAAGGTGTCGTCCGCCATCCAGCTGCGCTTCGACGCCCGTCGGAGCCCCAACCTGCCTGACGACATCGCCGCTCGGCTCTTGCGGTTAGCCGGCTCCCGCGCCACCAAAGAGGGGGTGATCGTCATCTTCGCTCAGCGCTTCCGCGACCAGGCCCGCAACAAGGAAGACGCTGTCGCCCGCCTTGTCGCCCTCCTGACAAAAGCTGCTCATGTCGATAAGCCGCGCAAGGCCACAAGGCCCAGCCGTGCAGGTGTGGAGAAGCGCCTTCAGACCAAGGCCAAACATGCCCGCCTCAAGGCCGGGCGCCGGCCCCGTTTCGATGATTGACAAAGCCGGGAGAAGGGGCCTCTCCTGGCGCCCATGAAGCTCGCTACACTGAGAAGCGCCAACCGCGACGGCCGTCTTGTCGTCGTTTCTGAAGACCTTGCATGGTGCACCGATGCGACCCTCGTCGCTCCGACCCTGCAGGCAGCCCTCGATGATTGGGCGCACGCCGCGCCCAAGCTTTCCGCTCTGGCCGAGAGCCTCGCGCATGCGGGCGTGCCCATGGAGCGCTTTCATGAACGCGAGGCGCTAAGCCCTCTGCCTCGCGCCTATCAGTTCGCGGACGGCTCAGCCTACGTGAACCATGTAGAGCTCGTTCGCAAAGCCCGAGGCGCGGAAATGCCCGAGCGCTTCTGGACCGACCCCCTGATCTATCAGGGGTCTTCAGACGCCTTCTTGGCCCCCCGTGATCCGATCCCTTTTCAGGATCCGAGTTTTGGTCTCGATTTCGAGGCCGAGGTCGCCGTCATCGTCGACGATGTGCCGATGGGGGTTTCCCCCGATCACGCCCGCGACCTGATCCGTCTCGTGATGCTCTGCAATGACGTCTCTCTGCGCGGGCTCATCCCGGGCGAGCTCGACAAGGGCTTCGGCTTTTTCCAATCCAAGCCGCCCTCAAGTTTTTCCCCAGCGGCCGTGACCCCTGAACGGCTCGGCCCGGCCTGGAGCGAGGGTAAGCTCAAGGGCGCCTTGATTTCCCGCATCAACGGCGAGCTCTTTGGAAAACCAGACGCGGGCAGAGAGATGACCTTCGATTTCGGCGTGTTGATCGCCCATGCCGCGCGCACCCGGCCTTTGGGCGCTGGCGCGATCATCGGCTCAGGCACTGTGTCGAACCGCGACCCGGATGGATCCCCGGGGCGCCCTGTCAGAAGCGGAGGTCTCGGCTATAGTTGCCTTGCGGAATTGCGCATGGTCGAAACACTCAGCCAAGGGGCCCCGAAAACCGGCTGGCTCAGGCCCGGAGACCGCGTCGAGATCGAAATGCTGGACGCCGCGGGCCATTCTATCTTCGGCCGTATCGATCAGATCGTGGAGACGCGCTGAGACAGAGAGGGCAGGGCGGTCATCACGGCGCTCAGGACGCCAGCGCGCCATGATCCGCAAGCGTCTTGATCCCGAGCCCGATCAGCATGGCGCCGCCAAAAATCTCGGCCTTGCCCCCTATTGCCGCGCCAAGGCGCCGGCCGAGCAGCGCTCCCGCGTAGCAGACCGTCATCGTCACAAGCCCGATGACCGCGGCTGTGATGAGGGGCTGAAGTCCCATGGCCGGCAACGCCGCCCCGGCGGCGACGGCGTCGACGCTGGTCGCGACCGCGAGACCTGCCAGCGCCCATCCCCGCGCGGGGGAGGCCGGCACAGCGTCCTCTGGCCCCTTCGTCCACCCCTCATGGATGAGCTTGATCCCGAGCGCCGAAAGGATCGCGAACGCGACCCAGTGATCGAAGGCCGCCATCACGTCGGCGAAAGCGACGCCCGCGGCGAACCCGATCAGAGGGCCCAGCGCCTGTGCAAAGCCGAACGCGCTGCCGACCAAGGCCGCGGTCTTGTGCGGGCGAACGTGGGTCGCCGCCCCTTGACAAAGGGCTGCTGCGAAGGCGTCGGCCGCTAAAGCCAAGCCCAACGCCAACGCTGCCAAAAGCGCGTCCGGGTTCAGCGCCGCAATTCCTCGACGAGCCCATCCATCCCGTAGACGTCCGCCAAAGCTTCCTCAACGATCGTGCTCGCCACCGTCACGGCCCGGTTCAGGGAGCCATCATAGAAATACTCTCCGCCGAGGCTGTGGATATTGCCGTCGAAAATGGCCCCGACCACATCGCCATTGCGGTCCAAGAGGGGCGAACCTGAATTGCCCCCGATAATGTCGTGGGAGGTCGAGACATTGAAGATCGTGGCAGGATCCAGTCGGTCTCGCGCCGCAAGCCAGCTTTCGGGCGTAATGAAGGGGTCCGCTCCCATCGTCCGCTCCCAGAGGCCCGCTGTGGTGGTGAAAGGCGGGATAAGGCGTCCGTCCGGTTCGGTCCAACCCTGCACCGCGCCGTACGACAGGCGCAGGGTGAAGGTGGCGTCTGGATAAGCGCTTGTTCCCAACAATTGGAAGCGGGCCCGCGCGATCCGTTCCTGCGCCCTTGTCACTGGCCCTTCCACCTCGGAACGGAAGCGCACGCCGAGCGCCCGCGCCTCTGCGTCGAAACTCGAGATGAAGACGATGAGCGGATCACGGGAGGCGGCCACCGCGGCCGCGCCGCCGTCAAACAGCGCCGCGCGAACTTCTGGATCGGAAAGCCCAGTCTCGGAAACGAGCTGCCGCGCGAGCTGTTCGGGGCTTTGACGACCAAGCACCTGCCGGACCAAAGGGTGATCCGCAGTCAGATACTCGCGCATCTTTTCGAGCCAAAAGGCGAGTTGCAGGACTTCGAGCTCGGGCTCCACAGCGAACGGAGCCACAACCCCGCCTCTGGTCGCTGGCAAACGGGCCTCGGTATAGGGGCGCAGGCGCTCCGCGTCCGGCAATTCACGGTCAGCCGCCGCCCGCACGATGCTCCTCGCCGCATTGAACAGCACCGAGCCGCCGCCCGCCCGTGCCTCCAGATACTGGTGCGCCAGGAAAAAGCTGCGCTGCGTTTCCGTGGCCGCCGCAATCTCGGCATAGGCTCCGCCCACCATGGCATCGAGCAGAGCATTCCGATCGATCCGCGCCTGCAGCGCGGCCTCGTCCGCGGCGAAAGCCCCAAAAGCAACTTCGTTCACGAGGGCCAGACGCCGGCCGCCGAGCGCCTTCAGCGAGTTCTCCACCCCAAAAAGGGTCTCAGCCGCAATCCGCCTTTGTTCAGGGCCTTGCGCCATATAGGCGATCAGACGACCCCGCATCTCTGAGAGGGTGGCGATCCGCCAGGGCAGGAAATAGTCACGCTGATAGGCGAGCTGTGCGGTGGTCAGCAGCCGGCTCGTGGTTCCCGGATGACCCGCCACAAAAGTCTGTTCTCCCGCCACGAGCGGGGCGGACCGCCACCGCAGGGCGTTTGGCGTCGAGGCCGGCGCGCCGTTTTCATAAACGCGCAAATAGGAGACGTCGAAGGCGTAGCGAGGGAAATTAAAATTGTCCGGATCACCGCCGAAGAAAGCGATTTGCTGTTCTGGAGCGAAAACGATCCGCACGTCCTCGTACTGCTTGTAGGCGTAAAGATGATAACGCCCTCCCTGATAAAGCGTGACCACTTCGCAAACCCGGTCCGCCTGGCCAGCTTTGCATGTGCTCTCCAGCCGCGCGATTGCGGCGTCCCGGGCTGCGGTGAAGCCCGCCGTCGGCACTCCTGCGACGGCGGCTTCGATGGTCTGGGTCACGTCGGCGATCGAGGTCAGCGTCTGCGCCCTGAAACCAGGGCATTGGCGTTCTTCCGCACGGCTCCGCGCGGTGACGCCTGTGGCGACGATGTCCTCTTGCGGGCTCGACAGATTCTGCAGGCAGCCCACCACGCAATGGTGGTTGGTCTGCACCAAACCTTCCTCGCTCACCAGCGCCGCCGAGCAGCCCGAGGTCAGCCGCACGGCCCCCAGCCGAACACGGTCCAGCCAATCTTGGTCGGGCGCGAAGCCATGGGTCTCTCGGATCGCCGCCGCGGGCGTATTGTCAAACGTCCACATGCCCTCCTCGGCAGAGGCGCCGACGCAGGCCCCAAAAGCGGTTGCGGCCAAGGCGGCGGCGGCAAGCAGTGCTTTCTTCATCTGACAAAGGTCTCCTAAGGGCCCCCATGGACCCTTGCGATCAAGCCGAGACGAGACAAACCCGATCACAAGGGCGCAAGCAAGCCGTCCCATAAGATTGCCTGCGCGCGCATTGGCATTATAACGCGCTGCGTGTCCGAGAAGCCTCTGATCCATGTGAAAGACTTGGTCGTCAGCGCCGACGGCCAGACCATTTTGTCCATGCCCGAGTGGCGGCTGGGGGCGGGGGAGGCGGCTCTGCTGCTGGGCCCCTCCGGCTCGGGGAAAACGACCCTTCTACACGTGATCGCGGGACTGATCCGGCCCAGCGCCGGAACAGTAACTGTCGCAGGGGTGGATGTGCACGCTTTGAGGCCCGGCCAAGCGGATCGGTTCCGAGGCCGCGCCATCGGGTTTGTCTTCCAGACCATACGCCTCATTCGCGCTTTGACCGTGGAGCAGAATTTGGCGCTGGCCCTCAATCTCGCTGGAAAGCCCGCCGACAAATCTCGGATCAGCGCCACCTTGGATCGTCTAGGCGTCGCTGAACTCGCCGCAGCAAAGCCCCCGCGCCTGAGCGTCGGAGAGGCCCAACGCTGCGCCATCGCCCGGGCGGTGGTCGCCCAGCCAAGGCTCATTCTGGCCGACGAGCCTACCTCCGCTCTGGACGACGGCAACGCGGAAAGGGCTTTTTCCTTGTTGCGGGACGAGGCTAGGGCCTGCGGCGCGGGCCTGCTCATCGCCACCCATGACGGCCGCCTGAAAGCCCTGCTCGCCAATCGATTGGAGCTGGCGGCCCGATGATCGCCATCAAGCTCATCTGGGCCAATCTCGCCGCGCGGCCCCTGACCGCAGCACTTTATGTGGTGATCCTCGCCCTTGGCGTGGCTGCAGCCGTCGCGCTTTTGCTCTTCTCGAGCCAAAGCGAACGCCGCTTGGAGCGCGACGCCCGCTATATCGACGCCGTGGTGGGGTCTAAGGCTTCAAGTCCCCTACAATTGGTGCTGGCTGGGGTGTTCCACGCCGATAATCCGCCCCCTAATATTCCTTTTGCGGCCATTGCCGAGATCGCCGCTGATCCGCGGGTCAAGCGGGTGATCCCGATCGCTTTGGGAGACAGCGTACGGGGCTTCCGCATCGTCGGCGCCCCGCCTGAGATCATCGCCTTGTATGAAGGCCGCTTCGCTGCCGGGGGGCCTTACGCAGCAAGTTTTGAAGCGGTCATTGGCGCCGACGTGGCGCGGGCCGCCGGGCTTGGGGTGGGAGACAGTTTCAGCGGCGCCCACGGCCTTGGCGGCGGCCATGAGCACGGCGACCGCCCTTATGTCGTTGTCGGCGTCTTGGCGCAGACCGGCGCCGTAGTCGATCGCCTGGTCCTGACCCCAGTGGAAAGCGTCTGGGACGTCCACGGCGTCGCCCATGACCATGAGCAAACCCCTGGCGAGCAAGCTGGCGGTTCGAGCGGCCATCATCATGGCCACCGCGATGGTCATGCCCAACGCTCAGAGGATGTCGAAGCCGCACAAACCCAAAGCGGAGGCGCGCAAAGCGTGATTTTCGGGCCCCGGGGTCGGCAAAGCGCCCCGCCGCAGGAAGTGACGCTGTTATTGGTGGACCTGGTTTCGCCTATGGGCGCAGAAGGCCTTTTGCGGGATCTGAACGGCGCTTCGCCTTTTCTGGCCGCCCGCCCAGCGGCGGAGGCGATGCGGCTTTACCGCCTGATGGGCGTCGGCGGTCAAGTTCTGCAGGCCTTTGCGTTCATCCTGATCGGCGCCGCTGCGGCCTCCGTATTCGTCACCCTTTTCTCTGCCTTGCGTGAACGCCGTGGCGAGATCGCGCTCCTTCGCGCCATGGGCGCGACACGCGGTACAGTGTTTAGCGTGCTGATGGGCCAAGGGGTGGTCATCGCCGCCTTGGGCGCAGCTCTGGGCCTTCTTGGCGGCCATGGTTTGATCGAAATCCTGGCCCGTAGTTCTGAGCAGGCGGCGGCTTTCGGCCTCAGCGGCGCTCTTTTTCATCCAGGCGAAATCCTGATCGCGCTGGGAAGCGTGGCGGCCGGGGCCTTAGCAGCCTTGCCAGCTTCCATAGGGGCCTATCGCACGAATATAGCGCGTACATTGTCGGAGACTGGCTGATGCAGACCTTGACCAGACGCCAAATTCTGATTGCGGCCGCGGCAGGCGCCGCCGGCATGACGCCGCCGCGACAGGGTCAAGCGCAGGAAATTCTGTCGGACCTTCCGCTGGATCAGCATGGTTGGTCCGCCGCCCCGAGCGTTGGCGACTCCATCGGCTGGGAGGTCTGGGGGGCAACGCGCGAGGAAGAGCGACAGGTCAACGGCCAGCTCTGGACCGTTCCGCGCTTCACCAGCACTGTACGCCGCCTCGACGGCCGCCGCGTGCGTGTGAACGGGTATATGATGGAATGGGACGCGACCCCGCGCCAACGTCGTTTCCTGCTGCTCGCCTATCCCACGACCTGCCCGTTCCACCTCTCCGTCGGCCCGTCCTTCTGCATCGATGTCCGAAGTCCAGAGGGTGTACTTTACGACCCGGAGGCGATGCTGATCGAGGGGACCATGAACCTCCTCGAACAGGACCCCGAAATGCTCTTCTACCGAATGACGGACGCTCGGCGGATCGGTGCCTAGTTCTACTGCGTCATAAATTAGCAGTGGAGTCTCTTCGTCGGTACACGGCGCAACACGGACATCTATCCAGTGATCGCGCCAGGGCGACGCTCAATCGTCGTCGGACTGTTGCTATTGAGCCCGCCACGTGGCGCGCGGTCCATATTGGCGGCGCCCCGGGGTCTTTGATTTTCGGGAATGGGAGCCGACGGGCGTCTGAGGTTGAAGCGAGGTCCTGAGGGGGGAATCGTCTCCCTTTCGGAGATCAGGAAACCGTAAGCGGCGATGCAGAG
>JAGWZH010000096.1 GCA_018971945.1 Alphaproteobacteria bacterium | reverse complement strand
CTGTGAGCGAGGCTTTCATGGAAAGCCATCATTCGATTACAACCCACCCTCAAATTCTTCCTTATCTCGCCGATGAAAACAGCCAATACGATATTTTGTCGGACTACATCACCCGTCACATCAGTGCGGGCGGCGTCCCGAGCCCCTCGGTCGATGGGGACAAGCTCACCGAAGACGACATTCTCAATGCGATGTTCGACACCGCAGGCCGTTTCAGCGCCAGCGGTCAGCGACTGAGCGTCCCAGAGGGCCAGACCGCCCGGGCTGTCGGGGCAGAGCAGGTTCGCCAGGCCATGAAGGCGGAACTCGGGCGCGATTTCAGCGACGCGGCGGATTGTGAACTGCTCGATGCGATCCTCTACAACGTGTTTCCAAATATGAGCTTTTGGGCGGGATTCCCGCCGAGCTTAGTCTATCGCTGGCGTCCCTGGGGCGCGAGCCACGAGCATACGCTGATGGAGGTGATCAGGCTGAAGATCCCGCCGAAAGACGGACCCAGGCCGCCGCCGCAGGAGATGCGGCTTTTGCGGGACGATGAACCGTGGACAGCCGCCGCCGATCAGTTGGGGGCGCCGCTCGCGGGAGTGTTTGATCAGGACATGGCGAACCTGCCCTATGTGCAGGAGGGTCTGAACGCATCTTTGTCTGGGCTGGTGCATTTCGGGCGCTATTCCGAAATGCGGATCAGGCATCACCATCACATGCTGGAGCGGTTTTTGAAGGACGAATAGGGCCCTCGCGCTGGGGCCCTCGCGCTGGGGCCCTCGCGTCTTGCGCCGGGCGATGCGCCTTACCTCCTGCATTTAGCCTTGGTCCGCCGGTTGGGGCCCTCGCGCCTTGCGCCGGGCGATGCGCCGGGCCAGAAGGCCTCTGGTCCTTTGGGGTGAACAACGCGAATTCTGTTCGGGCCTGGTCAGATGGATCCGTCCTTGCGCAAGGGCTATGATGTCGGCTTAGGCTTTGCTCGGAAGGCGGTTTCCTGAGGCTTAGGGGTCAAATCGGTCGACCCGAGACAATTGATGCAAGGGTCTGGGTGCAAAAATCGCACGCCCCGTTCTCCTGGCGCCATAGCCCCGCTTTTGAAGCGAGACGGATCGTCTTTGGCGACGATGATGGCATTTGGCGCACGCATCTTCCGCGTCCGCTGCGTGGTTTTGTTTCGTGGCGGGCTGCGGGAGCGCGTTTTGCGCGGAGCCGCGCACCGAGCGCTGAAGGGCTTGCGCGCGCCCAAGACCCACGCGCCGGGAGGAGCGAGGCTGGGATGCTTTTTGGTCGCGGGATGACGAGACGAGGGTGGTTTTTGCGATTGGCGGCGTGCGTCGCCCTCGACGCCCTGGACTTGACCATAGGCAGGCTGTTGTTCGCCGTGCCCTGGGAGGAAGGAGTGTCATCAGTGATTTTGGTGTTGCTCTTCGGGTGGAAAGGCTTGCTCGGGTTGAGCGAGCTTTTGGAGGCGACCGAGCAGATTGACGCTTTCATCCCCATCGCGACCCTGACGGCTCTTTGGGCTGGCCGCGATGCGGGGTTTTGGGGCGCCAAGAAGCCCCTCACGCCGCCTCAAGTCCCCGTGCGCTGACAATCCCTTGCCCGCGGCTGGAACGCCGCGCTGGCGGGCCGCCGCACCCCTAGAATGGTTTGTGTTTGCGTGGACCTGGGACGCCGATACCATGCGCGCCGCAGCAACCTGGAGCCGCGCGACCATGGCGAATGTTGACGTCTTGCCGAAACATCACAGGGCGACAGCCGGCGAGAAGAAGGTGATCGGGGCCTCGTCCTTGGGCACGGTTTTCGAATGGTATGATTTCTACCTCTATGGTTCCCTTGCCACCCATATCGCGACGCATTTTTTCTCCGGCGTCAATGCCTCCTTGGGCTTCATATTGGCGCTTGCGGCCTTCGCCGCCGGTTTCGCGGTGCGGCCATTCGGCGCCGTCGTTTTCGGAAGAATAGGGGATGTGGTCGGCCGCAAAAACACGTTCTTGGTGACGATGGCGCTGATGGGCGTCTCCACGTTCGTCGTCGGGTTGTTGCCGACCTATGAGCAGATCGGGGTCGCCGCCCCTATCATTCTGGTCTTGTTACGCCTGGTTCAGGGTCTGGCCCTGGGCGGGGAATATGGCGGGGCGGCCACCTATGTCGCTGAGCATGCGCCGAACGAGAGGCGCGGGCTTTACACCTCCTGGATCCAAACCACAGCTACTCTAGGGCTTTTCGCTTCCCTTCTTGTCATCATGGCCACCCGTATGAGCATGCCTGCGGAGGCGTTCTCAGCATGGGGATGGCGGGTTCCCTTCTTGATCTCCATCGTCCTTCTTGCGGTGTCGCTCTGGATCCGTCTCCAACTCAGCGAGAGCCCGGTGTTCCAAAAGATGAAGGCGGAGGGTGCGACCTCAAAGGCCCCGCTCGCGGAGTCCTTTGGCGCGTGGCCGAATCTGAAGCTTGTTCTCATCGCCTTGTTTTGCGCCGTCGCGGGCCAAGCGGTGGTCTGGTACACGGGCCAGTTTTATGCGCTTTTCTTTCTGAAGCAGTCGCTCAAGGTCGACGCTTTCTCCGCCGATGTGATGGTCGCCATAGCCCTCGCCATCGGCACGCCGTTCTTCATTGTTTTTGGGTGGTTGTCGGACAAAATCGGCCGCAAGCCGATTATCATGACGGGCTGCGCTCTAGCTGCTTTGACCTATTTTCCCTTATTCAGCATGCTGACGGAGGCGGCTAATCCCGCTCTCGCCGCCGCCATGCGCAACGCTCCGGTGACGATCCATGCCGATCCAGCCGACTGCCGCTTCCAGTTCGCCCCGGGTGAGTTGAAGGAGCACATCACCTATCGCTCCTCCTGTGATCTGGCCCGCTCGGCCTTGGCCGGTCGGTCGGTCAGTTATGCCTCTGTGGACGCGGCCCCGGGTTCGGCGGCGCAAATTCATGTGGGGGAGGTGGTGATCGCGTCCTTCAACGGCGAAGGGATGGAGGACCAGGCATTCCGAGATCAATCGAGGTCTTTCCAGGAGAGTGTGGACGCCGCCATCAATCAGGCGGGGTATCCTTTAAGGGCCGATCCAGCCGCCATGAACAAGCCGCTGATCGTGGGCCTGCTGGTCGTGCTCATGATCTATGTGGCCATGGTCTATGGCCCCATTGCAGCGATGCTGGTGGAGCTGTTCCCGCCGAGGATCCGTTACACGTCGATGTCGCTGCCCTACCATATTGGCAACGGCTGGTTTGGGGGCTTCCTGCCGACCACCGCTTTCGCGATTGTGGCGGCCACCGGGAACATCTTTAATGGTCTCTGGTACCCGGTGATCATCGCCGGGGCGACGCTCGTCCTTGGTCTTCTGTTCCTGCCCGAAACAAGGAACCGCAGCATCGACTTCTAGCCGGCCTTTGTCTCAGGGCCAGTGATAAGCCTTGCCAATGCTTGATCCATGGGGGAAAGCCTCCGTGGCGTCTGTCCACCGCTCGCTTCCGACCCGCAAGCGGCGTCGTGGCCCGAGGCTCGGCGAAGGCCGCATCGTCTTTTGGTCGCTGGGTCGCGGGGCTTAGCGCCCTCCTTCCGCGACGCCCGCCTCGCGCATGAGGTCTCCGACCGAGCGCCCGTCGATGCGGCATGTGGCGATCACACGGTCATAGACGATCACGCGCCCGCTGCGGCCCCGTCGGGCGGTGCAGCGCGCTTCGCGCCCCATCGCGATACGCTGGAGCGCTGTGCGGGCCTCGGGTCCGCCTGGTCTGTTCAATTCGGGCGCGTCAAAGTCCGCGAGGCGCACTTCGATCCAGCTGGTCGGGTTGTTGCTCGTCCCGACGCAGAGACTGTCGCCGTCGCCGATATAGCGTACCGTTCCCGAGAAATGGGCGCCTTCGCGTCCCGGCGGCGGGGCCTCGCAGGGGTCTGCCCAAGCCTGACCGCCCCCAAAAACGACAGCGAACGCTGCGATCCACGCCATGATCATGAGCTTCATGGTTTTCTCCAGCGCTTTGTTTTGATCCAGGGTCTTGCCGAAGGCCATGCTCTCCCCGTTGCGATGTCGCCTGCGGGGCACAGGGCTTGTAACGCGGGTTCGGGACGCTGCAAGCCTCCCGCGCGCGAAGCCCTCTTGCGAGGGAAGCAGCGCCCGGCAGGAGGGCAGATCGGTCCCAAGGCGCTTGGCGAAGTGGACCTTCCCGCTCTCAAAGGCCGCGCTGATCAGTGTGGGAGGCTCGCGGATTGAAAGCGACCGCGGCTCTTGGGCCGTGGGAGGCGAGGTCACGCCTGCATCGTCCTCGAAGGACGCCATGGGCGAAAAAGCCGTCCAAAGCAAAGGCGGAGAAGAAAACCGCCGGATCTGTGCGTTTAGCTGACGCCAGAGCTCTGGTTGGCGCTTTGTCTTGTTCTGTTGAACCTTTCTTCCGTTTCGTGACGGCCTTGATCGCTGCGACGCCTTTTTTGGGTTTTCGCAAGGGGATGGCAAGGCCTTGGAGTGATAGACTGATGGGAAGGGTCAACGACGCCGTTCCTCGCCGGGGCGGCGGGGAGGAGGAGGACGCAGGATGCGCGTGGGATGCCCGACAGAAATCAAGATCGCGGAGAACCGGGTGGGTTTGACCCCGGAGAGCGCCGCCGAGCTGGTGCGCGCAGGTCACGAGGTGATCATGCAATCGGGCGCAGGCCTTGGGATCGGCGCCGACGACAGGGCCTATGTCGCCGTTGGCGCACGCATCGCCCCGGACGCCGAGACCGTGTTCGGCGAAGCCGATATGATCGTGAAAGTGAAGGAGCCGCAGGCTGTCGAGGCGGCTCGACTGCAGCCGCGGCATGTCCTGTTCACCTATCTTCACCTGGCGCCGGATCGCGCTCAGGCGGAGGCCTTGATGCAATCGGGTTGCATCGCGGTCGCCTATGAGACCGTGACAGACGCCCATGGTCGGTTGCCGCTGCTCAAGCCGATGAGCGAGGTCGCCGGCCGCATGAGCATTCAGGTCGGGGCCAATTATCTGGAAAAGTCTCATGGCGGCCGTGGCGTTTTGCTTGGGGGCGTTCCGGGCGTACGGCCTGCCGACGTGGTCATTCTTGGGGCAGGCGTGGCGGGCTACAACGCCGCCCAAATCGCGGTGGGCATGCGAGCGCGGGTGACGGTTTTCGACAAGAACCCGGCGCGGCTTGAAGAGCTTGACCGTGAGTTCAACGGCCGGTTGGAGACGGTCTACTCCACCCGGGCCGCGGTGGAGGAGGCGGTGCAGCAGGCGGATCTTGTCATTGGCGCGGTGTTGGTGCCGGGCGCGGCTGCGCCTCGGCTCATCACGCGGGGGATGCTGAAGACGATGCGTAAGGGCGCTGTTCTGGTGGACATTTCTATTGACCAGGGGGGCTGTTTTGAAACCTCCCGCCCCACGACCCACGCCAATCCGGTCTATGAGGTGGAAGGCATTCTGCACTATTGCGTCGCGAACATGCCCGGGGCGGTGGCCCGCACGAGCGCCTACGCGTTAAACCACGCCACGCTGCCTTTTACGCTGGCGCTCGCGAACAAGGGGGCGCATGAGGCGTTGCGTGATGATCCACATCTGCGCAACGGTTTGAATGTCGCTGAGGGCGCCATCACGCATGAGGCGGTGGCGCGGGCGCTGGGCGAGCCTTGTGTGACGCCTGTCTGGGTTCATTGATCGCTCTGGCGATGGCGCTTGAACGGCGATGGCGCAGAAGGGACGCGTGACTGTGAGCGAAGCGGCGAAAGCCCCCCCTGCGGCGCGCACGGCCGGGATTGGATTTGTCTTTGTGACGGTGGCGCTGGACATGCTGGCCTTTGGGCTGGCCATGCCGGTTTTGCCGCTTTTAATCACGGATCTGGCGGGCGGCGACGCCGCGCACGGCGCGGTGGTCTATGGTCTTTTCGGCTCGGTGTGGGCGGCGCTGCAGTTTCTATGCGCTCCGATCTTGGGAGCGATCTCTGACCGCGTCGGCCGACGGCCGATCCTTCTTTTTTCGAACTTCGGCTTGGCTCTGCAATATGCGATCCTGGCTTTGGCGCCGAACTTGGCGGTGTTTCTTCTCGGCCGGATCGTCTCGGGCGTCGCCTCCGCAAGCGTGACAACCGCCAATGCTTATCTCGCCGACGTAACCCCGCCCGAAAAACGCGCCGCCGCCTTCGGAACATTGGGCGCAGCCTTCGGCGCAGGCTTTGTGCTTGGCCCTGCTTTGGGCGGACTTTTGGGCGGGATCGACCCACGGCTGCCGTTTTGGTTGGCGTGCGCCATGAGCGCCGCCGCTGGTCTTTATGGCCTGTTCGTCCTGCCTGAAAGCCTGCCCGCCGAGCGGCGCAGCCGCCGCATCCTATGGCGCAAGGCCAATCCCGTGGGCGCGATCGGCTTTTTGCGGGAACGGGGCGATCTCTTTCCCCTCGCCATCGCGAAGTTCTTTGGCGATCTTGGGCATGTGGTCTTGCCCTCGACCTTTGTGCTTTTCGCCGCGTATCGCTTTGACTGGGGACCTCAGGAAGTCGGCCTCACGCTGGGACTGGTAGGGGTCTTGTCGGTGATCGTCCAGGCGGGCTTTGTCGGCCGTGTCGTTGGGGCCATAGGGCCGGGGCGCGCCTTCTATCTGGCCATGGGCGGCGGCGTGACCGCTTTTGTTTTCTATGGTCTGGCGCAAGAGCCTTGGCAGGTCTATGCGGGGATTGTGTTCGGCGCCCTTTCGGGCATGGCGGGCGCCGCCATGCAGACCCTGGCCACCCAGCGCGTTGGGCCTGAGGATCAGGGCAAGCTTCAGGGCGCTCTCGGCGGCCTCGCAGGATTCGCCGCATTGATTGGGCCTGCGGTGTTCGCCAACACGTTCGCCTTTTTCATCGGCCCTGCAGCGCCGTTCGCCCTTCCAGGGGCAGCTTTCTTGTTGGCGGCAGGTTTCCTTTTGCTCTCAGCGTTCATCGCTTGGAGGGCCTTGCGGTTTTGACCTCGGCTTATGCGTCCAGCCTGGGAACGCCGCGCAGCGGCGACAGACTCAGCGCTGTCTGGGGCCCCGCGACCGTGACAAAAGAAGACGCTCCGAAGGGGGCTTGCGCCTTCTGGGCTCCCAGTCGCGCCGTCAGCCTGTGGCCTTGAGGCTAAGGGTTTTTGGATCAGGACCGAGAAGCGGTGTCGCCAAGAATTGCGCTGGGCCCGACACCGGACGCGGGACGGGGCGCACGAGGGCGACGCCCAGTCGCATCCGAAAGCGGTCAGCCGATCCCGCCGAAATTGATGAACTTCACCTCAAGAAACTCATCCAAACCCTCCGCGCCGCCTTCCCGACCGACGCCGCTTTCTTTCATGCCGCCGAATGGAGTGACTTCATTGCTCATTACGCCCTCATTGACGCTGACCATGCCGTAGTCGAGTTTTTCAGCCACGCGCCAGGCGCGGCTGATATCGTTGGTGAAGAAATAGGCCGCCAGTCCGTAGGGCGTGGCGTTGGCGATCCGAACGGCTTCGTCGTCGCTTCCAAAGGGGATAAGGGTTGCGACAGGACCAAAGATTTCCTGCTGAGCGATATCCATCTCAGGGGTGACCCCAGAAAGAACGGTCGGAGCGTAGAATTGCTCCCCGACAGGGCTCGGCGCGGCGCCTGTGAGGGCTTTGGCGCCGGAGGCGAGGGCTGCCTTCACCAGCCGGTCCACCCGCTCCACAGCGGCCTTTTGGATGAGTGGGCCCACCTGCACGCCTTCTTCCGCGCCATCGCCCACCTTGAGCGCGCTCACGCCGATGGCGAGCTTCTGGGCCAGGGCGTCGTGGGCCTTGGCGTGCACCAGCACCCGGTTGGTGGCGACGCACACTTGTCCAGCGTTGCGAAACTTGCCGGAGACGATGGCGGCGGCGGCTTTATCCAGGTCGGCGTCTTCAAACACGATGAAGGGCGCGTTGCCGCCCAGCTCAAGCGATAATCGCTTGACCGTTCCTGCGCACTGCGCGGCTAGGATTTTGCCGACCCTCGTGGAACCCGTAAAGCTCAGTTTCCGGACAATAGTGCTTTCGCACAGGACCTTGCCGACGACCGCGGCGTTGTTGCTGGTGACAACATTCAACACCCCTGGGGGCAGGCCGGCCTCCGCAGCGAGTTTTGCGGCGAAAAGGGCGGTGAGCGGAGTGGCTTCCGCCGGCTTCAGCACCAGCGTGCAGCCCGCGGCGAGCGCCGGGGCGGCCTTTCGGGTCACCATCCCGAGCGGGAAGTTCCAGGGGGTAATGGCCGCAGCGACGCCGATAGGCTGTTTGATGGTGACATAGCGGCGATGCGCCACGGTGGTCGGAATGGTCCGCCCATAGGCGCGCTTGGCCTCCTCTGAGAACCACTCGCAGAACGAGGCGGCGTAGGCCACCTCGCCGCGGGCTTCGGCCAGGGGCTTGCCGCCTTCCGCGGTGATGAGCTGGGCGAGGTCCTCGGCGTGCTTGATGAGAAGATCTCCCCAGCGCCGGACAATCGCCGCCCTTTCTTTGGCGAGATGTCCCGACCAGGCCGGAAACGCGGCTTCCGCTGCGCGAATAGCGGCCTCGGTTTCATCGCCGCCAAGGTCGGAGACCTCCGCGATCAAGACGCCGCTGGCGGGATTGACTACCGGAAAAGTGCGCGCGGACTCAAACCAAGCGCCGCCGATGAAAGCCGAGGTGGGAAAGGGGTAAGTCATGAGGCGTCCTTCTCGAGGGTTTCCCTGACATCGGGCTCTTCTCACTGCAACGCAACCGCCGGCTGGCGCGACAATCTGAGCGTGCGCGACGAAAAGCCCACTCGCCAACCCTTAGCGCAGAGGAGCAGAGATAAGGAACGACTCGTGCAGAAGGAGTGCGGCCATGAGCTGCAAAGATATCCTCGCCATCGTTATGGACGCTAAAGCGGACGAAGCCGCCATCGCCGCCGCCGAACATCTGCGACGGGCGACAGGAGCCCATTTGGCGTGTGCATTCTTAACGGCCCTGCCCGATGAGCCTTTGGCTTACGAGCCCACTGTCGTTGCAGGCGTTTGGGCTGAATTGCTTGGCCGCGCGCGCGCCGAAAGCGAAGCGGCCCGCAAGTCCGTCGAGCAGCGTCTTGGTCCGGACATTGAGCTGCGCACCGCCGAGGCCCTGGCAAGGGATTTGGGCCGGGTTGCGGCCGTGCACGCGCGCTACGCAGACCTGACTGTCTTGACGCGCCCCTCTGCTGCGGACGGGGATCTGCTCGAGGAAGTCATCGAGGGCGTCTTGTTCCATTCGGGCCGTCCGGTTCTGGTTGTACCGCCGGACTGGAAGGGCGGGTCCATTGGCGGCCGTGTCGCCATCGCCTGGGATGCGAGCCGTGAGGCCACCCGGGCTGTGGCTGACGCCAGCGCCTTGATGGACCGGGCGGAGGCGGTCGCGGTTTTGACCGTCGACGCCAAGCCTAGGCTTTTTGGCCACGGAGAAGCGCCTGGTCAAAACATCGCCGCCCATCTGACGCGTTGCGGCATGCATGTCGAGGTACGCAATGCGGACTCGATGGGCCGTGAGGTGGGAGCCACGATCCTCGCTGAGGCCCAGGCGTTCAACGCTGATCTGTTGGTGTTGGGCGCCTATGGTCATTCCCGCTTGCGGGAGCGCGTGTTTGGCGGAGCGACCAGAGACATGCTGCGCCAGAGCGCCATTCCGATGCTGATGGCGCACTAGCCGGCGCTGGTCTTTCCCATCGGCGCGATGTGCCTTATCTGCCCCGCAACGAAACGGCGCGTGCTCAAAATCCAGCGTGCGGAGCGTGACGATGAGGCTGTCAAGTCTGCGATGTGGTAAGCGATCCGTCACGGTGGCGGTGGGGGCCCGTCCCTCACATGGGCTTTGTGGCGGGAGTTTGGGCGAGGCGGATCGAAAGACGGGTCGCCGCCATCCGTTCTTGCTGGGTTGATGGGAGCTTAACCGCGCAGAGGCGCATCAGTGTCGGGCTGATAAGGTGGGATGGAAGCTTTTCTTGGCATGAGGCGAGAGCTTTGCCCACCGCCCCGATAGTCCAAATTCCAAAGTGCGGAGAGAAGGGCGCGCCCTTTGATCGCGCGTTCTTGAAGGAGCATCGCATTGATCAGCCGCATCGCCGTTCAAATGGATCCGATCGACACGATGGTCGTGGAGCGGGACACCTCGCTCGCCCTCATGGTCGAGGCGCAGGCCAGAGGCATGGAGGTGTGGTGGTTTCATCCTGATGATCTGATGATCGACCGCGGCGTGGTGCAAGCGGTCGCCCATCGCGTAAGCGTGCAGGGACGCGTCGGGGCCCATTACGAAACCCTGGAAACTGCCCGGGTCGATGTCGGCCATTTCGATGCGGTGCTGATCCGTCAGGATCCGCCCTTCGACATGGGTTACGTAACCAACACCTATCTCTTGGAGCAGGCCGCGGGGGAGACCCTGATCCTGAATGATCCCCGGGGAGTGCGGAACATACCCGAGAAGCTTTCAACGCTCGCTTTTGCAGATGTGATCCCCCCCACATTCGTCGGCCGACGTGTCGACGCCATTGTCGAGTTCGCGCAGGCCTTTCCCCGTGTGGTGATGAAGCCGGCTTTCCTGGCGGGCGGCGAGGGTGTGATCAAGGCCGACCGAGACGATCCGGGTCTTGCTGTCGCTGCGCGCGCCATGCTGGCGGCGAGCGGCAAGGAGCCGATCATTGTCCAGGCCTTTCTTGAGGGGGTCTATCAGGGCGACAAACGCGTCTTCGTTCTGGACGGCGAAGCGATCGGCGCCGTCCGGCGCATGCCCGCCGCCGGCGAGTTCAGGGCCAATCTGCATGTCGGCGGCCAAGCCGTCGCGACAGATCTGGACGATCGGGATCGTGAGATCGTGGCCCGGGTTGCGCCATTGCTGAAGCAGGAAGGTATCTTGTTCGCTGGTCTTGATGTGATCGCTGGCCGCCTGACGGAGATCAATGTGACCTCACCCACCCTGATCCAAGAGCTCAAGCGCTTTCGCGGCATCGACATCGCTGGGCTTTACTGGGACAGGGCCGAGGATTGGGCCGCCCGGCGCTGAGCCATGCGTCTTAAAGCAGATATGTATTCTCGTCCTCGTCGGTTCCGGGGAGCGTCGGCCCGCTGGTCGGGCGCGGCTTGAACGAGGGATGTGCGCCGATCGCCGTCATGAGCCGTCGCGCCAAGGCCCGGGCGGAGATGGGCTTGGCCATAAATCCTGAAACGCCGGCCTCTTTCGCCGCGACCACTCTTGAGCGTTGTGTATGGCCTGTCAGCATCAGCACAGGGATATCTGGAGCTGGACTATCCTCCGCGGTCCGAAGCATGCGAACAAATTCAAGACCGTCGAGTGGGGCCATCCGGTAATCCAGGACGATAGCGTGGATCTCCTCATACCGAAGTCTTTCGAAGGCCTCGGCGCCATCGGTCGCCTCGAGCACCCGCTTTACGGGCAGGGCCCGAAGAATATGGGAGACGATGGTGCGCATGTGGACGCTATCGTCCACCACCAGGATCGTTTTCCGGCGCAGCGGGCCTGCAAGCATGCCGTTGTTCCCTCTTGTCTGAGGGAACTCTAATCCCCCCATCTTGTGAGAGGATTAACTGGTCTGGAGCGCCCAAGCGCGAGGGAGCCGGGCGGCTTCACCGGGGCTGCTGCACGAACCGGCGGCTGATCGCGTCGATCTTGGGGGCGCCGATAAGGGCCATGGTTCGGGTCAGCTCACTCTCGAGAATAGCCAAGGACCGCGCCACGCCAGCTTCGCCTCCGGCTGCGAGGCCCCACAGATAGGCCCGCCCCAGGGCCACGGCTTGGGCTCCCAAGGCGAGGGCCTTGACGATATCGGAGCCCCGCCGCACCCCCCCGTCCAGGATCACCTCGGCCCGATCGGAGACCGCTGACACGATGGGACCCAAAGCGTCGATGGTGAGGGGACATGTGTCAAGTTGCCGGCCGCCATGGTTTGAAACCCATACCGCGTCGGCGCCGACGCTCACAGCGCGCTCCGCATCTGCGGGGCTGATCACGCCCTTGATCGCGAAGGGGCCGCCCCATTGGTCTTTGAGCCAGGCGGCGTCCTCCCAGGTCACGGCCCGGTCGAATTGGCTATTGATGAAGCCGATGATCCCCCCCGGAGGCTCAGGCAAATGGTCGAAATTCGCGGGCTTGATCGGGGGTTGGCGCCAAAGATCCAGGGCCCAGGAGGGGCGGGCCAGGACCTGCCCGATGGTCTGTGGCGTCATTTTCGGGGGAAGGGCGAAGCCGTTTTTCGGGTCGCGTTCTCGGTTGCCGGCGACTGGGACATCCACGGTCAGGATGACGCCATGAAACCCGGCGGCGCGCACCCGTTGCAGGACCTCTTTTACGAGGCCCCGATCCTTCCAGACATAGATTTGGAAGAGTTTTGGACCCCGTGCGACTGCGGCGATGTCTTCGATCGACGTCGAACCAAGGGTGGAGATGGAATAGACAATCCCTGCCTGATGGGCCGCCCGCGCCACCGCCGGCTCTCCGCTGATATGGAAGAGCCGGGAAGCGGCGGTGGGGCTGATGAAGAACGGCAACCGCATCGGGACGCCGAGAACGCTACGCCGAGTATCGATGGTCGCGACATCCACGAGGGCGTCGTAGCTGAGCGCGTAGTCCCGATAGCGCTCCGTTGACCGCCGCAGAGTGACTTCGTCATCAGCGCCGCCGTCGATATAGTCGAAAACCATGCG
>JAGWZH010000095.1 GCA_018971945.1 Alphaproteobacteria bacterium | reverse complement strand
TGGGCCGATTGGCGGTGCGGGTCGGTCCGAGGTCAGCCGAAGAAGCTTTGCGTTGGAAGACAGCGGGGCGGCGGCGCTTTCGCGGGGAGGTCTTTGAACCCTATAGAGCGCGCGCCGAAGCCTCTCTCATGCGCGGCGACTTGGGCTCAGCGCCTGAGAGAGCGACGCAAGACCTCGCCTGTCGCTGGACAAAGCCGGTGTGAGCCTTTAGCTCCTCGCCATGATAATTCGTGAAGCCCTTACCTTCGACGATGTGCTGCTTGAGCCGGGCGCGTCCGAGGTCCTTCCGTCAGAGGCTGAGACGCGCACCCGGCTGACCCGAGGGGTCACGCTCAACATCCCGCTCATCTCAGCAGCCATGGACACGGTGACGGAGGCTCGGCTCGCCATCGCCATGGCGCAAGCTGGAGGAATGGGGGTCATTCACCGCAATCTGAGCTCTGCTGAGCAGGCGGAACAAGTCAAACAGGTCAAGAAGTTCGAGGCGGGCATGGTGATCGATCCGGTCACCATCATTCCGGACATGACGATCAGGGAAGTGGCGGCGATCAAGGCGGCGAGGCGGATTTCCGGTTTTCCTGTTGTGGAGAAGGGTTCGAAAAGGCTGGTGGGCATCCTCACCAACCGCGACATGCGTTTCGCCGAACCAGATCAGCGCGTCTGCGACCTGATGACGAAGGACAATCTCGTCACTGTCCGCGAGGGCCTGGAAGAGGGCGAGGCGCGGCGTCTGTTGCAGAAGCACCGAATCGAGCGGCTCATCGTTGTTGACGACGCCTATCGCTGCGTGGGTCTGGTCACCGTTAAGGACTTTGAGAAGGCCCAGGCCTTTCCGAACGCGGCCAAGGACGCCAAGCATCGCTTGCGGGTGGGAGCGGCCTCCACGGTTGGGGACGCAGGCTATGAGCGCAGCCTCGCCCTGCTGGACGCTGGCGTGGATGTTCTCGTAATCGACACAGCCCATGGCCATTCCAAACTGGTTCTCGACGCAGTGGGTCGGATCAAGCAGGCCGCGGGGGACGCGGTGCAGGTGATCGCCGGCAACATCGCCACCAAAGACGCCGCCCTGGCGCTGATCGATGCTGGCGCGGACGGACTAAAAGTTGGGATTGGTCCAGGCTCTATTTGCACCACGCGCATCGTCGCTGGCGTGGGCGTACCGCAACTCACCGCAATCTTGGACTGTGTGGAGGCTGCGGCGAAGGCGGAAGTCCCCGTGATCGCCGACGGCGGGATCAAATTCTCTGGCGATCTCGCCAAGGCGCTCGCCGCTGGCGCGGAGTGCGCCATGATCGGTTCTTTGCTCGCCGGGACGGAAGAAGCGCCGGGCGAAGTGATCCTCTACCAAGGGCGCAGCTACAAGAGCTATCGCGGCATGGGCTCTCTTGGCGCCATGGCGCGGGGTTCAGCGGACCGCTATTTTCAAAAAGACGTGCAAGACCAGATGAAGTTTGTGCCTGAGGGCATTGAGGGCCGTGTGCCCTACAAGGGCCCGGTGGAGAGCATTCTGCACCAGCTCATTGGCGGTCTGCGCGCGTCCATGGGCTATGTTGGGGGCCGTACGCTCAAGGATTTCCGTGAACGGGCGCGATTTGTGAAGATCACCGCTGCGGGCCTGAGGGAAAGCCACGTGCACGATGTGGCGATCACGCGGGAGGCGCCGAACTATCCGGTGGGGGGGTGATAGAATGGCGTAGGGGTGGTTCATCCAACTCAGCCCGGTCATGGCTGTGCCGAACCTGGATGACCCGGTCGCTTTGTTTTGTGATTTCGAGGGCTTTCCCGTCCATACTCATGGCGGCGCGCCCGCCTAGGGACATTCTATGACCCCGGGGGTGCGCCTGATGCGCCCGTCCATCGCGGGAGGCGTCTCCTCCGGGAACGGGCGGTTGGGCGTCTATAGAGACGAGAATGACGTGGACGCTGCGACCGCCGAGCTTTTGCCGAAACGCCGTGCGGTTGGCGTGCGCACGCATGGTCCTGCTATATGGTATTGTCAGCGTGAACATTGCATGGCCGCCCGCGAGGGCGACCTGGTGGTGTTTGGACAGGCCATCGCTAACCAGGGTAGCGGCGAGAGTTGTTAGCGCTTCCCATCCCGACAGCAAAAGGGGCGGTGGACCGAGAGAATACTCCCTTTCCAAGTGACCGCCCCTCCGATACACCCACCGCCCGTTAAAAAGAGGGGTTCCTCCCATGCGTTCTGGCGCCCGTGTCGCCGCAGCCATCGAGATTTTGTCCGACCTTGAGGCCCGCAGGCGGCCTGCCGCGGAGGCGGTGAAAGACTGGATGCTGGCGCACCGTTTTGCGGGGTCAAAAGACCGCGCCGCAATCGGGGACCTGGTATTCTGCGCCCTGCGGTGGCGGGCGTCGAGCGCCTGGCGGCTTCAGAGCGATGCCCCGCGCGCTTTGATGCTGGGGGCGGTGGTTTGCGGCTTGGAGCAGACCCAGGAGGCGCTCAACGCGCAATGGGCTGAGGATCCGCACGCCCCGCCGCCAATCACGGACGGAGAGGCCCAAGGGCTTGCGCAATCGCTGGAGGCCGCCCCGGCTTGGGTTGGGGGGGATTACCCTGAATGGGCGGAGGCGAGTTTTGTCAGGGCGTTTGGCGAGGATCGGGTGGCCGAGGGGCAAGCTCTGGCCGCGCCCGCCCCGCTTGATCTCCGCGCCAATAGCCTGAAAGCGAGCCGAGATAAGGTCTTGGCGGTGCTTGCCGACAATCCACGCCTGACCGTCGCGCCCACGCCGACGCCGCATGCGGCCGATGGCGTGCGCCTGCCTTGGACGTTCGGGCGCGCGTTCAATTGGGCAGGCGACGTAGCCTTCGAGAAGGGCTGGTTTGAGGTGCAGGACGAGGGCAGCCAGCTTTCCGCGCTCCTCTGTGGCGCAGCGCCCGGGATGCAGGTGGCGGATGTCTGCGCAGGCGGCGGGGGCAAGACCTTGGCGCTGGCGGCGGCGATGCAGAACAAGGGGCAGATCTACGCTTTTGACGTCGATGGGCCGCGGCTTGGGCCTTTGATTCAGCGGCTCGAGCGGTCGGGTGCGCGCAACGCCCAGGTGCGGGCGCCGTCGAAATCGCGGGACGTGCTCGGCGATCTTGAGGGCAAAATGGACGTGGTTTTGGTGGATGCCCCTTGTTCGGGCTCGGGCACCTGGCGGCGCAACCCGGACGCCAAATGGCGTCTGCGCCCGGGGGCATTGGAGGTGCGCTGCCGCGAGCAGCAAGAGGCGCTGGTCTTGGGAGCGCGGCTCGTCAAACCGGGCGGAACGCTCGTTTATGTGACCTGTTCGGTGTTTCCTGAAGAAAACGAGGATCAGGTCACGGCGTTTCTGGCGCAAGACCCTAGCTTCGTCGCGGCGATGATCGAGACGAACGCGCCGCACAGATCCCGTCCGGTCGGCCTGCAATTCACGCCTGCGACGACAGGCGCGGACGGGTTCTATGTTTGTCGGATGACGCGCTCAGCCTGAGGTCGTCTCCAGCGCCTCGCTCGCTTCAAGCCACACGGCTTCGGCCTCTTCGAGCTTGGCTGCGGTTTGGGCGCGCTCGGCGGTGAGGCGCTCGGCCTCATGCGGGCCTTTGGTGTAGAGGCCCGGATCGGCGAGGGCGTCATCGAGGCGGTTCAACGCGGCGGTGAGCTGGGCGATGTCTTGTTCCGCCCGATCCTTGGCGCGCTTCAGATTGGAGAGGCTCTGCTTGGGCTTGGGCGCTGGGGCTTCCGGCGGGGGCGGCGGGGGCGCGATGGGGGCGCCGGAGGGCCTGTCCGCGGCCAAAACGAGCTTGCGATAGGCCGAGAGGTCCCCGTCATAAGGCCTGGCGCGGCCAGAGTGGACGAGCCATAGCCGATCGGCGCAGGCCTCGGCGAGGTAGACGTCGTGGGTGATGAGCAGCACCGCACCCGCATAGCCGTTGATCGCGTGGATGAGCGCTTCGCGGCTGTCAATGTCCAAGTGGCTCGTCGGTTCGTCGAGGATGAGGATATGGGGCTTCCGGTAGGCCATCAGCCCCATCAAGAGCCGCACCTTTTCTCCGCCCGAGAGGCTGCCGGCTTTGGTCTCAACCTTGGCTGCGGGGAAGCCGAACTGCGCTGCGAGCGCTCGCTGTGCGGCCTGGCTCAGCTGGGGTGCTGCGTGGCGGATGTGATCGAGCACTGTGTCGTTGGGGTTCAGCTCGTCCATCTGGTCTTGGCTGAAATAGCCGATTTCGACCTGACGGCTCGCCACGCGTGAGCCTTTCAGGAGCGGCAGGCGCGCGGCGATGGATTTGACGAGGGTGGTTTTGCCCTGGCCGTTGGGGCCGATGATGACGATGCGGTCGTCATGGTCGAGGCGGAACGACACGCCCTTCAAGACGGGGTTGCCTTTGGTGTAACCGAGATCGGCGTCGTCAAGGACAATGAGGGGAGAGGCGAGCTCGGTGGGCGCATGGAACACGAAGGGGATCGTCCGGTCTTCCAGGGGTACGGCGATCTCCTGCATCTTCTCGAGCATCTTGATCCGGCTTTGCGCCTGGGCGGCTTTGCTGGCTTTGGCGCGGAAGCGGTCGACGAATGCCTGGAGGTGGGCGCGTTGGGCGTCCTGCTTCGCCTTTTGCGCGGCCAAATGCTGACTGCGTTCGGCTTTACGGCGGAGATAGGTATCGTAGCCGCCGGGCTCGAGGCGGAGTTTGCCGTCCTCCAAGGCCAGAATATGGGTGACCGATCGGTTCAGCATCTCCCGGTCGTGGCTGACCACGATCACGGTGCCGGGATAGGTTTCGAGATAGTCCTCAAGCCAGGCCGCGCCTTCGAGATCGAGATAATTGGTGGGTTCGTCGAGCGCCAAGACGTCAGGTTCAGCGAACAAGACGCCCGCGAGCGCCGCCCGCATTCGCCAACCGCCGGAGAAGGCCGAACAGGGCCGGGCCAGGTCTTCGTGCGAAAAGCCGAGGCCCGACAAGATGGCCGAGGCCCGGGCTTCGGCCGAATAGGCGTCGAGATCGGCGAGCCGCATGTGGATGTCAGCGATCCGGTCGGGATCGGTGGCGGTGAGGGCCTCGGCCTCAAGGGCCGCCAGTTCGGCGTGGCTTTCCATGACGAAGGTGAGGAGCGGCGTGTCGATCTGGGGCGCTTCCTGCGCCACCCCGCCAAGACTTGCGCCTAGGGCGAGGCGGATCGCGCCGCTTTGACTTGCTTCCTCGCGGATCAGGCGGAGAAGAGTGGACTTCCCCGTTCCGTTGCGGCCCACAAGCCCCACCTTCCAGCCTTTCGAAATAAAGGTGGAGGCGCCGTCAAACAGGGTGCGCCCGGCGATCCGGTAGGTGAGGTCTTCAATCTGCAGCATGGGGCGCTTGGATAGGGGAGGGGAGGAAGGAGGGCAAGGCGCGATGGCTTGGGCGAGGGGGCTCAAGGGGGCGGCTCAACAAACGGCGCTTGGCGGGGGGGCGCGCGGACCAAGGCCGGCGCATGCGATGTGGTGGAAACCGAAGGACAGGGCGCAGCCATTGGGCCAAGCCAGGCCCCCAGACGGGGACGGCGGGCGCGCTCGCGCCTTCCTCCTCTTAAGCAAGCGGTGACTGAACCAAGGGAGGCAGGCCTCCGCGCCGCGGCTCTCGTCTTGGCGCGACCGAAGCGCTATCGGGGCGCCGGCTTGCCAAACCGGAAAAAAAGCCCTTGGCTGCAGCGATGTCGCCGCAAGGGAGAGCGTTGCATGACGATCGAGTTAACGATGGCCGCCTGGGCCCTGGTGCTGGCGTTTGTCCAGATCCTGCTTTTTGACGTGGCCCGGACCGGCCAGTACGGGCTGAAATGGAACATGGGGCCGCGTGACGCCGACATGCCGTCGCTCTCCCCGCTCGCAGGGCGTTTGAAGCGGGCGCAGGATAATCTCTTTGAGACTTTGCCCTTGTTTTTAGCGGCGGTGCTGATTGCGCATGCGGCGGACAAAAACAGCGTTTTGACGGCCTTGGGAACGCAGATTTTCCTTGGGGCGCGGGTCGTTTATGTGCCGCTTTACGCATTCGCCGTAACGGGCTTGCGGTCCTTGGTGTGGATTGTGAGCATCATCGGCCTTGGGATGATCGTTTGGGCGATCCTCTCGCCATAAAGGGCCAAACCAGGCCAGGACGCGAACTGCGGGATCTTGGGAACCTTGGGGGCGCCGTGCGGCTGACGCGCGCGGACCCCGCCCCTTGATGCCTGCGCCAAGAGGGGCGCGATTGTCTGTCCGATGATGGCGTGGCCCCTCCCGCGGCTCCCGTCAAAGGGAGGGTCGGCCCATGCGGCTTGGCTTGCCGATGGCCTTTATCGCTGCAGCTGGCCTTTGCCCTGTTATTGAATTTTGCGCTGTGTCCCCGCGACTGTCGCAGCGCCGTGCCTCTCTGGAATGGAAGAAGGGTCAAGGCGCGATCGGCGAGGACGAAGGGATCAAGGGCTGCCCGAGGCCAAGCGTCTTTTTGAGCCCCTCAAGCAGAATCCCTTGCCGCGCTCTCGCTATGGAAGGGGTGGGCTGGACATCCCCCGTGGCGAGGTTTGAGGGCCGCGGTCCCGTTGGCGGCGGGGTGGCCTCCCGCCCTTTTGAGTGTCCCCCGGTCTGTTCTCCCTGTCTGTTCTCCCTGTCTGTTCGCCCGGTCTGTCTCCCCCTGGCGCTCCCCCGTTGACCCTTGGCGCGACGCGACGCATATCGCCTCATGGCGCATGACACTCCTCATCATGACCGGATCCTCATTGTGGATTTCGGTTCTCAGGTCACCCAGCTGATCGCCCGTCGGGTTCGAGAAAGCGGCGTCTATTGTGAAATCCACCCGTACACGAAGGCGGGCGCGGTCTTGGCCGCAGGCTTCGCGCCGAGGGGGATCATCCTGTCCGGCGGCCCTGCGAGCGTTACGGAGAACGCGAGCCCGCGCGCGCCGCAGGAGGCCTTTGACGCCGGCGTACCCATCTTTGGGATCTGCTACGGCGAGCAGACAATCGCGGCTCAGCTGGGCGGGGGCGTGGAGCCGGGTCAGACCCGGGAGTTCGGCCGCGCGGACGTGGAGATCACGGCCGAAAGCGCGCTCTTTGAGGGGCTCTGGGAGAAAGGCCGCCGTTATCCCGTTTGGATGAGCCATGGCGACAAGGTGACCGCCCTGCCGCAAGGGTTTCACGCGATCGCTGTGAGCCACGGCGCGCCGTTCGCCGCCATCGCCGATGAAGGCCGGCGGATTTACGGCGTGCAGTTTCATCCCGAGGTGGTCCATACGCCCGACGGTGCGGCGCTTCTGCGCAATTTCACCCACCGTATTGCGGGCTGCTCGGGCGATTGGACGATGGCGTCCTATCGGGCCGAAGCGATCGCCAAAATCCGGGCGCAGGTGGGTTCGGGCCGGGTGATCTGCGGATTGTCTGGCGGCGTTGATTCCGCTGTGGCGGCCGTGCTGATCCATGAGGCGATCGGCGATCAGCTGACTTGCGTGTTTGTGGACCACGGCCTGATGCGGGCGGGGGAGGCGGAAGAGGTCGTCCGCCTCTTCAAGGATCACTACAACATTCCGTTGATCCATGCGGCCGAGGAAACCCGCTTCCTCAGTGCTTTGGACGGCAAAACGGACCCCGAAGACAAGCGCAAGACGATCGGCGCGCTCTTCATCGATGTTTTTGAAGACAAAGCGAAATCGATCGGCGGAGCGAACTTTTTGGCGCAGGGGACGCTCTATCCTGACGTGATTGAGAGCGTGTCGTTCGACGGCGCCATGACCATCAAAAGCCACCACAATGTGGGGGGGCTGCCCGAGCGGATGAGGATGCAGCTCGTAGAGCCCTTGCGGGAGCTGTTCAAAGACGAGGTCCGGGCTCTTGGCCGCGAACTGGGCCTGCCAGAGGCTTTCGTCGGTCGCCATCCATTTCCAGGCCCTGGCCTCGCCATTCGCGTTCCGGGCGCTGTGAGCAAGGACAAGCTAGATCTCCTGCGCCAGGCGGATGCGATCTATCTCGACGAGATCCGCAGAGCCGGGCTTTACGATCAGATTTGGCAGGCTTTTGCTGTTTTGTTGCCGGTGCGCAGCGTCGGTGTCATGGGCGACGGCAGGACCTATGATCATGTTCTGGCGCTGCGAGCGGTCACTTCCACCGATGGGATGACTGCCGATTTCTTCCCTTTCTCCATGGATTTCCTGGGCCGCGCTGCGACGCGGATCATCAATGAAGTGAAGGGCGTCAACCGGGTCGTCTATGACGTGACGAGCAAGCCGCCTGGCACCATAGAGTGGGAATGATCCAGACAGTATGCAGGGGTCCTGATGCCGTTTTTGACCTTTCGCGCCGGGTGTCTGATCAGGCCACCCGGTCGGACCGTCCGCACGATGGCCGAAGCTCCGGCATGAGCCGCCACCGGTTGGCTGTGCCACTCCACTGCTGGACGATTTTCATCCTGACGAGTTACTTGCTGTTTACGGTCTTGTCCCCAGATCCAACCCGGACAGGGAAAATATCGCCGTGCAGCCTCATGAACCCGAAGTAAACGCCTCCTTCGGCGTGAGTTGCGCCTGCGGAGCGCAGCGATGACTGACGAAAGGGCATTCCTGTACCAGGCCTTCGGACGTCGGTATCGTGACTGGTGCGTAGCGCAGGTTGAGGCTGAAGTCGCCGATGACTTCTCGCTGGTCCGACAACTTCGCAACTACACGGCCATGCGCTACGTCGCCTGGGCTGATGCACTTGATGTGGATGCGCGTCGCACGTTCGCGCTATCGATGCTTCAGCGGAGATTTGATCAGGCGTTGGTCCCCTCCGGCATCGATCCAGCCCTGCTGGACTTGCCGGCTGCCGACCAATTCAGCAAGTCGGTGTTCTCAACTCCTCCGCCGCCGTCGGTCCAGGCCCGGCTGCCCCGGCCGACGGACAGGCCGCCGAAGCTGCCGCGTAGCGCGCTCTGGAACGCATTGAGAGAAGCGCTCGAACCCACTGTGGGTGTCTTCGGCAAGGCCAGCGGCGGTGAGCGCAGCGCTGTCAGGCAATTCGGCTCCTGGACCATAGTGACGCGCGTGGATCTCGGGGGGCGGACACGCCAGGTAGACTATGACCATATCGTGCATCTCGGACCGCCACCCCGCGATCAACGACATCGGGATCGCGCGTACTCCGCGCTGGACTGGTTGGGCATATTCCCGGGGACACCGCTGGACTTCTACGGTCCTGACGAGATCGCCGAACTGGCCAGCGCAGTCCGATGCGCTTGCGAGCGGTTCATGAACGCCATGCCGAAGCTGACCGAGGGACTCGATCTGGCTGTGCCGTCGCCATGACGCGGCGCCGCGACGCGTCATGACGCAGGGGAGGAGCCACTGGGCACAGATCGCCTCGACCAACCCGCTGGAAAGGGTCAACAAGGAGATCAAGCGAAGGGCCGATGTCATCGGCATCTTCCCGAACGATGCCGCCGTGATCCGCCTCGTTGGAGCTCTCATGCTCGAGCACAACGACGAGTGGGCGGTATCGCGCCGCTACATGACACTGGAAACCCTCGGCTCGGTAAGCCATAATCCCATTGTCAGCATGCCAGCTCTGGCCGCCTGACCTGAACCCGAACCGGCCGAGGATCGACGGTGCCTACACCACACCGCGGGACACAACCAAATCCATGATCTCAAAAGCCGGCCATTTTGGCGGGACGCCTGACGATATATGATCAACAAAAATATCTCTCATAACATAGTTTCAAGGTCTTATTGCGCCAATTGACAACAAAGTGGGAGTGAGGGTTCGCCAAGGATCGCGTCCGTTCGCGATCAATCGCAAGAATCGATGCTGAAAGGACTGCGCGACCTTTTTTGACCGGCCCATGCTCCCATGTTCGACCTCGGCCCGATCAGGGCGCGAGGTCGAATGAAGAAGGGACGTGGCTTCCACGTCCCGACACCTTCAGCACGCCATCGCGCGCAAGCCGGCGTCCAGGGCGAAGAGGCAGAAGCCGTCCCTTGACGCCGGCGAGCACGATGCCAAGTGCGCCATGGCATCTGCTTCTACTCATAAGCCTGCGGAATTTTGAGCCGGATGCCGGCATCGTCGGCTGCTGCCGGGTCCATGAAGGCATTGGTGCGCGTCAGCGCTTCCTGGGAGTGGTGCAGGTCCGACCAGGATATGGCGGCGACCCATTTCTGCGCGAAGTCGAGCGTGCGCACGATCGGGGCGGGATGGCGGCTCAGGGAATGGGCCTTCAACGCCTGTAGATAATTGCTGCGGAAGATCGTCGGAATGATGATCCGTTCTTCGCCCGCGGCGACAAGCTCGGCGTTCATCATGATCCGCGCGATGCGCCCATTGCCGTCGGCGAAGGGATGCACTTCGGAGATCAGGAACATCATATAGATCGCGCGCGCGAGCGGCGCCCTGAGGCTCGGATAGAATTCAAACCCGCGCGCGAGCGTTCCCTCGACCTGATCCGGCGCCACAAAAACGGTTTGGCCTGCGCGGTTGCTGGCTTGTTTGAACGCGCCGGGCAGCTTGTCGCGGCGGCTCTCCATCAGAATGGCGTGACGTTTTTTGATCAGATCAAAGAGCGTATCAGCGGTTTGCGGCGTTCGGGCCATTTCAACCGGATCGGAGACGATCCGCCATGTGCCCAGAACGTCGTGGGCGTCTTCGGGGCGGTCTGCCGGAATGACGTTGTTGAAGACGATGTCGGCCGCTTCCGCGACTTCGAATTCGGTGCCTTCAATGAAATTCGAGAAA
Source organism: Alphaproteobacteria bacterium (assembly GCA_018971945.1). Classification (GTDB taxonomy): domain Bacteria; phylum Pseudomonadota; class Alphaproteobacteria; order Caulobacterales; family Aquidulcibacteraceae; genus REEB509. The sequence goes on along the minus strand of JAGWZH010000095.1, from coordinate 1,975 downwards.
TAGGCTTCAAAGAAGGTGAGCGAGGCGTTGGCTTCGCCAGTGCGCGCCGCAACCGGCCGGCTTGGCAACGCCGTGTTTTGCAACTCCTGATGCAGATGTTCGAAGAGCGCGATCCGGTCAGGATCGAAGGGCGCGCCGGTGCGACGCGCGCGCGCGCGATCGGAGACGAGGTTATCGTCGCGCGTGCCGAGCAGGGCGCCGACGAGCTTGTCGAACGCTGCAAATTCTTCGTCTCGGCCGATCAGGGGGGCGACGCGTCGGGCTTCGTCGCGCGCTTGATTGAGTGCTTCGACGCCGCGGCGGCGCATGATGTCGTCGAGACGAAGCTCCAGCTCTTCGCGGCTCAAGGTCCGGCTGACGCCGCCGCGTTTTCGCGAGGGGGCCATATTGTCGAGATAGGCCCGGCCCGGCGAAGACAAACGCAAGCCGCCAATAAAGGGGCGGTCGTCTTCCATGGGCTCGGGCCCCGAGCGCGGCCTGATCCAGAGTCCCGGCAATTGGATGTCACGGCGCCGCGCCGCAACGATAAAGACGGACCCGTCCTCGGCGGGCCGGTTCTCAAGCGCGGTGCGATCGGCGATCAGGGCGCCCGGCGCATAAGCGGCGACGATCGGCCAGGCGTTGCGGCGGATGATGATCTCGGGCGCATCGGTCAGGTTCTTGGTGTAGAGTCTGGGTCCGAGCTGGCGCAGCTCGCCTGCCGCGACCGCCCGTGACACCGCCGAACTGAGGTCGTCGCTGGACAGAAAGACTTCCGGCAGATCGTCGAGGGGCTGCACCATAAGACCCGTGCATAGCAGGAAAATGTCACTTAAGACACCTAGTTTGCAGGATTTCGTAAAATAAGACGCGCAGGTGTTCGCCTCGGCGCGCTAATCGAATGTCGCCGCCAGGTAGCGAGCGAAGACAATCGTCCGGTGGCCTTTGGGCGGGTTGGGATCGGTGAAGAGTATGGGCGGCGCGTTGCCAGCGCCGCCCATCTGGCCGCCAACTACTGAGCCAGACCCAATTGGCGCATGTAGGTCTGGTTGTCCCAATAGAGCCATTCGTGATCCATGCGTCCGTTGGTCCAATGCCCGAATGTCGACATGGGCACTCTAAAGGACCGTCCGGTCGGCTGAATCACGGCGCCGTCGGCAAGACGCAGCGGCAGCGTGAACGTGCCTGTCATCACGCCCGTGACGGCGGTCCACTCGCCCACCGCAACGCGGATCGGGTGAATTTCGATCTTCGTGTCGGGGGCATGCACGAACATCTGCTGTAGGTCATGAGCGTGTATCTCAAGCCCGGTGGTGTCGTGACCGTCCGGCCAGGACACGATGATGTTCTCGGCGTGGCTCTAGGGCAGCAGGTCTAGATGGGGTAATGGGCCCGGTCGAGATCAATCTGGCGGTTGCCGGTGCGGTTGGTCGTCCCTCAAACTGATTGTTTCAGTACGGCGTCATGCTTTCGCATGCGCCAAGCATCAGAAGGGACGACCATGGAACAGTATGTTGGATTGGACGTGTCTTTGGAACAGACAAGCGTGTGCGTTGTGGATCGCGCCGGGCGGATTTTGCGGGAGGCGAAGGTCGCGAGCGATCCGGATGCGCTGATCGCGCGCGACAGTGGACAATCGCGCGGCAAACGCTTCATCCGCGGCGGCCGCGCCGAGTTGCGCCACGCGCTGTTCATGCCCGCGCTCGTCGCGATGCGCTTCAACGCCGACCTCAAGGCCGTCTATGAACGCCTGATCGGCGCCGGAAAAGCGCCCAAAGTCGCCCTCGTCGCGGTCATGCGAAAACTCGTCATCCTCGCCAACGCCATGCTCAAAAAAGGCGCTCGCTGGGAACGGAAACTGGCTTGATCAAGACGGATACTCTGGGTATCGCGCATCTGATGCGGATGGGATGGTTCCGGCCTGTTCACTGCAAATCGCTGGCGGCCCAGGAGGTGCGCGCCCTGCTGACAGCCCGCAAGCTTCTGTTGAGCAAGC
>JAGWZH010000008.1 GCA_018971945.1 Alphaproteobacteria bacterium | reverse complement strand
ATGAGCGCACCGCCTACTACGCGCGGGTGACCAAGCCCCATGCCGCCTATGCCCTGCATCTGATCGCCGACATCATGCTCGCGCCTCATTGGGAGCCGGCGGAGTTGGAGAAAGAGAAAGCGGTCGTGCGCCAGGAGATGGGGGAGGCCTTTGACGCGCCGGACGACCGGGTCTTTGAGGTGCATCAGGCAGCGCTTTACCCAGATCAGCCTTTGGGACGGCCCATTTTGGGAAGCGAGGAGAGCCTGGCGGGGCTTACCATCGACGCGCTCGCCGCCTTCAAGCAGACCCATCTTATGGGCGCAGGCCTGGTCATCGCCGCCGCTGGCGCCTACGACCGCGAGGCGTTGATCGAGGCGGCGGAATCCCGCTTCGCCAGTCTGCCTTCTGGGGCGGGGCCTCCGCCGGCGCCTGCGCGGCCTCAGGCTGGGGCTGTCGGCGAGGTGCGGCGGCTTGAACAAACCCATCTTGTCATGAGCTGGCCTGGGCTGCCGACGGGTGACGAGAGGGCCTACGCCCAGCGGCTTATGATTGAGATTTTCGGCGGCGGCATGGCCTCGCGGCTTTTTCAGGAGGTCCGCGAGAAGCGGGGTCTGGCCTACGCGATCGACGCGTATGGCGAGGCCTATGACGACGCCGGCCGGATTGGGGTCTATGCCGGGTGTGCGCCCCGGGAGGCCGCCGGGGTCGCCGCTGCGGTCGAGGCGGTGTTGGGGGGGCTTGCCGAGCGCGGTCCCACCGATTCCGAACTCAGGCGCGCCAAGGCGATGGTGACAGCGGGATTGCTGATGGGCGCTGAAAGCCCCGCATCGCGCGCCGAGGCGCGGGCGAGCCAGGTGTTTATCCGCAACGCTTTGACCCCTTTTGAGGCGCTGGTCGCCCGCTTCGAAGCGGTGACGGCCGATGAGGTGAAGGCTTGCGCGTGCGCTGCGCTTGAGGGGCCGGCGGTCCGGGCGGCGTTGGGGCCCAAGGCGGGAGTGCGGGCCGTGGCGGGATCGTTCTGATGCGTCGGGTTGACGGCGCCCGGCTCTATCTTCGGCCGCCTGAGCTGAAGGACCATGGCGAATGGGCGCGCCTTCGTTCCGCCAGCCGCGCCTTTCTCACGCCCTGGGAGCCGACCTGGGCGGAGGATGAGCTCACCCGCGCGGCCTTCCGGTTTCGTCTGCGCCGCTATGCGGAGGATATCCGCGAGGGCCGCGCTTATCCGTTTCTCAGTTTTCGGCGCGAGGACGACGCCCTTGTTGGCGGGATCACTGTCAGCCGTATCCAGCGGGGGGTCGCCCAGATGTGCGCCATCGGCTACTGGGTGGGCGAGCCGTTTCAGAGCCAAGGCTACACCACCGATGCGGTGGCTGCGGTGGTACGCTATTGTTTTGAGGATCTTGGCTTGCACCGCGTGGAGGCGGCGTGCCAACCGCACAACGCGGCGTCGCGTCGGGTCCTGGCCAAGGTCGGTTTCGCCGAGGAGGGATTGGCGCGCCGCTACCTCAAGATTGACGGCGATTGGCGCGACCATGTGCTCTATGGAATGATCGACCCGCGCGATGCGGGCGACGGCGGAGCATGACGATGGGGGTTAAAGCCGTTCTTGCGGAGGCCCTGGGGTCTGGAGCGATCGCGCCGCATTTTCAGCCTATTGCGGCGCTCGACACGGGCCGCTTGGTCGGGGTCGAGGCCTTGGTCCGGTGGCGGCGCTTGGATGGGGGGGTGGCGCCGGCGGCTTTGGTGCGCGCGACCGCGGCAGGGGCCGGACACATGGCGGGCCTCGCCCAGGCTATGGTGGAGGCCGCTCTTGAGGCCTTCGCCTCCGCCGCATGGTCGGCGGGTTTGCGTTTGTCGCTCAACGCAACCGTCGCCGAACTCGAGGGAAAAGCTTATGGCGCGCGTTTGGCGGCCGCCGCCCAAGCGGCCGGGATCGCGCCTGAGCGCCTCACTGTGGAGCTGACCGAAGAGGAACGCCCTGGAGACATAGCGGCCTTGGCCTATGCCCTGCATGGGGTGAGGGGCGAAGGCATGGCCGTCGCCGCCGATGATTTCGGGGCAGGGTTTGCGGGTTTGTCTTGGTTATTGGCGCTGCCTCTGGATGGGTTGAAACTCGATCAAGGGTTTGCGGCGGCCCTGCCCCATCCTGGCGCCGCCGCAGTCGCCCGCGCTGTGGCCCAGATCGCGGCGGATTTGGGTTTGACCCTTACCGCCGAGGGGGTGGAGACCCATGACCAGCGCCAAACCTTTCTGGATCTGGGCTATGGACTAGGCCAGGGACGTTATTTCGGAATGCCGCGGGACGGGATTTAGGCGAGGGCGTCAGGCCCGGCCGGTTTCGCCGATCAGCTGGGACGGCTCTACCCCGAGACGCCGGATCGCCCGTTCCCATTTGCGGGCGTGATCGGCGTCGAACACGATGGCGTCGTCGCATTCCACCACGAGCCAGGCGTTGCCGCGCAGTTCGGCCTCGAGCTGCCCCGCCCCCCAACTCGAGCAACCCAGGGCCAGGGTGTAGCGTTGCGGCGGAGAGGGGCCGGCCATCGCCTCAAGGACGTCGCGCGAGGTGGTGAGCGACAGATTGGCGCTGACGGGCTGGGTCGCCTCGCCTGCGGCGAACTCTGGGGAGTGCACCACAAAGCCCCGTTCCTGGCGCACTGGACCTCCGTCCAGCACCATGTCCAGCGGCGCTGGCCCTGCGAGAGGGATGCCGAGATGTTCAAGGACGTCGCCCACGGTCAGCTCATCCTTCGGTTTGTTCACGATGACGCCCATCGCCTGCTCGGCGTTGTGCACGCACATCAAGATCACGCTGCGCTCGAATCGGGGATCGCCGATCCCCGGCATCGCCACCAATAGCTTCCCCGCAAGGCTCCCCAAGGCGTCGTCTCCCTGACTGGTGTGTACGATGCTTGCCGGTTTGTGCCGAAACGGCAAGCGGTTGGCTGGATCGTTCAATTTGCTTCGCACGTTCTATGCGAATGGTGTACCAGCCCGGTGTCTTGCGCCTTAATGCGCGGCGCATGGTCAGGAGGAGAAAGCGATGATCAAAGTGGGCGACAGACTTCCTGAAGCGACCTTTATGGCGGGCACGGCGGAGGGACCGAAGCCGATGACCACCAAAGATGTGTTCGCGGGCAAGACGGTGGCGCTTTTCGCGGTTCCTGGCGCCTTTACCCCGACTTGCTCGGCCAAGCATCTGCCGAGCTTCCGAGACAAGCAGGCCGAGCTGGCCGCCAAAGGCGTCGACGCGATCGCCTGCGTAGCGGTCAACGACGCGTTTGTCATGAAGGCCTGGGGCGCGGATCAACAGGTCGGCGACAGCATGCTGATGTTGGGCGACGGCAATGGCGCGTTCACCAAGGCGATCGGCTTGGAGATGGACGCGGCCAAGTTTGGGATGGGTTTACGTTCCCAGCGTTATTCTATGCTGGTCAAGGATGGCGTTGTGGCGGAGTTGAATGTCGAGCAGGGCGGCGAATACAAAGTCTCCAGCGCGGAGTACCTGCTCGGCCAGCTCTAACGGCTTACAAAGGTGAACGAGAGCATGGGCGGGGATTTGGTGGTCTATGTGTTCGCGTTTCTGGCGCTGATGGCGGCTTTGAGCGCGGTGAAAGTTGTTCCTCAGGGTCGGGAGTTCACGGTCGAGCGTTTCGGCCGTTATCTTCGCACGCTGAAGCCTGGGATCTCGTTCATCACGCCCTTTGTCGACCGGGTGGGGCGGCGGCTGTCGATGATGGAGACCGTTCTCGACGTGCCCCGGCAGGAGGTGATCACCAAAGACAACGCGATCGTGACGTGTGACGCGGTGGTTTTTACCCAGGTGATGGACGCATCGAAGGCTGCCTACGCCGTAGAGAACGTGAATCTCGCCATCGTCAATTTGTCTCAGACAAACCTGCGTACGGTCGTGGGGTCGATGGACCTTGATGAGGTTTTGTCTCAAAGGGACTCGATCAATGCGCGCTTGCTGACCGTCATCGACGCCGCCACCCATCCATGGGGCGTGAAGGTCACCCGCATCGAAATCAAGGACCTGTCCCCGCCTGCCGACCTGACCCAGGCGATGGCCCGCCAGATGAAGGCCGAGCGGGAGCGCCGGGCGCAGATTTTGGAGGCCGAGGGGGAGAAGCAGGCGGCGATCCTGAGGGCTGAGGGCGCCAAGCAGGGGGCGATCCTGGAAGCCGAAGGCCGCCGCGACGCCGCCTTCCGCGACGCTGAGGCCCGGGAGCGCGCGGCTGAGGCTGAAGCCAAGGCCACTGAACTCGTGAGCGAGGCCATTGCCCGCGGGGACGTCCAGGCAGTGAATTATTTTGTGGCCCAGAAATATGTGGAGGCTTTCGGAAAACTGGCCGAAAGCCCCCAGCAGCGCACGGTGATCGTGCCGGCGGATTTGGCGGGTCTCGCCTCGTTGGTGGAAGGCCTGCGCTCTCTGAGCGAGGCTGGTCGGTCTGCCGCGCGCGGGTCCCCGCCTCCCCAGCAAAGTCCTTGGACTGGCCCCCACCGCGGCTGAGCGTGTTGCAACCGAAGACCAATCGGGCCACCTAAGGAGTGAGGAAAGGGCTTCGCTCTCATGGAATCGCTGCTGCAGGCCTTGGCTGGTTTCGCCTACTGGCATTGGTTGGCTTTAGGCTTGGGGCTGCTCCTGGTTGAGCTCCTGACGGGGAGCACCTATCTGCTTTGGCCTGCGGTTGCGGCGTGGCTGACTGGCTTGGCGGCGATGATCGCGCCGATGCCGTTCACCGCGGAGCTGATGATTTTCGCGGTCGCGGTGGTGTTGTTATTGGTCTTCGCCCGGCCATTGTTCGGCAACCGCCTCCTTGCTGGGCCTGACACTGGCCTCAACGATCCCGGTCGTCAGCTGGCGGGGGCTCAGGGTGTGGCGGTGGCGGACTTCGCCCAGGGCGAGGGGCGTGTCCGGTTGGGCGACACCGAATGGCGGGCGGAGAGCCCCGAGCCGATCGCGGCGGGGGAGGGTGTGGAGGTTGTCGGCGTCACTGGGGCGAGCGTGATGGTGAGGAGGCGCGTTTAGGCGGGGATACTGAGGGGCGCAACCGACGGGGCCTCTCCTTCAGATCAAGGGCCGGATCCGCAGGCGAGCGACGGCTTCCGCGCCGACCAGGCCGGGCGCGCTGGCGAGGCCTGATCTGACATCAGCGCGCTGCAAGCAAGCACTGTTTTCTTCAAAAGCGTCGGTTGAGGGCGTTGTCCGACTGTCTTGGGGCCAAAGCCCCCAGGGTCGTGCCCGAAGGTCTTCCCCGGGGCCGATCAAAAGCCGGCGCGCAAGGCGGCGATGGCGTTGCGGGCGAGCGCGTCGGCCCGTTCATTTTCAGGGTGACCGGTGTGGCCTCTGACCCACTGCCAGGTGACGCGGTGGCGGGCGGCGGCGGCGTCGAGCCTTTTCCAAAGGTCTTCGTTCTTGACAGGCTTTTTGTCCGAAGTTGTCCAGCCGTTGCGTTTCCATCCATGGATCCATTTGGTCAGCCCGTCTTTGACATATTGGCTGTCGGTCGTGAGCGTCACCGCACAAGGGCGCGTCAGGGCCTCGAGCGCCGCGATCGCCGCCATAAGCTCCATGCGGTTATTGGTGGTAAGCGCTTCAGCTCCGGAAAGTTCTTTTTCGGTTCCGTTGAAGCGCAGGATCGCTCCCCAGCCCCCTGGGCCAGGATTGCCCGAACAAGCGCCGTCGGTGAAGATCTCGACGCCAGCCATCAGATCCAATCCGGGCGGCGCACCAGCCAGAAAATCAGGGCGCTGACGGCGCCCGTCGCGCCGCCCGCCAACAGGAGCGGAAGCACGGGGAAGCGGTCGAGGCCAAGGGGACCCAAGCCGGCGGCGAGAACGAGGCCTCCGGCCACGTAGCCCAAGGCCAGATACATGCCCCAGCCCCTGAGGCCGGTCAGGTCCAAAAGCCCGTGCAGCGGCAGCCACACCGCCGCCAGCGCAAGCGAGCCGATCAGGATCGCCGCCCCGAAGGCGAAGGCCATCAGGACCAAGGGGGTCGGCGGATCAAGACCCAAGATCTCCAAAAGCCCGACCTGCCGGCCCGCCAGCGCGGCGTCGGTAAAGGTCAGAGCCATCGGTCCCATGACAATCATGGTCAGGGCGGCGGCGAACAGGGCAAGGGTCGCGCGAAGCGCCATGAGCCTTCTCCTGGGGCGCGGGGATCCAATCGCGCCCTCCACGTGGAGGGAGAAAAGCGATCAGAGCGCGCTTGGCAAGCATGCTTGTTCAGCGCGCGTTTTCAGCCGCCATAGTCGCCTGGGCCTGTGGCCCGGGCGTGGAAGGCCAGGCGGTCGGCGTAGTCGAGCGGGTTTTTGGGTTTCACGAGGGCGCCTTGGGGGCTTGTGGTCCAGTCGGCGAGGCGGGTGGCGAAGAAGCGCATTGCTGCGCCGCGGGCCAGGATGGGGAGGGCGTCGCGTTCGCGCCCGGTCAGCGGCCGGACGGCGTTGTATCCGGCGATGAGGTTTTGGCCTTTGGTCAGATTAAAGCTGCGATCCGGTTCAAAGCACCAGGCGTTGATGCAGACCGCGAGGTCGTAGGCCAGCGCGTCGGTGCAGGCGAAATAGAAATCGATCAGGCCTGAGAGCTTCGGCCCCAGAAACAAGACATTGTCTGGAAAGAGATCGGCGTGGATCACGCCCTGCGGCAGGCCATCGGGCCAAGCCGCTTCGAGGGCTGTCAAATCGGCTTGAAGTCTGGCCGAGAGCCCTGGCTGCAGGGCTTCGGCTTCCCCAAGACGGGGTCGGACCAGGCCTTCCCAATCCTGCAGGCTGAGGCTGTTGGGCCTTGTCAGTCCCGATCCTCTGAGCGCCAGGTGCATATGCGCCAGGGCCGCCCCCACGGCCCGGCAATGGGCGGGGTTGGGCCGCTTGGGCGAGACCCCGGTCAAAAAGCAGATGAGGGCGCAGGCCTTGCCGCGGACAAAGGCGGTGGGTGCGCCGGTCCGGGTCCGCACCGGCCGGGGGGCCATGACGCCCTGCGCGGCGAGGGTTTCCATCACCGCCATGAAGAAGGGGAGATCCTCGGTTCGGACGCGTTTCTCATAAACGGTGAGAATGAAGCGGCCGGCTGTGGTCTCGAGCAGGAAATTGGAGTTCTCCACCCCTTCAGCGATGCCCTTGAACGACAGCGCTTCGCCGACGTCATAGTCTGAAAGAAGCGCGTTCAGTTCGTCGTCGGAGATGTCGGTATAGACGGCCATGGCCCCAGCATAGCGCAAAAATCGCGCCGGTCAGGACGGGTCCTGAAGCGTGGGGCGGCTTGACTGCCGCATGGCCTCAAACAGCATGTCCACGATGGCGTGCGGCGGAGCGTCGAAAAACCCTGCCCTGCCGTACTCCTGCTCCTGCCGCCAGGCCGCGACCCCATCGAGAAAGGGTCTGGAGGGCATGGCCCCGCTCGTCTCGAGCGTGTCGACCGCCTGCCCGAGCGCCTCCGCGGTGATGGGGACATGTCCTATGGAGAGGGTTTTGACGTCCTCGCCGGCGTCAAATCCTTCGGGGAGCGGGGCGTTCAGCACCTCCATGTGGATCCCGATACGGCCGCCGATACTGTCCACGGCCCCGATCCGGACGCGCATGACGGGCTCGGCGGGGGGTTTCAGGGTCCAGACTTGGCCGGGGAAGAACAGAGGAGCGCTCATGGGGGCCTTACATGTCTTACGCCGGAGGGGCGTGCAAGGGTTCGGCCAATCGGCTTCGGCCAATCCGCTTCGGCCAATCGGCTTCGGCCAATCGGCTTCGGCCAATCGGCTTCGGCCAATCGGCTTCGGGCAATCGGCTTCGGCAGTCTGGTTCTGACGGCTGACGGCGAGGCTATGGTGGGTTCGCGGCGTGCAGGCGAGGACGCCAATGGCGCGTCCGGTATGGACCGATCCGGGCGGGTCTCTCATGACCCCGGGGCAGGTCTCACGCGCCGCTTGTGGTCTCCGCCAGGACCCGGGGCAATTTGAACACGACGTCTTCATCGGTGACCCGCACCTCTTCTAGGGTCACGGCGAACCGGGCGCGCAGCGCGTCGACGACGCCTTGGACGAGGTCCTCGGGCGCGCTGGCTCCGGCTGTGACCCCGACGCGGCGGGCGTCTGAAAGCCAGGCCCAATCGATATCCTGCGCTGAGGCGATGAGGCGCGCGCTTTTGGCTCCGGCTCGTTCGGCCACTTCGACGAGCCGCACGGAGTTTGACGAGTTCGGCGCCCCGATGACGAGGACCAGATCCGTTCCCGCCGCCAGCGCTTTCACCGCCTCCTGGCGATTGGTCGTGGCGTAGCAGATGTCTTCTTTGTGCGGGGCGACCATGAGCGGAAACCGCCGCTGCAGGACTGCAACGATCGCGGCGGTGTCGTCCACCGAGAGCGTGGTCTGGGTGACAAAGGCGAGTCGCGCGGGATCCTTCGGTTGGAACGCCTCGGCGTCTGCGACGGTTTCGATCAGGGCGATGGCGTCGTTGGGGAGTTGACCCATGGTCCCGATCACTTCGGGATGGCCCGCGTGCCCGATCAGGACGATGTCCAGGCCTGCAGCGTGGTGGCGTTCGGCTTCCACATGCACCTTCGACACCAGAGGGCAGGTGGCGTCGACATAAACCATCTCCCGCCGTTCCGCTTCCGCCGGAACCGCTTTGGGTACTCCGTGGGCGGAGAAAACCACCGGCCTGTCTTGGGGGCATTCGTGCAGTTCTTCGACGAACACGGCTCCTAAAGCCTGCAATCGTTCCACCACGTGCCGATTATGGACGATCTCGTGCCGCACATAGACGGGCGCGCCCCATTTGAGCAAAGCGCGCTCCACGATTTGGATCGCCCGGTCCACGCCCGCGCAGAAGCCGCGCGGGCTTGCAAGCAGGATCGTGAGGGGGCGAGCGGGGGCGCGGGCGGTGGTGGCGGCGGGGCCGTCGGGAGGGGTCACGGAGGATAGGGCCTTTCCACAGACGAAGGGCTTCGCGTGCGGCGCCCTCGCTTGTTGCGGGGCGCGCCGGGCGCCATTATCACCCATCATAGACGATGCCGGGCCGGGAGCGGAAGCAGGGCTTTTTCCTGACGCTTCCCGAAGATGGCGGTTTGGCGGGATCAGCCGGAAAGAGACGAGACGATGCAGCTGAAGCGGGCCCTGGCGGCGATGGTTCTTGGTACGGCCTTCAGTCCAACCCTCGCGGCCTGCGCGACGGGCGGCGGCGAGGCCGCTGTCCCCGACGCCAGTCCGGGCTTTTTCGCCCGCGCTCTTGGGGCCGACGACGAACCGAACGCCGGTCCCTGCCCTTTGATGGGGGCGCTTTATGAAACATCGCGCCTGGTTGAGTTTCAGGACCCGAACGCTCAGCGTTACGCCAACATCGCCTTCACGGGCGAGGTGCAGGGCGTTCGCGGCTTGTGCCGCTATGTCGGGGAAGCCCCGATCGTGATGTCGATTGAAGTCGACATGGCCTTTGGCCGCGGCCCTGCCGCCCGGACGAACGAACGCGCCTATACCTATTGGGTGGCGGTGGTCCGGCGCAGTTCCGGTCTGCCTTTGGCGAAGCAATATTACACCGTCGATGTCCGCTTCCCGAGCGGCGAGGATGTGATGGCCACGACCCAGACCATTGAAGGCATCGTCATCCCGCGGGCCAATGCCGACATCTCGGGTGAAAACTTCGAGGTCATGGTGGGTTTTGAGTTGACCGAGGACCAGCTCGCCTTCAATCGCGAGGGTCGGCGCTTTCGGGTGAACGCGCCAGGAAGCTAAGCGTCATGGCGGATTTAGCGGAACAATTGTCGGCGGTCGTCGGGGCGGCGTTCGTCGCGGAGGGGCTTGAGGCGCGCTTCGGCCTGGTGTCTGCGTCCGCGCGTCCGGATTTAGCGGCGTTTCAATGCAGCGGCGCGATGGCTGCGGCGAAGGCTGCGGGCAAGCCGCCGCGGGAGGTGGCGGAGGCTGTCGCTGCCCGGTTGTCAGGCCACGCCCTGGTGCAGGACGTGGCGGTTGCGGGGCCGGGTTTTTTGAACCTCTCTGTTCCTGACGCGGCGCTCAGCGCGCGCGCCGTCGCCGTGCTTGCCCCCAAGGCCGGGTTCGACGGCGATTTGTCCGGTCGGCGCTTTGTGGTCGATTATGGCGGCCCGAACGTCGCCAAGCCCATGCATGTGGGTCATTTGCGCTCGTCGATTTTGGGCGAGAGCCTGAAACGCGTCTTGCGTTTTGCGGGGGCGACTGTTTGGGGCGACGCCCATTTCGGCGATTGGGGCTTCCAGATGGGCCTTATGATCGCTGTGATCGAGGAGGCCTTCGGGGCCGACGCCGCTTCCGAGCAGGCGCTCGCCACATTGACGCTGGATTGGCTGCAGGAGCGCTATCCCTTGGCCTCCGCGCGTATCAAAGACGACATGGCGTTCCGCGATCGCGCCCGGAAGGCCACGGCCCGTCTGCAAAGCGGCGATCCGGTCTGCCGCATCATCTGGGAGCGGATGCGTCAGGTCTCGATGGCGGCGCAGAAGCGGGACTTCGCAGCCCTTGGGGTCGATTTCGACTTGTGGCTGGGGGAGAGCGACGCCGACCCGCTGATTCCGGAGATGGTGGCGGACCTGAAAGCCCGTGGTTTGGCCGAGGAGGACGACGGGGCTCTTGTGGTTCACGTCCATGAGAAGCTGGCGCCGAAAAAAGACGGGACCATGGGCCCTGACGTGCCGCCGCTTTTGGTCGTGTCGCGGGAGGGGTCTGCGATGTATGGGACCACCGACCTCGCCACCATTCTTCAGCGCAAGCGCGCGCAGGATCCCGACGTCATTCTTTACGTCGTCGACCAACGCCAGGCGGACCATTTCGAGCAGGTGTTCCGCGCCGCCGCCAAGGCGGGTTATATCGCACGCGCCCAGCTGGAGCATCTGGGCTTCGGCACCATGAACGGGACTGACGGCAAGCCGTTCAAGACCAAGGCCGGGGGCGTATTGCGTCTTGCCGACCTGATCGCCATGGCGAAGGACAAGGCCCATGCGCGTTTGAGGGAGGCTGAGATTGGCCAGGATTTTGGCCCCGAGGAGGTGGAGGCCATCGCCCACAGCGTAGCGATTGCGGCCATCAAGTTCGCCGACCTCCAGGCGTTTCGCGGCACCAGTTATGTCTTTGATATCGACCGGTTTGTGTCTTTTGAGGGCAAGACCGGTCCTTATCTTTTGTACCAGGCGGTGCGGATCAAATCGATCCTGCGCAAGGCGGAGGCCCAGGGCGCTGAGGGCGGGGCCATCCTGATCGCCGATCCGGCCGAGCGCGCCCTGGCTCTCGCCCTTGACGCCTTTCACAGCGCGGTGGCGGCTTCCATAGACAAAAGAGCGCCGCACTTCCTGGCCGAACACGCCTATCAACTCGCCCGCGCGTTCTCCGCCTTTTACGACCAATGCCCGATTCTCACCGAGCCCGATGCGGCGGTGAAGGCTTCGCGGCTTATGCTCGCCAAAGCGACGTTGCATCAGCTTGAAACCACGCTCGCGCTGTTGGGCTTGAGCGCGCCGGAGCGCATGTGACCGCGCAGCTTGCGGGGCTTTCCGACGTTTGAAGAGAGAAGTCGGGCGGGCGGGCGTGTCTCGTGTGCGCACAGCGCCCCCCGGCTTGGTTGCATAGGGTCACGCGTCCGCGTCGGTCGAGGCCCTGGCGGCCTGCGGGCCCTCGATTCGCTCCGGAGCGCGGGTCTGGCGGGCCGATCCTGTCGCAGCGCGCGGCGCGCGGCGTCGGCGGAGGCGCCGGCCCAGCCGCTTCAGGCGCCCAAAATCCAGGCGCCGCTTGGTCTTGCGAGCCATGATGTCGCCGTCATGGGTAAAGATGTTTGACTTCCCCCCTGGCGCGCTCCAGTTAACCCCTTAGACAAACGAACCCCGCGGGAGAGACCGCGTCCATGTTTGGCCCGGCCCCGAAGGCGCAACCGCCCCGGAAACGCTCAGGGAAAAGGACCGCGGGGGGATGAACACGCTGGAAAGCGCGTCGCTGTCACAGGCGGCGCCGCCGAAGGAGTAAGCGGGCGGGCGATAGGCTCACCCCGTGAATCTCTCAGGCTCAAAGGACAGCGGGGGCGTGGACCCAAGGCCCGGAGCATGGGCTGGGTCGGCGCAGCTGTGCGTGTGAGGGGCCATGACCGACACTGCAGAAACCCTGAAGAGCTTGCCGCTCGACGCACTGCACCGGGAGCTGGCCTCGAAATGGGGGCCGTTCGCGGGTTACGACATGCCGATTCTCTACAAAGAGGGGCTGATGGCCGAACACGCATGGACGCGCTCCAGCGCGGGCCTGTTCGATGTCTCTCACATGGGCCCTTCATTTTTTGGCCTGCCCAAGGGGCATGGCCTAGAGCCGGAAGACGCTCACAAGCGTGTGGCTTCGATCATCGAGCGCCTGGTCCCTTCCGACATCCAGAACCTGAAGCCCGGCCAGATCCGGTACACGGTTCTGCTCAACGACCGGGGCGGTATTGAAGACGATTTGATGGTGGCCCGGCCTTCCGAGCCCGAGGCGCAGGGCGATCTCTATGTGGTCGTCAATGCCGGCTGCAAGGAAGCGGATTGGGCGCTGCTGGAGAAAGCAGCTGCTGGCGACGCGCGCGTCGTGCGCGCCGATGATCGGGCGTTGCTCGCTTTGCAAGGGCCGAAGGCCGAGGAGGTGCTGAACCCGCTCGTCCCCGGCGCCGGCGAGATGCGGTTCATGACCTACGCCCGCTTTGAAACCCGTCTCTTTGGCCGGCTGACCATCTCCCGTTCCGGCTATACTGGCGAGGACGGTTTTGAGATCCTCGTCCGTCCGGAGCACGCCATGGCCTTCGCCCAGGCGCTCTTGGGCCACGCGCAGGTCAAGCTCATCGGCCTGGGCGCACGGGATTCGTTGCGGCTTGAGGCGGGTTTGTGCCTTTATGGTCATGATCTCGACCCGACCATCTCTCCGATTGAAGCGAGCCTCGGCTGGATCATTCAGAAGCGCCGCCGCGAGGCGGCGGATTTTCCTGGCGCTGAACGCATCCTTGCCGAGATCCGCGACGACGCGACCCATAGCCCGACTTTGCGGCGCAAGCGGGTGGGCCTGCGTCCCGTCGGCCGCGCCCCGGCCCGCGAAGGGGTGGACATCCACTCCTATGGCGACAAGATCGGCGTCGTCACCTCGGGCGGCTTTTCGCCAACGCTCAATGCGCCGATTTCGATGGGCTATGTTCCGCCTGCCTTCGCCAAGGCCGGCGCCACGCTTGATCTCATGATCCGTGGCCAGAAGCACCTCGCTGAGATTGTCGATCTCCCCTTTGTTCCGCACCGCTACAAGAAAGGCTGAGTCCATGACCGTGAAATACACCCCCGACCACGAGTGGGTGCGCCTGGAAGGCGATCTGGCGATCGTGGGCATCACGACTTACGCCGCCGAACAGCTTGGCGATGTCGTTTATGTGGAGCTGCCTGCTCTTGGGAAGAGTTTCGCTAAGGGGGCCGATATGGCGGTGGTGGAGAGCGCCAAGGCGGCTTCAGACGTTTACGCGCCGGTGTCGGGCGAGGTGGTTGCGGTCAACGAGGCCATTGTGGGCAATCCGCAGCTTGTGAATGACGGCCCCGAGGGCGAGGGCTGGTTCGTCAAGCTGAAGCTTAAAGACCCCAGCGAGTGCGACGGGCTGATGGACGCGGCCGCGTACAGAACCCATATTGGAGGTTAGGGCGCGATGTATGGTCCGCAGGTCTTTTTGCGCCATGACGCCGAAGCGATCGCCGGCTTGATCGCGGCGCATCCGCTTGCGGTTTTGGCCGCAAGGGGGCCTGAGGGCGTGGTTGTGGCGCACGCCCCCCTTCTGGCCGAACGCGATGAGGAGGGGCGGATCGTCGGGCTTTGGGGTCACGTGGCTCGGGCCAACCCGTTCGCGCGGCTGGCGGATGGCGCGGCGTGCGTTGCTGTGTTTGTGGGGCCGGACGCCTATGTCAGCCCGTCGGCTTATCCGTCCAAGGCCGCTCATGGTCGCGTGGTTCCGACGTGGAATTATATACGCGCCGAGGTCGAGGGTCGCGTGACATGTTTTGATGACGCCGCCTCGCTCGAGGCGGTGGTGAGCGCCTTGACCGATCAGATGGAGGCGGATCGAGCCAAGCCTTGGGCCTTCAGCGACGCGCCGGCGGATTACCGGGCGGGGATGCTGGGCGGGGTGGTCGGGGTTCGGATATCGATCGCCGCCGCGGAGGGCAAATGGAAGCTGAGCCAGAACCGCGCGGCGGAGGACGCGGCGGGGGTCATGGCTGATTTGGGCCGTCGGGCCGAGCCGCGCGTTCAGGCGATCCGGCGCGCGATGGAAACGTCAAGAAGCGAGGATTAAGGGATGCGGTATCTACCCCTCACGTCGGAGGACCGCGCGGCGATGTTGGCGCGGATTGGGGCTGGCTCGATCGACGATCTTTATGTCGATGTGCCAAGCTCCGCCCAGCTTTCGGGGCTGGTGGACCTGCCGCTCCGCCAGACGGAACTCCAGGTCGAACGCGCGCTCAAAGATTTGGCGGCGATGAATACGCAGGCGGGGGAAACAGCGTTTTTTATTGGCGCAGGCGCCTATCGCCACCATGTGCCGGCGAGTGTGGATCATCTGATCCAACGCTCGGAGTTTTTGACAACCTACACGCCCTATCAGCCGGAAATCGCGCAAGGGACCTTGCAGGCCTTGTTTGAGTTCCAGACCCAAGTGGCGATGTTGACCGGCATGGAGGTGGCCAACGCCTCGATGTATGATGGCTCCACGGGCTGCGCCGAAGCCGCCGTCATGGCCGCCCGCATCACCAAGCGGTCAGGGGTGGTGTTGTCCGGCGGTCTTCACCCGCATTATGCCGAAACCACGCGCACGGTCTGCGAAGCGCTGGGCATGGGGGTCAAAGCGGCCCCTGCCGCCATTGACGCCGAGGCCGCCGTGGGGGAGCTGATAGACGCCGACACGGCGTGTGTGATTGTGCAGTCGCCCAATGTGTTCGGCACGATCACGGATCTATCGCCGATTGTGCGGGCGGCCCACGCCAAGGGAGCGCTTGTGGTCTCGGTGTTTACCGAGTGCGTGGCGTTTGGTCTGATTGAGCCGCCCGGCGCCTACGGGGTCGATATCGCCGTGGGCGAGGGCCAGTCCATCGGCAACGCGCTGAATTTTGGCGGGCCCTATGTCGGTTTGTTCGCGACGCAGGAAAAATACATCCGGCAAATGCCTGGCCGTTTGGCGGGGGAAACCACCGACGCCGACGGCAAGCGCGGCTTTGTTCTGACCTTGTCCACCCGCGAGCAGCATATTCGCCGGGAGAAAGCGACGTCCAACATATGCACCAATTCGGGCCTCTGCTCCCTGGCCTGGACCATCCATATGTCGCTTCTCGGCGAAGCCGGTCTGAAGCAGCTGGCGCTGTTGAATCACGAGACCGCGATCAAGACCGCGGCCGCCTTGACCGCGGCGCCGGGGGTGGAGCTTCTGACCCCGCGCTTCTTCAACGAGTTCGCCCTGCGGCTGCCGAAGAACGCGGCCGAGGTCGTGGACGATCTTGTCGATCACGGTGTTCTGGGGGGCGTGCCGTTCTCGCGGCTGAACCCCCAAGCTGGGCTCGATGATGTGCTGCTCGTCGCCGCCACCGAAACCAATACTGACGATGACATCGCGCTGTTCAAATCGGCGCTGGAAGCTGTTTTAGAAGGGGATCAAGCGTGACCCAACTCCGTTCCACCCGGGGCGAGGCCGGCGACGGCGCGCCCGCTCCTAAGACTGTCTCCGGCTCTCGCGGTCTATTGCAGGCTGCGTCGCTCCTGTTCGAGACCGGCTCAGCGGACCGTTCGGGCGTTGATTTCCCGGAAGCCCAGGGCTTGCCGGACCGTCTTGGCGGCCTGCGCCGCAAAGCGCCTGTCGGCCTTGTGGGTCTGTCGGAGCCGGAGGCTGTGCGCCATTATGTGCGTCTGAGCCAGCGGAATTACGCCATCGATCTGGGCTTTTTCCCGCTTGGTTCTTGTACGATGAAGCACAATCCGCGGCTCAACGAGCGCATGGCGCGGCTGCCGGGCTTATCCGATCTTCATCCCCTGCAACCGGCCTCGACGGTCCAGGGCGCCTTTGAGCTGATGGCGGAACTCGCGCATTGGCTGTTGGAGCTCACGGGGCTTGATGCTGTGGCGATGAGCCCGAAGGCGGGCGCTCATGGCGAATTATGCGGGATGCTGGCCATCCGCCAGGCCTTGATCGCGCGCGGCGAAGGCGAGACGCGCAAGCGGGTGATCGTCCCTGCGAGCGCGCATGGCACCAACCCTGCGACGGCGGCGGCCTGTGGTTTCGTTGTGGACGAGATCGGCGCGACTGAGGAGGGTCGGGTCAATATGGAGGCGCTGCGGGAGAAGCTTGGTCCCGATGTGGCGGGCATCATGCTGACCAACCCAAATACATGCGGGTTGTTTGAGCGCGACATCAAAGAGATCGCGGATCTGATCCACGAGGCGGGCGGATATTTTTACTGTGACGGCGCCAATTACAACGCCATTGTCGGCCGGGTCCGCCCGGGCGATCTCGGCGTGGACGCCATGCATATCAATCTGCACAAAACCTTCTCGACCCCGCACGGCGGCGGCGGGCCTGGCGCGGGTCCGACGGTGCTGTCGGCGGCTTTGGCTCCTTACGCGCCGATCCCGCACCTGGTGCGTCGTGACGACGGCGCGCTCGATCTGATCGAGCACGCCGCGGAGGCCGCAGGTCAGCCCTTTGGTCGGATGTGCGCGTTCCACGGCCAGATGGGCATGTTCGTCCGGGCGCTGAGTTATATGATGAGCCATGGCGCGGACGGTTTGCGGCAGGCGGCCGAGGACGCCGTGCTTAACGCGAACTATATTCTCGCGCGCCTGAAGGAGCGTTTCAACGCGCCGTTCGCGGCCTCCGGGCCCTGCATGCACGAGGCCTTGTTTGATGATTCGAGCATCCGCGCGCATGGGCTTGAGACCATCGATCTGGCCAAGGCCCTGATCGACGAGGGCTATCATCCGTTCACCACCTATTTTCCGTTGGTGGTGCATGGGGCCATGTTGATCGAGCCGACGGACACCGAGCCCAAGGCGGAGCTTGATCGCTTTGCCGATGTGATGATCGCGCTGGCGGATCGCGCTGCGAGCGGGGACCAGTCCCATTTCAAGACGGCTCCTCGGCTTGCCCCGGTGCGGCGCTTGGACGAGACTGGCGCGGCCCGCAAGCCGAAGCTGCGCTGGAGGCCGGAGGAGGCCTTCAAGCATGCGGCGGAATGAACGCCGTAGCAGAGACAGGGAAGGCGGGGCCGGAAGCGAAGAAGCAAGCCGAGGCCCGCCCCGCCCCCGTTTTGATCGAGGATGATGCTTGCGATCATCGCGGGGCTTGCCCTGATCTCTGACGGCCCTCGCACCGGGGACCGCGCCGATTGCCTCGATCATGTCGAGATATTGCGCTCAGAGCTCGCCGCCGTCTTGCCAGGCCTTGCGGTCATGGCGTGCAGCCGCGCTCTCGAAGGCGTCGCCAGCGAAGCGGATTTGTGTTTCGCCCGCGATCGGCATGCGCGATGGGGCTATCCGTGGGTCAGCGTCCCCGGCAAGCATGATGGCGGGGGAAGGGCCGGGAGGATCGCCTTTCGAGCAGAAGCCGTCTTCAGAGACGCTGTCTCTTTATAGGCGCGTCTTCGGTCCAACGGCTGGTCCCGTTGTGGGGCTGGTTGGCGGTTTTGGGGCTTCAGACCCAGATCGCGGGCGCGGGGGTTGCCGGACGAGGCCGTGCGGGAGCGTTGGCTTTTCGGGGAGGCTGCAGAGGCCTGGGCGTTTGAGAAGACGATCACGTTCTTGCATGAGCCTTTGTGGCCGAGCCTAATCGGCGATGCGCGCGAGAGGGGCTCGTCTGTGATGCCTGAGCGGCGTCGCCGACGTTTGGACGTCCTGGATCCGACCTGAGGCCGGTGTGGCGCAGCCATCACCAACAGGGCCTGGGTGCGCCGTTTTGACGGGGTCGTCCCTGTCTGGGGGCCGTCCTGCGGGTTTCCCTTTCCCGATGGGTGAGGCCATGGGAGGCAAACATCGGCGCGCCATGCGGTTATGGAGCGGCATGGGGACGGACGCCGCGCAGTCGACCTGCGACAGAAGCTGCTACTCAAGCCCCACGCCTTCAGAGCCATCAAAGGCGAGGCGAGGGTGTTGAAGGATGGCCCGTAGCAGCCTGCGCCCGTCTCGTGGCGGGGGCGGCAGCGCGCCATCTCCGGCGTTCGGTTATGTGAAACGCTCGGCGATTTCGGCGGCGCCTTGACGGACGAGCCGGCGATGGGCCTCGGCGGCGTCGGCGCCGCGCAACAGCTTCTCCGCTGCAGCGATGGCGGCGTCGGCGGCGACGCTGCGCACTTCGTCAGCGGCCAGCCGCTCGGCTCTGGCGATGCGCTCCTCCATCTGGCGCTCGCGGCGTTGCAGGTCAGCCGCCAGTTCGCGCTCCGCCTCGCGGCGGATGCTGTCGGCGTCGGCCTGGGCCTGCGCCACGATGCGGGCGGCATCTGCTTCCGCGGCGTTTTTCCGCGCGGCGTATTGCCTGAGGAGCTCCTCGGCCTCGTGACGCAGGGCTGCAGCCCGACCGAGTTCGTCGCGGATAGCCGCGGCCCGATCATCGAGGCTTTTGAAGATGATGGTGTGTGCGCCCGCGTAGAAGACGACGGCAAAAAACAATGCCAGCCCGATGAGGATCCAATTTTTCGGTTCGGCAAAAAAATAATCCATGGCCTTCGCTCCTTCAGGCGGCCTGGGCCAGGGTCAGTTTCGACACGATCTCTCGGGCCACATCCTCTGCTGCGGTGCGGGCGGCTTGAAGATCCTGCCCGCGCTGGCGGGCCAGGCGTTCTTCGGCGGCGTTGAGTTTTTTGGCGAGGGATGCTTCGACCGCCGCGCTTTGGGCGGCCCGAGCGTCGGCTGCTTCCGCGCGGGCGGCGTCCATGGCCGCGCGCGCCTGGGTTTTGGCCTGGGCGATGGCGCTGTCATAGGCGACGAGCGCCTGTTGCGCCTCGGCGTTGGCCTGGGCGGCGGCGTCGATATCGGCCTTGATGACGTTCCCCCGCTTTTCGATGACCCCGCCGACCCTCGGCAAGAGCGTCCGGTCGAGCAGGAGATAGAGGAGCGTAAAAAACACCGTCAGCCAGAACAACTGACTGGGAAAAAAGCTAAAGTCGAACTGCGGAAGGCCTGGGGATGCGCCCGTTTCCGCGCCGTAGGATTCGGCCGCCATGGTCTGGTCCTTTGGAGACGTATCTCAACGCTGTGTCAGCGTCGCTTCTCGGCATTCCGTTCGGGACCGGCGCCGCGCTTTCGAGACGCGACGTCGGCCCTTGGAAGGGATCTCAGAACACGAACAGGAGCAACAGCGCCACGACGAGGCCGAAAAGGCCCGCCGCTTCGGCCAGGGCCGCGCCGACGAAGAGATTGCCGGTTTGGCCCGCGGCGGCGGACGGGTTACGCATCGCGCCTTCGAGATAGGAGCCGAACACATTGCCCACGCCGATGGCTGCGCCGAGCAGTGCGGTGCAGGCCAGGCCTGCGCCGATCGCCTTGCCCATTTCAGCCAGAGCCATTGCGTCGCCGGGGTTCGCAGCCATGAGTGTTCTCCTTCAGTAGTTTCGTTGCGAATGACCGGTCGGCGTGGTGGCGCCGCCGGTGGTGGATTGGTCAGTGGTGTCCTTCTCCGACGACTTCGGAGAGATAGACGCAGGTGAGGATGGCGAAGACATAGGCCTGGAGGAACGCGACCAGGAACTCGAGGGCGGTGACCGCTGCGACGCCGAGGATCGAGCCCAGGGCGGCGAGGAAACCAACCCCGCCGGCAGCGAGCCCGAGAGGCACAAAACTCGCCAAGACCTTCATCAGCGAGTGTCCGGCGAGCATATTGGCGAACAGCCGCACCGCGAGCGTTCCGGGTCGGATCAGGAACGAGATCAGTTCCAGGACGAACACGAAGGGGGCGATGGCGACAGGCGTTCCTGACGGAATGAACTTCGCGAGAAACCCGAGGGGGCCCTTTTTGGCGAGGCCGACGGTCAAGACGATGACGAACACCAAAAGTCCGAGGGCCAGGGTGACGGAGACGTGGCTCGTCACCGTGAAGGCGTAGGGCCACATCCCGATCATGTTGCAGGCGAGGATGAACGCGAACAGGGTGAACACGATGGGGAAGAATTTCAGGCCTTCGTGGCCAATAATCGATTCCACCATGTTGCGGACGAAACCGTAAAACAGCTCCACCACGCTTTGGAAACGGCCAGGCACCAGCTGCGCCTCCCGCGTGCCGAGCCATAAAAGCCCTGCCACGAGGGCGACCGCGACGCCCATCCACAAAGAAGAATTGGTGAAAGAGAGATCAAAGCCGCCCAGTTCGAACGGCAGGAGCCGCTCGAGCTTGAACTGGTACATCGGATCGGTGTCAGCGGAGATCACCGTCGGTTCCCTCTTCTTCTTTGGCGACAGGAGCAAGGCCTGCCGCGGGTGGATCCTGTGACGCTTGGAGGCGCGCTGAAGCCTGGTAAGCCATCCAAACGCCAGCGGCGAAGCCGATAAACACGCCCGACACAAGCCCGAGGGGCGTCGTGCCGAACAGCCGATCTAAACCGTACCCCGCAGCGGCGACCAAAACCGTCGCGAGAACGAGGTTGCTGATCATACGCCACGCCGCGCCGCCTGCCTGCGCCTGCTTGGCCCGGGCCTCCCGGGCGTCTGCGGCGGCTTGGTCGGCGGCGCGCTTGTCGAGCGCGGCCTTAACGGCGCGATCGAGCGCTTCCAGACGATTGCGGGGATCGATGCCATCTTCGGGCGTTTCCGGATCAGGCATGATGGTCCCCGCGACCGGCGCGGACAATAGGCGCCGCGTCTTCTCTGTCAAGCAAACCCCGCGTCGCCGGAGACGGATTTGCTGCAACCGGCGATGAGGCGTCGTCCTTTGGGCTCTGGGTGAGGCGTGTGCTGTTACGAGGCTCCGCCTGCGCTTTCTTCCAGAAGCGCGGACAGGCCTTCCACCGAATATTGGCCGGCCTCTCGGAGGGCCCGTCCGTTGACAATCAAGGTCGGCGTTCCGGTCACTTCATCGGCCTGGGCCTGTTCGTCCACGCCGCGCGCGCGCTCCGCGCCGCCAGGGTCGGCGATGCAGGCGTCGATTTGCGCTTGGCTGAGGCCGCTTTGCAGGCCGATGGAGGACAGGCGTTCGCGCACGGCGGCGGCGCCTCCCGCCTGCGCATCGCTGAGCAGGGCGTTCTGGAGTTCGAACATCACCGCAATGCGGGCCGAATATTGCTCCGGGGTCGCTTGACCGCATCGGGCGATTTGGAAGCCTGCGAGCGCGATCGGTCGCGGTGGGGTTAAGAGCTCCCGATAGACCCAGCGCACCCGGCCTGAGTCGATAAACTGCTCTTTGATGGTGGGGAACACATTGGCGTGAAATTGTTCGCAGGCGTGACAGGTGACCGAGAAATACTCCACCACCGTGACCGGAGCGTCTTCGGCGCCGATGGCGATATCGCCGTTGGTGGGGGTATAGCCGCCTCCGCCTTGACAGGCGCCGAGGGTGAAGGCGGCGGCGGCCGCGGCGATCATCCCGAGGAGGGGACGGCGGGTGAAGGGCATCGGGAGCTCCAGCTCAAGGCCAAACAAAAAGCGCGAGCGCCTGCAATAAGGCCGAAGCCTGCGGCTTGCCAAGAGGCGGCCGACACAAGCGCGTTGAAGGCGGGCGAGGCCGGGCCGGGGGGCGAGGGCGGCGGCCCCGACGCTCAAAGCATGAATCTTGACCGTGTTCCGCCTTCCCCGACCGACGCTGCAGATTGGAAAAAACCTAGCTGCGTCTCATCGCCCGTCCAAGCCGGGCCACCGCCTGTTTGAGCCGACCTTCCGGCAGCAGCGTGAGCGCGGCGGCGAGGTCCGCCTCTTCTTCCGGGCTGAGCGGCCGCAGCGCCTGTCTCCTGTCCGACCGCGCCGAGGCCTTGACCGGCGCGCCGTGCGTAATGGCGAGCCTGCTGGCCTTGGCGCCCATTAAGGCGCACCGGTTCAGGATCAGGCTGGCCTGGTGCTGGATGAAGGGCGCGATGGCCGACGGCGCTCTGACGGTGAGAACGCCTGCGGCGAGCTTTTCGGGGGCGGTGGCCTGACCCAAGCTGTCCCCAACGATTTCGGGCCAGCGGCGTTTGAGTTCGCTCAAGCCGGCGCCAGCATCTTTGAGGAAGGGTTTCAGGAGGGGGCTGGCGTGTCGCGCCGCTGTGGGGGGCGCCTGCCATTGGGCTTGGCCGCGTCGCGTCGCGAGAGCGGCTTCAGCCTGCGCCTCGCGGAGGGCGGGGTCGGTTTCGGGGTAAGCCTGGCGGAGGCGGGCGAACAGTCCCATCACCCCGGTATCGAATCGCTGAGTCATGGCTAAACAGTAAACGTGATCGCGCTGTCGTCCCCACCCGCCTCCCAGGAGCCTGTGGAACAGAGGCCCTCGCCGGTGGATTCTGTGGACAATGTCGTGGCTCTGCGGCGGGCGCTTTTGGCGTGGTACGATCGGGAGGCCCGGGCGCTGCCTTGGCGCGCGTCTCCTGGATCGTCTCCGCCGGATCCGTATCCGGTTCTGGTCTCGGAGGTGATGCTCCAGCAGACCACGGTCGCGGCCGTGATTCCCTATTTCGAGCGCTTTCTGAAGCGGTTTCCGACACTGGAGAGTCTTGCCGCCGCCTCGCAGCAGGAGGTGCTGCAGCATTGGGCGGGTCTTGGCTATTATAGCCGTGGACGGCATTTGCACGCCGCAGCTCAGGCGATTGTCGCGGACGGCTGGCCGCAGGACGAGAGGGCGTTGCGCGCCCTGCCGGGGGTTGGCGTCTACACGGCCGCCGCTTTGGCCGCCATCGCCTTCAACCAGCCGGCGACGGCGGTGGACGGCAATGTCGAGCGGGTGGTGGCGCGTCTGTGCGCGGTGACTGATCCGCTGCCGGGCGCCAAGCCTGCGCTGGGGGCTTTGGCGCGGCGCTTAGCCGCCTTCGAACGCCCGGGTGATTTCGCCCAGGCCCTGATGGATTTGGGGGCTGTGGTCTGCACGCCGAGGGCGCCGAAATGCGGGCTTTGTCCCTGGGCTGGGTCCTGCGAGGGGTTGCGGCTTGGCGTTGCGGAAGCCTTGCCTCGAAAGGCCATGAAGCCGGAGAGGGCGCGCCGCTTCGGCGCGGCGTTTGCTCTCTTTCGCGGCGATCAGGTCTATGTGGTGCGCCGGCCGCAAAAGGGGCTTTTGGCGGGCATGCGGGGCCTTCCGACGACAGAGTGGCGTCTTGTTCCCTGGATCGCGGCGGAGGCTCTGGCCGCCGCGCCCGTCGCCGTGGCCTATGCTGACGCGGGCGAAGTGCGCCACGTCTTCACCCATTTTCCCCTGGCGTTGAGGGTTTATGTCGGTATCGCGCCCACGGATTTTGAAGGTGACGGCGACTTTCTTCCATCCGGCGCGGACCTTGGCTTGCCGACCGTGTTTGCGAAGGCGTTGGAGCGGGCCGCGGCCGCTCGTCAGCCGTAGAGGGCCTGGCGCAGCTCTCTTCGGAAATGGTCGATAGGCTTGCGGCCGGTATCGGTGTCAATGTGCCAGAACGTCCAGCCGTTGCAGGCGGGGGCCTCCAGGACCGCTGCACCCACGCGGTGAATGGATCCTGTCATATCGCCGACCGCAAGGCTGCCGTCCGCCCGCACCCGAGCGCGCCACCGCCCATCCGGCGAGACCAGGGTATCCCCGGGATTAACGAAGCCCGCTTCTAGAATTTGCCCGAACGGCACCCTGGGTTCGGCTTTTTTGGAGCCTGTGATGCGCAGATCTTCGGCCGCCATGGGCTTGACCTCTTTGAGCCGCGCGCGGGCCGCCGCGGCGTAGGTCGGGTCGCGTTCGAATCCGATAAAGCGCCGGTTCATCCGTTTGGCTGCGACCGCGGTGGTCCCCGAGCCCAGGAAGGGATCAAGGATGATGTGGCCCGGATTGGAGGTGGCGAGCAGAATTCTTTGCAGGAGCGCTTCCGGCTTTTGGGTCGGGTGGACTTTGTCGCCGTTGGCGTCTCTCAGACGTTCGGGCCCGGTGCAGATCGGCAGTGTCCAATCCGACCGCATCTGCAGTTCGTCATTGAGCATTTTCAGCGCGTCGTAATGGAAGGTGTAGCGTGATGTTTTGGATTTCGACGCCCAGATCAGGGTCTCATGGGCGTTTTGGAAGCGTGTCCCTTTAAAGTTCGGCATCGGGTTGGTTTTTCGCCAGACAATATCATTGAGGATCCAGAAACCGAGATCCTGCAGGATCGCGCCGACGCGAAAAATATTGTGGTAAGCGCCGATCACCCACAGCGCGCCGTCATCCTTGAGACAGCGGCGTGTTTGGCTCAGCCAGGCATGGGTGAAGGCGTCATAATCCGCGAAGTCGGCGAATTTGTCCCAGGCTTCGCCCACCCCGTCGACCCGGGAATTATCCGGTCGGGTCAGTTCGCCTCCCAGCTGAAGATTATAGGGCGGATCAGCGAAAACGAGATCGACGCAGCCGTCGGGCAGCTTGGCCATCTCGGCCACGCAATCGCCGTCGGTGACTTTGTCCAGGGTCGCTTGCAGGGGGATGGGGGCGCGCATTGAGTCTCCGCGATCGTCAAGGAGGCTTTTTCTCCGACCACGGTAAACAAAGGATTCACGCTTGAGAATCTGATTTGTCGGTTCCGAATCAGCCGCCGTTTCTTCGGGCGGCGGCCTCTGCGGCTTCGCGCACAGGTTTGAAGCTCATGCGGTGGATGGGGCAGGGTCCCAGGAGCGCCAGCGCGGCGGCATGGGCGGGGACGCCATAGCCTTTATGGGCGGAGAGCCCGTAGCCTGGATAGGCTTCACAAAGCCCGCGCATCAGCCGGTCGCGATGTTCTTTTGCGAGGATCGAGGCCGCTGAGATGGCGGGCTCGAGGGCGTCTCCGCCGATCAAGGCCCGCACTTGGCAATCCGCCTTGGGCGCGTCCGCGCCATCCACCAGGGCGAGATGGGGCGACAGCGCGAGGCCCGCGATGGCCCGACGCATGGCGAGGTGGGTCGCCTGTCGGATATTGAGCTGGTCGATTTCTAGGGCGCTTGCTTCACCGAGCGCCCACACGCAGGAGGCCTTGATCGCGGTCTCCAAAGCGGCCCGTCGCGCGGGGGTGAGCGTCTTTGAATCAGCGACGCCCTTGGGCGCGCCCTCAGGCGGGAGGATCACCGCCGCCGCCACCACAGGGCCAGCCCAAGGCCCTCGCCCCGCTTCATCCACGCCGCACACGATCATGGCGGCGAGGATGAGGCGATTCCTGCGACGTCGTCTCAAGCGGCGGCCCCAAGGCGTTGTCCGAGCGCTTGGAGGCGGCCGGAGAGAGCCGACGACGCCCAGGCGCGTTGCTTTGAGCGCGCCGCCACGCTCTCGGCCCCAACCCTAAGGCCCCAACCCTAAGGCCCCAACCCTAAGGCCCCGGCCCTGAGGCTCCAGCCCTAAGGGTCGCGAAGCGTTTCAGAGTTGATTATAATCCCGCACTGCGAAGGTGTCGCACTGGCGGGGGTCGCCATCGGAGAAGCCGCGTTGGAACCAACGCCGTCGCTGGTCGGATGTTCCGTGAGTGTAGGTTTCAGGCCTGGTATAGCCCTGGCCTGCCTCCTGCAGGGTGTCGTCGCCGATATTGTGTGCAGCGTTGAGGGCCTCATCAAGGTCGCCCTGGCTGAGCTGGCCTCCCCGATTGGCGTGATGCGCCCAGACCCCGGCGAAGCAGTCCGCTTGCAGTTCCAGCCGCACTGACGCCTGGTTGCCGGCCTGTTGGCCGCGCATCATGGCTTCTTCTCTCAGTCGCGAGGAGCCGATCTGGTTTTGCACATGGTGTCCCACTTCGTGGGCGATGACATAGGCTTGGGCGAAATCGCCGGGTGAGCTTAGCCTGCGGGACAGGACGTCCCAGAAGGAGGGATTGATGAAGAGTTTCCGATCGCCTGGGCAATAGAAGGGTCCTGCCCCGTTGGGCACGATCCCGCAGCCTTCGGTTTCCACCGCATCCGCGTCGAAGAGCACCAGGATGGGGGGCGCATAGGCGCCGGGGCGCGCAGCATAGCTTGGCAGCACGCCTTGCTGGAACAGGGGGCCCCAGACGTCTTCGGTGGACCCCAGCACGGCGGCGACGAAATCGCAGGTTTGGTCCGCTTCGTTGCAGCCTTGCCGCGCGCCTTCGACGGGTGCGGCCTCGCCTGAAGCCGCCCCTGGAAGATCGCCGCCGGTGACGAGCGGGCCCAGAAGCTCTCGCGACTGGGGGAAAAACAGCAAGATCAAACCGACAATGATGAGTCCGCCAAGGCCCAGGCCCCCCGAGCGCACAGGCATGCGGCCTCCGCCGCGGCGGCCGCCCCGAGGACCGCCCAAACCGCGTCGGTCTTCGATATTGTTGCTGCGCCGCTGGTTGTCGAGTTCCATGCCGATCCTCCTGCCCACACGCCTTTTGAAGTTTTGTTCTACGCGGCCGCCGGCTGGCGCGCCAGAGGAGGCGGCCCAACCGAGGCAGGCAAGCATGAGCGCAAGCCATAAGGGGCGCAAGCCGGCAAGCGCGTTGGCGGCCATGAGCGCCGCATCCGGACAGGAGGCGATCGCCAAGGCCTCAAACACGCCAAAGCGCGACGGACCCAAAGCGCCCATGGCCAAAGCCCTCGCAGACCCAGAGCCCCCGAGGACAGGGAGCCCCCGAGGACAGGGAGCCCCCGAGGACAGGGAGCGCCAGAGGACAGGGAGCCCCAGAGGACAGGGAACCCCAGAGGACAGGGAACCCCAGAGGACAGGGAACCCCAGAGGACAGGGAACCCCAGAGGCGCGATGGCCCTTGAGAGGTCGAGGCTCCGCAGAGCCGGAGCCCTCAAAAGAAGGGCGCTGGAAGAGCCGGGGTCTCGCATGACCAGGGGGCGCGCCCAGCCAGGGGCCTGACCAGGCGGAGGGCGCGATCAACGAAAGTCCGGATCGAGCGCCGCGCCTCAACCTTGTCCGGCCGCCGGCGCGTGCGGCTGGTGTGGCCCAGGAGGCGTTTGGCGCGCCGCGCGAGCCTGGTCTTGGGGAACCGGCGCCTGATCGGCCCGAGACCGCGCGCGTCTCTTAAAGAAAAGAGAAATCGCGATCCCGCGGGGCCATGCGCAACCCCGCATCCACGTAGATGGTCTGTCCGGTCAGCGCCTCATTGGTCACAAGCAGCCGCACCGCCCCCGCCACGTCCCTGGCTGTCGCCCCATAGCCGAGGGGGGTCTGGGCGTGCAGGCGGGCGAAATCGGCTTCGGACTGGTTCGGCGCGGGGAGCACATAGCCTGGCGCCACCGCGTTCACGCGGATGCGCGGGGCGAGCGCGCGGGCGCCCAGTTCGGTGGCCCCTGAGAGCGCATATTTGCTCAAGGTGTAGGTCACATGGTCTGGATAGGGCTGGGCGAGCTTGTAATCGAGGAAGTTCACGATGACGCCGCGCCGGTCTTCGGGCAGGGCCTTCGCGAAGGATTGCATCAACAAGACGGGCGCCAGCGCATTCACCCGCATCTGCCGCTCGAATTGCGCCGCAGTCAGATCATCAAACACGTCGTGCTCAAACAGCGAAGCGCTGTTCACCAGCGCGGTGATCGGGGTTGCGCCTGCAGCGAGGAAAGCGCTGGGAAGCGCCGCCGCTGCTGCGGGATCGGCGAGGTCCGCCTGCTGCAGAACCACGCGCGCGCCTTGGCCTGTGAGGGCGCTGGCGACCAGCTTCGCTTCAGCAGCGGAGGCGTGATAATGGAGCGCGATCCCGTAGCCTTCCTCCGCAAGGGCCTCTGCGCAGGCGCGGCCCAGGCGTTTGGCGCCGCCGGTGACGAGCGCGAACCCTTTCACGGCCGCCGCCGACAGAGCCGCACGCTGACGAGGCCTTCCGCGCCGAGCACCGAAGGCTTCGCCACGCGCACATCGACCGCTGTGACGGCCTGATCGAGATTGAACGCGAACGCCGCCGCCCGTTCCGCGACGGTCTCGATCAACGCGGCTGGCGGCGCTTCGGCGAGCCCATGCTTGAGGAAGGCGATCAGCCCGTCATAGTCGATGGTTTCGGCGAGGCGGTCGCGCCCCTCAAAGCTCGGCCCGGGCGTGACGTGGAGCGCGATGGAGATCGCCACCGCCTGCGGGCTTTCGCGTTCCTTTGGGCTGACGCCGACGCGGAGCTGCGTCGCCACATCCTCGACGGCGATCACAAGGCTATCGGATCCAATCACGAACGGGTCCTTCTCTGCCACTGGCCTTCAACCAGCGAATAGCGGGGCGCGGCGCTGATCCCAGGGGCGCGCCACTTCCAATTCATAGGCCAGTTCCAGAAGCGTCCGCTCCTGCCCAAAATCGGCGGCGAACTGCACCCCGATCGGCAGCCCGTCCGGGCTCATGCCGAGTGGAAGGCTGATGGCGGGTGTGCCGGCGGCGTTTTGCAGCGGCGTATAGGTCGCGTAGCTTTGCACCCTTGCGAAACCGACATCGAAAGGCAGGGTCGGGGCGATGTCGCCGATACGGACGGGCGGCGACGCCAGCACCGGGGTGATGATGACCTGCGTCGCCGCGAACGCATGGCGATAGGTTTGCCCCGCGGCGCGCAGGACGCCGATGATGCGCTCCATGGTCCCCGCGGGCTGGGAGGTCCAAAGCGCGGCCAATTGGAGGGTCAGGGGCTCCAACAGCGAGTCGGCCGGGGTCCCCGCCGGGGCTCCGGCCAGAACGCTCTGCGCTGTTTGCGCCGCACCCGCCGCCCAATAGAGCGTAAAGGCTTCTTGGAAGGCTTCTCCAGGCACGGCCAGCGTGATGTCGCTGACCTCGTGCCCAAGGCTTTCGCAGGCGAGGGCGGCGGCCTGGACCGCAGCAGCGACCGCCGGATGCGGCGCCCGGCCCAAAAGATCAGGGACCATGAACCCGATCTGCAGCCGCCGTTCGCTGGGGCCTGTGACGAGGCCTGTGGGCGGAAGGGCGGCCGCTGGCCCGGATCGCTCGGTGGCGGCCAGCCAAGCGGCGGTGTCGCGCACCGTCCTTGTCACGACGCCATCGACGCTGATCTCTAGGGGGACTTCCGAGGGCTCGTCGATCAGGCGCCCGCGGGAGGTTTTCAGCCCGACAAGGCCGCAATTCGCGGCGGGGATCCGGATCGATCCGCCCCCGTCGCTGGCGTGGGCGAAAGGCGCCACGCCCGCGGCCACGGCCGCGGCCGCGCCGCCCGACGATCCGCCTGAGGAGTGATCCAGGTTCCATGGGTTGCGGGTGGCCCCGGTGAGCAGGGGTTCGGTTGTGGCTGTGAAGCCGAATTCCGGTGTGGTCGATTTGCCGATCGGGTTCGCTCCGGCCGCCAGCATGGCGGCCACATAGGCGCTGGACTGCGCCGCCATGTTGTCGGCGAAGGCCCGGCAGCCATAGGTGAGCCGGACGCCCTGCAGCGCCGACAAATCCTTGATCAGGGTCGGCACGCCGGCAAAGGGGCCGCTGGGAGGGCGTCGGGCGTTCTGCAGAGCCTGCTCATAGGCCGGCGTCGCCATGAAATTGATGAGCGGCTGCATGCGCTCAGCCCGGGCGATGGCGGCTGCTGCGGCTTCTTCAGGCGTGAAGTCGCCGATCCGGATGCGGGCCGCCACGCCCAGGCCGTCGAGGCCTGTGAGCACGTCGGTCTGCGGCGGCGGCGGGTTCGGGCGCTCTTGTCCCGCGCAGGCCGCGACCGCGAGGCCGGCGACGCCGCTGAGCAGGGCGCGACGCGAAAGGGCGGTGGACATGAAGGGCGATCTCCCCAATAGAAACGAAGGGTTTAAACGAAGGTTTTAATGGCGCCCGTCATGGACGGGCCTGAGGGCGCATGCGTCGCCCATGCGGCCCTCTTGCGCAAGGGGGCCCCTGCGGATGTGGGACGGAGAGGCGCGAGAATTGGCGCGGATCAGGGCGGATCGGCTGTTGGTGGCGCGGGGATTATTCGCCACGAGATCGGCGGCGCAAGCCGCGATCGCCGCAGGCCTGGTGCGGGCGGACGGCGCAGCGGTGGACAAGCCGGCCGAGTTGTTGAAGGCGGACGCAGCCCTTGAAGCCGTTCCGGCCCATCCATGGGCGTCCCGGGCTGGGGTGAAGCTGACCCACGCTTTAGATTGGTTTGAAGTGAATCCCGCAGGTCGGATCTGTCTTGACCTTGGCGCTTCGGCCGGGGGATTCACCGACGTCCTGTTGGCGCGGGGCGCGGCCCTGGTGATCGCTGTGGATGTGGGCCGCGGCCAGTTGCATCCGCGTCTTCAGGCAGAGCCGCGGGTCAGGAGTTATGAGAGCCTCGACGCCCGCGCCTTGCAGCGCGAGCATGTGCCGCCCGACACGAGCCTTGTTGTGGCGGACGTGAGTTTTATCGGCCTGGCGAAGGCGGCGCCGGCGGCGCTCGCCTTGGCCGCGCCCGCAATGGAGCTGTTGGCCCTTGTCAAACCCCAATTCGAGAGCGGCCCGGACGAAGCTGTGAAGCGCGACCGCCGCGGCAATTTCGACGAGGACGCCGCCCGCGCCGTGGCGGAGCGGGCGGCGCAAGGCCTGGAGGGGTTAGGGGGCTTAACGCTCAGGGGCCTGATTGAAAGCCCGGTGTTGGGCGGCGGCGGGGCGCGCGAATGGCTCGCCTACGCCGCCCGACCCTGAGCCGCCCGACCCTGAGCCGCCCGACCCTGAGCCGCCCGACCCTGAGCCGCCCGACCCTGAGCGTCATTGGGCGCGCCAGACGCCGTCTGCGCCTTGGCAGAGATAGACATCCTGGGTTTGCCAGCGGCCGCGGCGGTCCCGCACCCGCTGCTCGCCCCAGCGGCATTCCTGTGGGGGGTGACCGTAGCCATAGCCGTATCCGCCGCCTGAGGAGCCGTAGCCTGCGCCAGAGTAGCCTGCGCCAGAGTAGCCTGCGCCAGAGTAGCCGTAGCCTGAGTAGCCATGGACGCCGTTATTGCTATAAGAGGAGTGGGGCGCGTTGTTATGATAGCCGTAGCGTTGACGATCGGCGGTGTCGCAGCCGGCGGTGGCCCGACCGATTGCTGCGCCGGCCACGGCGCCTGCGACCCCGCCGAGCACCGTTCCTTCGGTTTGCGCGTTGTCGGCCGCAACATTATTGCCGAGCACTGCGCCGGCGAGACCGCCGATCAAGGCGCCCGCCGCCATGCGGTTTTGCCGCTGCTGCTGGCAGTGGGGGTCGCCATAATAGGACTGGGCTGCAGCCGGCGTTTGCGCGCCAGCGACCGCCGCCGTCACAAGGGCCGCGACCGCGACCAGAAGGGATTGACCACGCATATGCGCCTCCTTTGTTGTCTGTCTGGACCCAACCAGAACCGATCTGAACCCGAGATGAAGCGCCGAGGATGAAGCGACCGCCCCGCCATGGCCGATTCCGCCCGCCTGCGGCCGCCGCCCGCTCTTTGGACCAACCCGCTCGCGACGCGGAGGTGGTTTTTTCGGGTTTCGGGGCCCGCGGCGAGGCCACAGCGGAGACGTTGCAGGGTCCCCTTTATGCGCCCTTCGCCTTGGCGGGGGAAACCGCCCGCGTGCGGATTGTCGGGGACCGGGCGCGGGTGCTGGAAATTCTGGGCGCGAGCCCCGACAGGGCGACCCCGCCTTGTCCGCATTTTGGGGTGTGCGGCGGCTGTCAGCTCCAGCATTGGGCCGAGCGCCCTCAGCTTGAATGGAAGGGCGGCCTTGTGGCGCAGGCTTTGGCCAAGCGGGGCCTTTCTGCGCCGGTCGCGCCGATTGTTCCGGCGTGGGGCGAGGGGCGCCGTCGGGTCGGGCTGCACGCGCAGCGCGAGGGGCGGGCGGTGCGCTTTGGTTTCATGGAGCGCGGCGGTGTCAAGGCGGCGTCGATCGCGGCCTGTCCCTTGATGACGCCACGCTTGGAGGCGGCGTTGCCGGCGTTGGAGAAGCTCGCGCGGTCCGTCGCCCCCGCGAAAGGCGACGCGGTGCTGCAGACCTTGGAGACCGAGACAGGTCTGGATGTCGACGTGCGCGGAGCGGGGCGGGTCGGCGCCCGCGATCGCCAGGGCCTTCAAGCCTTGGCCGCCGCTGCGGAGGCCGCCGATTTGGCGCGGCTGTCTTTGGAGGGGGAGGTCGTTCTTGAACGTCGGCCTCCGGAACTGCGGATGGGTCTTGCGGTTGTCCGCCCGCCGCCAGGCAGTTTCGTGCAGGCCACGCGAGCGGGAGAGGAGACGATGGCTGCTCTGGTGCTTGAAGCCCTCGCCGGCGCGCATCGGGTGGCGGATCTGTTTTGTGGCGTCGGCACTTTCGCCCTGCGTCTTGCCCAGCACGCCTCGGTTTGGGCAGTGGATGGCGAGCCGGCGATGCTGTCTGCGCTGAAGGCCGCTGCGGACAGGGCCGGCGGGGCTCTGAAAGGCGTCGAGACCGCCCGCCGCGATCTGCTCCGCAGCCCGGTCTCCGCCCTCGAATTGAAACGCTTTGACGCCATTGTTTTTGATCCTCCCAGGGGCGGGGCGCGTTTACAAGCCGAGCAGATCGCAGCCTCTAGGGCCGAACGCGTGGCGGCGGTGGCTTGCGACGCCGCCGCCTTCGCCCGCGACGCTCGGGCTCTTGCAGATGCAGGCTTTACGCTGAAGGTCGTGACGCCCATCGACCAGTTCCGCTGGTCCCCGCATGTGGAGATCGTTGGGGTGTTCACGCGATGACCGGGGCCGATGGGGGGCTTTTCTGGAAAAACAAGGCGCTCGCCGAGATGTCGGAGGAGGAGTGGGAAAGCCTCTGCGACGGCTGCGGAAAGTGCTGCCTTGTTGGGCTCGAAGACGAGGACACGGGCGAGATTTACCTCACCGATGTCGCGTGCAAGCTGCTCGATGGGCGGACCTGCCGCTGCAAAGACTATCTCAATCGCAAGGCGTTCGTGCCGGACTGTGTAAAGCTGACGCCGGAGAATGTGCCCACTTTGAGCTGGCTGCCGCGGACCTGTGCTTATCGCCTGGTTCATGAGGGGCGCGATCTTTACCCTTGGCATCCGCTGTTGACCGGCGATCCAGAGAGTGTGCATGCCGCAAACGTCTCCGTCCGCGGCAAAACCCGCCCAGAGGGCCGCATGAAGACGCGGCATCTGATCAAGCGCATCACGCGATGGGAGTAGCGCCCGCTTGCCGTTTGCGGGTTTTGGCCCAATCTCTCTTGGGCGGTTCTTGGCCCAGGGGACGAAAACCATGGCGCGGTTGGCGGATCGGATCGGACGGGTGCGCTATGCGGCGGCGCAAGGGGCGCGTGTCGCTTGGTACATGGGGCATTATCTCGCTGCGCGCCGTCTGTCGCGGCCGTTTGACCGCCCCGGCGAGCCGCGGTTCCGGCCGCAGAGCGCCCCAGGCGACCAAGCCAAAATCCGCTCGGCCTTCCTCTCGCTCTTCGCCAAGGACCGGGCCAATATCGAAGAAGGTCTTTATCCTACGCCGGAAGATCTTCGTTTTGACCGTCTGGCGGCGGGCCTGTCGCACAGCGCTGCGTTCTTCAAAGATCTGCCCACCGTGGACCAGCGCCGTTGGGAAAAGCGCGGGGTGGAGGTCCGGGCCGAGGCGCCGTCTGGGCGCTATCCGACTTATTATCTGCAGAACTTCCACTACCAGTCCGGCGGCTGGTTGTCGGAGGACAGCGCCGAGCTCTACGACACCCAGGTTGAGGTGCTCTTCGGCGGCGCCGCCGACGCGATGCGCCGCGTGGCGCTTGGCGAGCTCGCCCGAGCCCTGCGCGGCAAGGACCAGCGGAAGACCCGCGTGTTGGACGTCGCCTGCGGCAATGGGAGGTTTTTGGAGCAGACGCTGAGCGCGTTTCCACGTCTGAAGGCGATGGGTCTTGATCTTTCTCCGGCCTATTTGGCCAAGGCCCGCCGCCGGCTGAGCGGCTATCCCCACGTGGAGCTGATCGCGGGGCAGGCCGAAGCGATGCCTTTGGAAGAAGGCCAGGTCGATCTCGCGACCTGTATTTATCTGTTCCACGAACTGCCGCCGCGCGTGCGGCCGCTCGTCGCCGCTGACATCGCGCGGGTGACGGCGCGCGGCGGGACCTTGGTGCTGGCGGATTCGCTGCAGCTGGGCGACGCGCCCGACCTTGACCAGATGCTGGAATATTTCCCGCATGGTTTCCATGAGCCCTATTACGGCTCATATCTGAGAGAGGACCTCGTTGCGCTGTTCGAGGCCGCGGGCTTTGTGCATGAGCGCACCGAACTCGCCTTCCTGACCAAGGTGCTGCGGTTCAGGCGGCGTTAGGGGGAGCGGCTCAGCGCAGATCGTGAACGGGGAGGCCCACCGGGGCCGCGGCCGCCAGAAGCGCGTCGTCGCGGGTCGCACGCGGCGCTTTCAGGATCAGCGCGCAGTCCAGATAAAGAGCGTCGAAGAACGACAGGCTCTGCTGTCGCGCCAAACCGAGAACCCGAATGAGGTCGTGATCCCGACCCAGCCACGGCGGCAGAACGGTGACAGAAGAAAGCAGGCTCAAGGCTTCGTCGCATTGCGCCGTCGACATCAGCCGCCGCCGCTCAAACCGCAACAGCACATTGCGAACCTCCACCGCAAGGAACGCAGGAGAAGTCATCTCAGCAGTGGTGGTCTGATAGAACTGTCGGCTGGCCGCCGTCGCCTGGGAAGGCAGGACCGCCGCCAAAAACGCCGCAGCATCCAGAACGATCACGAAGACCCCTTGGGGTCCGGCTCTTCTTGCGCCCATCGCTTGATGGTAGGCCAGTCCGGTTTTGCCACCTCGGTTTTCTCAGCCTCGGCCTGGATCGCCGCGAGCCGCGCCAGCGCCTCCACCCGGTCGCGCCGGGCCGGCGGCGAAGCGGGGCTCAACTTGGCGGCGGGCTTGCCGTGCCGCGTGATCACGATGTCCTGACCCGTGTCTTCGACCTCTTGGATCAGGGCGGAGAGCGCGTTTTTCGCGTCGTAGAGGGCGACTTCCTTCAGGCGGAAGTCTAGCCAAAATACAACACAAGCGTCGCCTTTAACCCACCTGACCGCGGTGCCGCAGATGCGCGTCCGCGAGCGCACACGCGACCATCGCCTCCGCCACCGGCGCGCCTCGAATGCCGACGCAGGGGTCGTGGCGGCCTTTGGTTTGGATGTCGGTTTCTTCGCCGGCGGCGGTGACGGTCTGGCGGGGGGTAAGAATGGAGGAGGTGGGCTTGATGGCCAATCGGGCGATGATGGTTTGTCCAGTGGCGAGGCCGCCCAGAATCCCTCCCGCATGGTTGGACAAGAAAACCGGCCGGCCGTCGGCTCCACGGCGCATCTCATCGGCGTTGTCTTCGCCGGAAAGGCATGCGGCGGCGAAGCCGTCGCCGATTTCGACGCCTTTGACAGCATTGATGCTCATGAGTCCGGCAGCGATCTCGGCGTCGAGCTTGCCGTAGAGCGGGGCGCCCCAGCCGGCGGGGACCCCTTCTGCGTGGACCTCGATGATGGCGCCCAGGGACGACCCCGCTTTTCGGGCGGCGTCGAGATCTGTTTCCCACAACGCGGCGGCGTCGGCGTCGGGCGACCAGAAGGGGTTGGCCTCGGTCTGCGCCCAGTCCCAGCGGGATCTGTCGATCGCCCGGCGACCGATCTGGATCACGGCGGCGCGGATCACGATGGCGTCGCCGAGGACGACGCGGGCGACGGCGCCGGCCGCGACGCGGGCGGCGGTTTCCCGAGCGCTCGAGCGTCCTCCCCCGCGATAATCGCGGACGCCGTACTTGGCCTGGTAGGTGAAATCGGCGTGGCCTGGGCGGTAGGCGTCGCGAATGGCGGTGTAATCTTTCGAGCGCTGGTCGGTGTTCTCGATGAGCAGGCTGATGGGGGTTCCGGTGGTAATGGGTCCCCCGGTGCTCTCGTCTTCAAACACGCCGGACAGGATTTTGACGGCGTCCGGCTCTTGCCGTTGGGTGACGAAACGGCTTGTGCCAGGCCGGCGGCGATCCAGCCAATGCTGGATCATGGCTTCGGTGAGCCGCAGGCCCGGCGGGCAGCCATCGACGACGCAGCCGAGGGCCGGGCCGTGGCTTTCGCCCCAGGTTGTGACGCGGAAGAGGTGACCGAAGCTATTGTGGGACATCGTGTCAGCCTAGCTGCAAGCTGCGCGCCCGTCTATTGGGGTTGCGCCCCCATGGGGTCATGGACCCAAAGAGCGAGGCGTGGTAGCCATGGCCATGGCCGACGTGAAGATCCGAGACCTGAGCGACCATTTGGTCGCCTTTTACAAACAGCGGGCCGCAAACAAGGGCCTCTCTTTGGAGGACGAACTGCGCCAAACCCTTGCCGAAGAGCAAAAGCGTGTGCGCCGCGAATGGGCCCGGCGGCTGGACGCGCTTCATGCCGAGCAGATCGCGAAACACGGCGTTCTCCCGGACTCCACGCCTGGCATTCGGGCGGAGCGCGCTGGCGAGGCGGATGCATGAGCGGCTCGCTCGTTGTGGATGCATCGGTGGCTGTGAAGTGGGTTTTGCCCGAACAGGGGAGCCCCGCCGCCCGTGCCCTTTTGGCGCAGGACGCAATCCTTCTGGCTCCAGCCTTTGTCCGTATTGAGGTGGCCTCGGCGGTCAGCCGCGCTTTGCGGACTAAGCGCATCAGCCGATCCGATTGTGAACTTTATCTGGGAGAAGCGCGGGCGCTCTTCGCCTCGGTCGCCTTAACGCTTTTGGCCGATGACGCCTTGCAGGCGGAAGCCGAGACCATCGCGATGGATCTGAGCCATCCTTTGAAAGACTGCTTCTTGATTGCGCTTGCTCTGCGAGAAGGCGCTGATCTCATCACAGCGGATCAAACCCTGTTGCGCCGCGCGGCTCCGGTTTTCCCTTTCGTGCGCCCGCTCTAGGTCATCGTCATGTCCCAAACGCCCCTGATCCCCCCATCGCCGCGCTATGATCCTGATGCGGCTCCGCCGCCAGACGACGCGGCGTTTTTCGCAGCCAGCGAGCCGTTTGGCCTGTTCGCGCGGTGGCTGACTGAGGCGAAGGAGAAAGAGCCGAATGATCCCAACGCCATGGCGCTTGCGACCGTGGACGAGACTGGCCTGCCGGACGTGCGGATGGTGCTGTTGAAGGACGTCTCGCCGGAGGGCTTCACCTTTTATTCCAATACCGAGAGCGCCAAGGGCCGCCAGATCGCAGCCGCGCCCAAGGCCGCCTTGTGTTTCCACTGGAAATCGCTGCGCCGGCAGGTACGGGTGCGGGGATTGGTGAGCCAGGCGCCGGCGGCCGAGGCCGACGCCTATTTTCAGACCCGCGACCGCGGCGCCCGCATTGGGGCTTGGGCGTCGGAGCAGTCGCGGGTCTTGCCGGACCGCTTCGCGTTGGAGAAGCGCGTGGCGGAGTTCGGCCTGAAGTTCGGGGTCGGCGAGGTCCCTCGCCCGGCGCATTGGACGGGCTGGCGGCTTGCCCCGCTCAGCATCGAATTCTGGCGGGACAGGCCCTTCCGTCTGCATGACCGATTGGTCTTTCGGCGGGAGTGGGTCGCAGATCCGTTTGAGAGGGTTAGGCTTTATCCTTAAAGGGTGGAGCGTCTTGTTAAGGCTTCCTTCAGGGAGATGGACAAACTCTGTTCTCTCAAACGATGGGAGCGGGCGAATGCTGAATGCGGTGCGGGCCATGGCGACGGCGGCAGGCTTGGCGATGGCGGCTTTGCGCGATGAACGCCCGAAATCTGTGGCCCGTTTCGCCTGCAGCGTGCGGAGGCTCACCCCGTTGGAGACTGCGTTCGCGACAATGGAGGCGGGGCGCATGGCCGCCATGGCGTCGCTCTGGCTTGGGAGCGCCAAGACCGTCTGCAGGGTACAGTCCGCTTATGCCCGCGGCGCGCGCTTTGCCGGGGTGGTGCGGTTTTCCGCCGTCTCAAACCCCTCTGCCGGCGCGGGCGCCCGCGCATTGTGGGATCGGCTCAAGGCGGCGGGCTTTCAAGCCGCGGGAGAGAGCGTCGCTGCGACCGCCTTTGCGAGCCCGCCGCGGATCGGCGCCGCCGCTGTTCGCGTTTTGAAGGAAGCGCCGCCGCGCGCGCGACGGACCCTGTGGTCCGATGACGGCGCCCGAAAAGCCGCATAAGACCTGGGCTTTCGACGGCGACGCGTTGTCTGACGGCAGCTTCCCCTCTAGGTAGGACGGCGAGATGTCCGTCCACCACCCGAGGGAGGCGCCCCGATGCAGGGCTTGATGCAAGATTGGCCGCTGACGCTGGATAAGATCCTGGACCACGCCAAGGCCATGGCCCCGAACCGGGAGGTGGTGACCCGCAGCGTCGAGGGTCCGATCATTCGCAGCACTTATGGCGAGATCCACGGCCGGGCGAAACAGGTGACGGCGGCCCTGAAGAACGCCGGCGTCCGGTTTGGCGACCGTGTGGCGACCCTGGCCTGGAACTCGAGCCGGCACATGGAGGTCTGGTTCGGCGCGCAGGGCATGGGCGCGGTGCTTCACACCCTGAACCCGCGTCTTTTTCCAGAGCAGATCGCCTGGATCGCCAACCACGCCGAAGACAAGATCCTGTTCCTGGACCTCACTTTCGTGCCGCTGGTGGAAAAGATCGCGGGCCAGCTCGCGACGGTGGAACGCTATGTGATCCTCACCGACGCAGCCCATATGCCGCAGACCTCGCTGCCGAACGCGGTGGCTTATGAGGATTTTATCGCCGGCTGGAGCGCGGACATCGCCTGGGGCGGCTTTGACGAAAACACCGCCGCCGGCCTTTGTTACACATCGGGAACGACGGGCAATCCCAAGGGCGTGCTCTATTCTCATCGGTCCAACGTCATCCACGCCATGGCCGCCAACACCGGCGATGCGTTCGGTTTGCGCTCCAGGGATGTGGTGCTGCCGGTCGTGCCATTGTTCCATGCGAATGCGTGGGCTCTGACTTTCATTGGCCCGATGGCGGGCTGCAAGATGGTGATGCCGGGCGCACGGCTCGACGGTGCGTCGGTTTATGAGCTCTTGGAGAGCGAGGGGGTGACGCTTACCGCCGCTGTCCCGACCGTCTGGCTGATGCTCTTGTCCTATTTGCGGGAGAACCAGCTGAAGCTGACCACCTTGAAAAAAGTGATCATCGGCGGATCGGCAGTGCCAGAAGCCATCCTGAGAGCGTTTGAAGAGGATTATGGCGTTGAGGTCGTGCACGCCTGGGGCATGACCGAGATGAGCCCGATGGGCTCGCTGTGCGCGCTTGGGCCCGAAGAAGACGCCCTGCCGCATGAGGACAAGATCAAGCTGAAGCTGAAACAGGGGCGAGCGCCGTTCACCGTCGAGATGAAGATCGTGGACGATGCAGGCAAAGAGCTTCCCCGCGACGGCAAGACCTTCGGCCGGCTGCAGGTGCGCGGTCCGGCAGTGACCAGGGCCTATTTCAAGGGCGACGGCGCCCGCCGCGCCGATGGCGCGGCTCTGGAAGCGGATGGCTTTTTCGACACAGGGGATGTGGCGACCTTGGATCCGGCAGGCTTCATGCAGATCACCGACCGCGCGAAGGACGTGATCAAGTCTGGCGGGGAGTGGATCTCTTCCATCGAGATCGAAAACATTGCGGTCGGCGCGCCTGGCGTGGCCAACGCCGCCGTCATCGGCGTGGCCCACCCGAAATGGGATGAGCGGCCGCTTCTGATCATTGAGGCCGCCCAGGGGGCCGCGCCCGATAAGGGGGAAACGCTCGCCTATCTGGAGGGAAAGATCGCCAAATGGTGGATGCCGGACGATGTCGCCTTCGTGGAGAAGATACCG
Organism: Alphaproteobacteria bacterium; assembly: GCA_018971945.1. GTDB lineage: Bacteria > Pseudomonadota > Alphaproteobacteria > Caulobacterales > Aquidulcibacteraceae > REEB509. The sequence continues at coordinate 15,173 of JAGWZH010000008.1, read as the reverse complement.
TTGGGCGCCACGGGCAAGATCAATAAATTGGAACTGCGGAAGATGTTCGCAGACTACCGGCTGCCGACGGCCTGAAAGCTTCCGGCGTAATCTTTCTCAAAGGGGGCGATGGTCATGAACGAGCAAGGGAAAGCCAAGGGGGACGCTGCGTCAAATTTTCGGGACGGGCTCACGCGAGGGGCTTTGCTCTTCTCGCTCATGATCCCCGCGTTTTTCGCTTATGCGGCGTTGGGCTCTCGCTTCGGGCTGCATGACTGGCGGTTTGGGCTGGGCACGCTGATGCGGGAATACGGCCCCATTCTGTTGATTGCGGGCGTCTGCCTCGGTTTTGTGGCGCTTGGCCTGTCGCTCCTGATCAAGCCGCGGCGAGGGGCTTTGTCCGCCCTGGTCACGATCCTGATCCCGGCCTTGGGGCTTGGCTATGCGGTTTATGTGCAGCGCCAGGCGGCGGCCATTCCTCCGATCCACGACGTCGCCACAGATGTTCTCGATCCGCCGACCTTCTCCCCAGAGCAGCTGGCTGCAAGGGGACCTTCGGCGAACAGCGTCGATTTGGCGGCGAACCGTATCCCGGCCGGTTGGTCAAACCCCGCCTTCGCCGACAAGGCGACGACGGATTTGATCGCCGAACACTATAGCGACTTGACCCCGCTTCCGATCGGATTGCCTCCGGAAGAAGCCTTCGCCATCGCGTTGCGGGCGGCTGAGGCGCAGGGCTGGACGATCACGGCCAGCCAGGAGCCGAGCCTGTCCCAGGAGGGTCGCATAGAGGCCACCGCGACAAGTTTCTGGTTCGGGTTCGTGGATGATATCGTGGTGCGTGTGCGCGCGACCTCCGACGGCGCTGTGATCGACGCCCGTTCGACATCGCGGGTGGGGTTGTCCGATCTTGGCGCGAATGCGGCGCGCCTGCGGGCCTTCAGCGAAGCGGTTGTGGCGGAGCTGACCCCGCGCGTTTAAGCCCCTCAGCCCCTCACCCCTCAGCCCCTCAGCCCCTAAACCAAAGCGTAGACGCTATCCACGCAAGGGTCAGACGCGCACAGAACCCGACCTTCTTTGACGAGCTGGAGCATGTGCGCCAGCACCGAGTGGCAGGCAGCCGGGTGAAGGCGGGGATCGACATCGGCGTAGAGCGTGGGCACCATGGTTTTGATGCTGGCGGGACCCAAGGCGAGCTGCGCGAGGATCTGGGCCTCCCGACCCCTGCGGTGATCGATATAAGCCTGCACGAAGGGCTGCACGTCGCGCACCGGCGGCCCATGGGTCGGCCAGAGCGTATCGAAATTGCGGTCGCGGACTTTTTCCAGGCTCTTGAGATAGTCTCCCATGTTGCCGTCCGGAGGACTGATGACGGTGGTGGACCAGCCCATGATGTGGTCGCCTGGAAACAGTGCGTTTTCCTCTCGCAGGGCATAGGCCATGTGGTGGCTGGTATGGCCGGGCGTGGACACCGCCTCGATGGTCCAGCCGGCGCCTTGAAACACTGCGCCGTCCTCGATCGCCACATCGGGCCGGAAGCTTAGATCGTCTCCCGCCTCCATCCGTACTTCGCTGTCAGTCGGCTTCACGGGTTCGCCGCTGGCGTAGATGACCGCTCCAGTCAGCGCCGCCAGGGGGCGCGCCGCAGGACTATGATCCATGTGGCCATGGGTGACGAAGATGTGGCTGACGGTCTCGCCCTCGAGCGCCTTGAGCAAGACCTCCAGATGCCCGTCCACGATCGGTCCTGGATCGATCACCGCCACGGAGCCCTGGCCGACGATATAAACGCCGGTGCCGAGATAGGTGAAAGGGCCGGGATTGTTCGCCACGACGCGCCGGATCAGGGGGCTGACGCTCTGGGCCAGGCCATAGGTAAAGTCCATGTCACGAACGAAGGGGATCTTGGAGGCCATTGCGCGGGATCCCTCTATCGGCCGATACGCTGTCGAAGGGCTTTGGCGAGCGCCCGCGCGGCGCGCATCTTGTCCGCCAGCGGCAGGGCGGTGGGCGGTCCCATGTCGGTTTTGTTGGCGTCCACGATATAGAGCCGTCCCTCTTGTCTGTCGCGAAGCACGTCCACGCCGCCCCAGTCAAGTCCCAGGCGCTGCGCGAAAGCGGTCAGCCGCGCGCGCTCTTCTGTTGTGAACACGTCCTCGGGTCTTGCGGCGGTGACCGCTGCGTTGGCGTTGGCGAAGCGGCGCCCCACCTCTCGGCGCTTCCGGAAGACGACCACCGCCTCGCCGCCCACCAGCGGGGTGCGGAGGTCTTCGACGAAGGCGCGGTCTGAGGTCCGATTGTCGACCAGTTTTTGATAGGTTTTGCCTGGTTGGGCGGGGGCGGGCCCTTCCAGGATCCGGCCATCATGAACGCCGTTGTCTTCGCTCTTCTCCACAAGGGGTCCTGATGTCTCTGCCGGGTCCAAACGCAATCCATAGCCGAAAGCCGCCTCAAAAGCCTCCGCCACCTTTGATTTCGACACGTCCACGCATCCGAAATTGAGCAAGACGGCGCCCGGCTTCGTCGTCGGCGGCGGGTTCGGGGCGTAGGTTGCGTCGTCAAAGTGCATCACCACGTCCGCCCGATCCGCTTTCGTTGTTGGGCGCCCCCCAGCCAGCCGGGCGACCGCCCAGGCCAGATACCAGGGACGCGCCCGGTCCGGGTGGAAAGCGATGGTGAAGGGCGGTCCTGGTTCAGGCTTGGCTGCTGAAACCGCCAAAAAGAACAGGAACCATGCGCCGACTTCTGCGAACACGGCGGCCGTGAACGGGACGAAGGCGCCGGTCTTGCGCACCGTTAAGCCTCTGAGCCCGTACTCAAAATCGCCGAACCAGGTCCGCCCTCTCACGCGGGCGGGGGTGCTTGGCTGGGCCCGGTTTGGCGCAGCGTCGAGGGGAGCGTCTGCCTGCGAAAGCGAAGCGTTCATGCCATGAGGCCTAGCCGCTCCTGGAGCGGCGCACAATCGGGTCGCCCTTTGGCCGCCCGCCGTTTGGCCACCCATTCTTTGGTCGCCCATCTTTGGCCGCGGCGCCAGCAACGGCTGGCGGCGCCGATCCTGCAGGGTTCAACCACGATCCATGCTGAGGACGCCGCCAATGTTTCACCTCCGCACAGCTCTCAAAGCCCTGGGCGCGATGGCGTGGTTTGCTGTGGGGCGTCTGCGCGTCGGCGTTTTGGCGCTCGCCGCCATCATCGTGGTCAAGATCCTGGGCGCGGTCTGGTTGCCGCAGGCGGACGCGGCGCCGCCCACGGCTTCTTGGAGCGGACCGAGCGTCAGCGCCACCGCGGCGATCCCTGCGCCTTAACCCTGCCCCAGGCGCTGCAACGTTGGGGAGAGCGGGGCCAGATCATATCCTGCGCGGCGCGCGGCCGCGACCAATGCGTCCGCGGGCGCAGCGCTCAGGGAAGCCTGCGCCAGAGCCCAGAGCGTGATCGAGCGCGTGCCGGATCGGCAATAGGCCAGAACGGGACCTGACGACGTCTTCAACAGTCCAGCCATCGCCTCCACCTGGCTCCGGCCCGGCATGCCGGCGACTGGAATGGCGGTGAACGCAAGTCCGGCGGCTCGCGCCGCGGCCGCGGCGGCCTCTGTGGTCAGTTGCCCTGCTTCTTCCCCATCGGGGCGATTATTGACGATGTGGGTGAAGCCCGCGGCTTTGGCGGCGGCGAAGTCGTCCTCGGACAGTTGCGGAGACACCGCGAAGTCGGGGGTCACTTGAACAAATGCGGACATCGTAAGGGCCTCCTGAACGCGCTGGGAGCCGGGCGGCATGTAAGACGCCGGGCGCGCAGCATTGACAAGGCGCAGCGCGGCCTCAAATGTCGGCGCTCCAGCCAAAGTTTTGGCCCGCAGCGAGAGCTTGACCGTCGCATGATCGCCCAGATTGTCAAACGGCTGCTGATCGCCATTCCCACGATGATCCTGATCATCGCGACCGCTTTCATCATTATGCGTCAGACGCCGGGGGGGCCCTTTGACGCGGAGCGGCAAATGCCGCCCGAAATCGAGCGTCGCCTGAAGGCGGAATTCAATCTGGATCTGCCGCTTCATGAGCAGTTGGTCGCCTATTTGGGCGATCTCGCGCAGGGGGATCTGGGCCCTTCGATGAAGTACAAAGACAAGGACGTGGCTGAGATCATCGCCGAGGGGGCGCCCACGAGTTTCATTATCGGCGTCGCCGCCATGACGCTGGCGGTCTTGCTCGGCGGTCTTTTGGGGATCATCGCCGCTCTTGGGCAGAACCGGCCTCAGGATTACCTGGTGATGGGGCTTGCGCTTTTTGGGGTCTGTTTGCCGCCCCTTGTGATGGGCCCGGTGATGCAGCTCGTTTTCGGCCTGGAGTTGCGCTGGCTGCCGAGCCAAGGGCTGATGCGCGATCAGATGGCGATCAGCTATTTATTGCTGCCGGTGGTCACGTTGGCTCTGCCGCAGATCGCCATTATTTCCCGTCTGATGCGGGCGTCCATGATCGAGGCGATGAGGTCCAACGCGATCAGGACCGCCCGCGCCAAGGGCTTGCCTGAATGGCAAGTGGTGTGGCGGCATGCCTTGCCCGTGGCCTTTTTGCCGATTGTGTCCTATCTCGGCCCCGCCATCGCCGGGGTCATGGCGGGCTCCTTTGTGGTGGAGACGGTGTTTGAACTGCCCGGCATCGGCAGCCAGTTCGTCACTGGCGCCCAGCAGCGGGACTATACGCTCGTCATGGGGGTGGTGATCGTTTACGCGGGATTGATCATCCTTTTGAATTTGGCGGCTGACATTCTTTACGGTTTGTTGGATCCAAGAGCGCGGAGGGCGGCATGAGCGAGGCGAGCGTGACCTCCGCCCAGGCGGCGCTGGCGACAGGCCCGATCAAGGGCCGTTCGTTGTGGGACGACGCCCGCCGCCGGCTTCTGCGCAACCCTGCTGCAGTCTTCAGCCTTGGTCTTTTGGCTCTCTTGGCGTTTCTCGCGACCTTCGGCACGGATCTCGATTTCGGCGTTTTCCGCATTCCAGGCTTCTGGGTGCATGACGTCGACATGATCTTCCGCGACCGGGTGGCCATCGCGCCGACCTGGGACAATTATCATTGGCTGGGCACCGACACGGAGGGCCGGGACATGATGGCCCGGCTTTTGTTCGGGCTGAGAATTTCATTGCTCGTCGGCGTTGTCGCGACCGCTGTCGCGCTGACGATTGGCGTGCTCTGGGGCGCCATTGCGGGGTTTTTCGGCGGCTGGCTTGACCAGGCGATGATGCGGCTGGTCGATCTTTTCTACTCTATCCCGTTTATTTTCTTCGTTATTCTGCTGATGACGGCGATCCCCACCAATGATCCTTTTGAGAAGATCATTCTGATTTTCATAGCGATCGGGGCGGTGGAGTGGCTGACCATGTCGCGCATCGTGCGTGGGCAGACCATCGCTCTGCGCCAGCGAGAGTTCGTGGAGGCCGCGCGCGCTGCGGGCGCCTCGCCGCTTCAGATCGTGACCCGCCATATCGTGCCGAACACTTTGGGTCCGGTGGTGATCTTCGCGACATTGAACATCCCCGTGGTGATCTTGTTGGAGAGCTTTTTGTCGTTCATCGGCCTTGGGGTGCAGGAGCCTTTGACCTCGCTCGGCCAGCTCATCTCCCGCGGGGCGCAGAACATGGAGGCTTATCCATGGCTCTTGTGGTGGCCGGCTGGTCTGATGCTGTTGACGCTGATGGCGCTGAATTTCCTTGGCGACGGTCTGCGCGACGCTCTTGATCCAAAAGACCGCTGAGCGCGCCCAAGCCTTCCGGGGGAGCCTCATGTTCGATTTGACCGGCAAGACCGCTCTTGTCACTGGGGCGGGCCGGGGTTTGGGCTACGCCATCGCCAGGGGGCTCAGAGACGCGGGCGCTTTTGTCTATGTCAATGGCCGGGATCCGGTCCGCACCATGGCGGCCGCCGACAGTCTTGGCGCTGCGGCTTTGGTCTTCGATGTGACAGACTGCGCCGCCCAGGAAGCGGCCTTGGCGCGGATCCAGGCCGAGCGGGGCGGCCTCACGGTTCTGGTGAACACCGTGGGCGCCCGCGACCGCCAGGGTCTTTTCGCCTTCGACGTCCCAGCCGTGGCGGCGATGGTTGAGGCCAATCTCCTGGCGCCTTTCTGGCTCGCCCGCGGCGCCGCCGCCCAGATGATAGCGAACGCCGGCCCCGGGCGAACCGACGCCGGCCGCATCATCAATCTGACGTCCATTGCCGGGCCCATCGCGCGGGCTGGCGACGCCGCTTACACCATGAGCAAAGGCGGCCTGGAAGCTTTGACGCGCGCCTTGGCCGCCGAGCTTGGGCCCCATGGGATCACGGTGAACGCGATCGCGCCGGGCTATTTTGCGACGGAGGCCAATGCGGCCTATGCCGCCGACCCGGAGGTCGCCGCGTGGCTAGGCCGGCGCACATCCCTGGGTCGGTGGGGCCGGGCCGAGGAGATCGCCGCTGCGGCGGTCTATTTGGCGTCTCCCGGCGCATCTTATGTCACCGGGACCGTCCTGCCCGTTGACGGCGGCTATCTGGCGCATTTCTGAAGCGGGCCTATTCCTCTCGGCGGACCCGGGCGCCGCGGCCGGTGGGCGGCGAAAGGAAAAAGCTGCCGAGGCTGGCGCGACGAATGGTGACCTCGTCGCCCTCGCGAACGAAGCCCATCCGGTCAGGCGCCACCTGCGCCCAGACTTGACCATTGGCGAGGGTGAAGACGAGGCGGCCGTCGGGGCGCGTGGAGAGGTCTGCGACAGCGGCGGTGATGGAATCGACACCGGCGGCGCCAGGGTCGTCGCCTTCGAGACCGGCCCGCTCCGTCCCGGCGCCGCCGCCATCTCGGCTGAACAGGCGGGGCAGGCTCGGCAGGCTAAACCCGAAGGCTTCCCTTTCGAGGATTTCCACTTGGGTCCGGTCTGCAGAGACGAAGTCGCCTTGATCGTCCGCGGCGCGAAGGGCGGCGACGGCGGCGTCAAAACAGGCCAAACGCTGGGCTTCCTCGGTGATATCCGCGCAAGCATAGACCCGGCCCAGAGGGTCGGGCGTGGGCTGGGCCTCCGCGTCGCCGGCCATGATAACGGCGGCTGCAAAAACTATGATCACAAGCGGGCGCATCGCATGGCTCCTGGCGGCGAACGCGCTAATCTATCCATCTGGCAGGGGAAGTCAGCAGGCTTGGCGCCCTTCCCGCCCCTGCGACAAGAGTAGGATGCGGCTATGAAGACGACGCGGCGGGGATTATTGAGCGGAGCAGCGGGGCTTTCGGGCCTTGCCGTGGCGGGTTGTTGGGGAGATCGGGTGATTGGTTTCGACCCGGCGGCCTTGTCGCTTGATATCGCAAACGGAGGCGAGCCGTTGTCTTTGGACCCCCACAAGGTCCAGGGCACCTGGGAGAATGATCTCGTCGGACAAATGTTCGTGGGCCTGACGACCGAGGACGCCCATGCCGACCCCATTCCAGGAATGGCCGAGCGATGGGAGACAAGCCCGGATGGCTTGACCTGGACATTCCATCTCCGGGAAGCGGCGTGGTCTGATGGGGCGCCTGTGACAGCTCAAGACTTCGTTTACGCCTATCGCCGGATTTTGAACCCCGCAACGATGGCTCAGTACGCTTCGGTGCTCTATCCGATCAAGAACGCCGAGGTCCTGAATAACGCCCAGGACGCGGCGGTGGACATGAGCTCTCTTGGCGTTCGGGCCATCGACGACCGTACCTTTGAGATGACGCTCGAGCATCCTGCGCCCTATCTGCCGGCGCTTTTGAAGCACTACACATCCTACCCTGTGCCCAAGCACCTCATCGAGCGGCTCGGCGACGATTGGATCCGGCCCGAGAACATCGTGGTCAACGGCCCTTTCAAGCTTGCGAGCTGGAAGTCGAACTACATCATTGTGATGGACAAGAACCCCGCCTTCTTCGACGCTGAGAACGTGGCGCTGCAGAGGCTTTATTTCTACCCGACGAGCGATCCCAATGTGCAGGCCCGCGGCGTCCTGAGCGGGGAGCGGGGCTGGGCGAGGAACTTTCCGTCCAACAAGGTGGTCGAGCTTCGAGAGCAGGCGCCGGCCTATGTCCGGGTGCACGACTATCTTTTGGTGCAATATCTGTCCTTCAACACCACCCGTCCTCCTTTCAACGACGCTCGTCTCCGAAGGGCTTTGTCGATGGCGATCAACCGGGAGTTCATCGCAAGCCAGATTTACCGGACCAACGAGCAGCCGGCCTATTCCAATGTGCCGAACGGGGTTTTGAACTATCCGGGCCTTTCGCACTTCCGCTGGCGCGACACGCCTTTGGCCGAACGTCAGGCCGAGGCGCGTCGTCTTTTGGCCGAGGCTGGTTTTGGCCCTGACAATCCTCTGACTTTTGAACTCAAGCACCGCAATTCCGGCGATAATCCGCGGGTGGCTGTGGTGGTTCAGGCCGACTGGCGCGAGATCGGGGTGAATGTCGAGTTGGTCGGGTCTGAGGTGCAGGTGCACTACGCGACGTTGCGGGCGAAGGATTTCGCGGTCGGCGACGGCGGCTGGGTGGCCGACTATAATGATGCGAAGTCCTATCTCTATCTGCACGAAACCCGGACTGGCCCCCAGAACTATTCGGGCTTCTCAAATCCCGCTTACGACGCCCTGATGGTCGCGGCGAGCCGCGAGCCCGATGTCGCCAAGCGCGCCGATCTTTTGCAGCAAGCCGAGCAGCTGATGTTGGACGAGGCGGCCATTTGTCCTCTGGTGTTTGGCACGTCGCGCAATCTCTTCACCCCTCTTTTGGATGGGTATGAAGACAATCTCGAAGACATTCATCGGGTGCGCTGGTTCAAAACAGCGACCCGGGCCTGAGGCGCGGGGGCCCCTCGATCACACAAGGAGGAAGGGCCGCCCCGAGGGGGCGGCCCTTTTTCTTTTTGACGAATTGCGGCTCTTGCTCTGCGCCGCTTGGGGTGTGCGCGTCGCGGGGGAGCAATGTGTCCCGCCGGAGAGCCCACGTGGCCCTATTGCGACCCAGGCGCGACGCCCGGCCCAATATGGCGGTTGAAGAAGGCGAGCGATTCTCCAAGCGCGGTGCGCCAATGGTCTTCTTGGTCGGGCGTGAAGTAATGATCCATGCCGTCGAGCCGGATAAGATTAACCTCGATCCCGGCCCGACGCAGACCGCGCGCCATGATCTCGCTTTGCTCGAAGGGAACGGTCTGGTCTTCCTCGCCGTGGATGATCAGGAGCGGTATCCGGATGCGGTCGATATTGCGCGCCGCAGAGTAACGCTCGAGCATGTCGCGGTCGCTGTTGGGATCGCCGATGGCGTTCACCCAATAGCGGTAGGCAATGCCTTGGCTTCCGGAGCCGCCGCCTGAGAGCACCTCGCTATCGTCGCCTAGCCGCACCCAGCGCAGCATGGCCGGCAGGTCGGACACGCCGGCGCCAGCCATGGAGCAGCGGAACAAATCGGTGTTTTCAAAGCTCGCCGTAAACGCGACATAGCCGCCATAGGACCAGCCGGCGATGCAGATCCTGTTCGGATCGGCGATGCCGGCGGCGATCAGGTGGCGAGCGCCATCGGCCACGTCTTGCTGCATCCTCTGGCCCCATTGGCGGTGGCCGGCCTCCACAAACGCGCGGCCGAAACCGCCGCCGCCTCTGAAATTCGGCTGAAACACCGCGTAGCCTTGGCTGGCGAAGGTGCTCGCGAAGGGATCAAAGCCCCACACGTCGCGTCCTTCTGGGCCGCCGTGCGGCACCACGATCAGGGGCAGATTGGCTGCGGAGTCCACTCCCGGAGGCAGCCATAAATACCCCCACAGGTCCATGCCATCGCTGGCGGTGTAGGGCACCACCATTTGAGTGGGCAAGAGCTCCGCGTTGACGCCGGGCCGGGCAGAAATCAAGCGACTCAATTGTCTCGTATTGATATCGTAGAGATAATAAGTGCCTAAATCCTGTGGGCCGGCGGTTCGCAGAAGCCAGAGATTGCCTTCTTCGCCAGCCCGGCTGAGCAGCTGGACATTGAGGTCCTCGCCCATGGCGTCGACGAGCCCGAACCAGTAGCGGGCAAAGACGTCATCCTTGGGTTCGCAGGTCCAGCGATAGCCCCACCAACAGGCCGCCAGGATCGTGTTGTTTGCTGGATCACGGATGGCGTTGCTGACGTCGAAGCCGGGCTCGGAGTGGACGGTCTCCAGATACGCGCCGGTCGCAGTGTCATAAACATAAAGACCGCTTGTGTCTTGCCCGTCCCTGCGTGCGAGGACGAAAACCTGGCCGGGTTCCAGGGCGGGACCGACGCCTTGGAATGTCGGGCCAGAGTTCGCGCCCGAGGCGCCGATGAAGCGCACGACCTCAGTCCATTCCGTTTGACCGGGCCCTCTGCGGAACCACGCGAAGCCGCGGCCGCCGGCTGTCACATCTTGGCGCAAAACAGGCAGGCCGTTTCTGTCGACGAGCCATGTAATGGTGCTTGAAGAGCCTTCCTCGATGACGGTGTGCTCTGCGGTGGCGACATTCACTTTCCAGAGCTGGAAGCGGCCAGCGCGCAGCAGCACGTGCTCGGGGTCTTCGGGCAGCAGGCTAACAATGCTGGGGCTGAACCACCGCGGCAGGTTTTGATCGCGGGGATCATAGAGCATGATCGAGTTCGAGCCGTCGACGTTTGCCGCCATGACGTGTGAGATGCGGATAAAGGCGTTGTCGAGCCGCCGCGTGCGGTCCGCGGAGCCTCGCTGCTGGGAGACTTCGACCCGGTAGCTGTAGCCGTAGATCAAGCGGTCGTCGGATTTGAAGTCGACGAAGTCGATCTGCATGGTGTCGCCGAGGGCGCCTTGGATCGGGGTGACCGTGCGGGTGGTCCGATCGAGAATGGCCAGGGCGTCGCCAAAAGATTCGCGGCGGATAAACGCGATATAGCGTCCGCTCGGCGAGATTTCGACGCCCCGCACGGTGTCGTAGCCAATGAACGTGTCGATTGGCAAACGGGCAGGCTGGTTTTGAGCGGAAGCTGGCGGCGCCAAGAGGGCCCCAACGCCGATCAAGACCGCCGCCAAAGTCGAAATCAGGACTCTCATGCGACGCTCCGGCTGAAAGCGCGCGCCTCGCGAGACGCAGCGCACCAAATCATATCGAATAACAATAAGGCGATGCAGCGACCCTGACAAGCGCTTCGTCCAGGCCGAAGGTCAGTGGGAGGGGGCTGAAACCGATCACGATCGCGCTATCCCGCGCGGCGTTGACAGGGGCTGCGAAGCGCGTCTCAGGCCCGACCGCGCTGCTGATCAGGACATGCCATAGCGCGCCTTTGTCTGCTGCGGGACCGCGGTCGCGTCCTGGAACCATCCTGTCACCGAATAGCGACCCAAAGGCGCGAAGGGGGAGACGCAGGTGACGGCGTGATTTTGTGGGACGGAGAAAAGCATGAGAGAGTTGTAGCGCGGCAGAAAGCCTTCCTCAATATTTTGATTTTGGTCAAGAAATTGCAAGAGGCCGCCATAATCGGATCGCCAATGCTTTGTAAAACCCATCACATAAGCGATGAGGCGGCCCTTCTGAGGATCAAAATCATTGTGCAGGGTCAAGAAATCGCCGGGTGCGTAGAGCGTCGCCTGGGCGTCCGCCCGCACGATCCGCTCCATTCCTGTGATCTGGCGCGCAAACTGGAGAAACGGCGGTGAATTGATGAATTCAAAGAGGCGGTGCAGCGCCAGATGGGGGTCCTTTCGCCCAAGATAGGCTTCCACCATAGGATAGCACCGATAGCGATATTGGAAGCCCTCCCGCGCGCGCGCGTAGATGGTCTCGTCTAAGGCCGAGCGCTCCGCGGGCGTCATGGCGTCCAAGCGGGGGCGTTCGATCACCTCGGGGCCGCCGTCCCCATGATGGGCGAGACCCCAGTTCACCTTGTGGGTCAGGCAGGTCAGGATCTGCTCGGCGGCTTCCGGCGCCAAGAGATCCTCGATCACAAGGCGTTTCTTGGTGCGAAACTGAGCGCTGAGTTCGCCTATATTCAAAGCCTGGTTAAGCCGCATCGGATCGATTTCCGGTACTCTTTAAGAAATGAGGAGGCGCCCAAGAGGCGCGCTTAAGAGCGAGGGCCCCAAAAGATCCAGCGCCCTTTTGGGGGTTTCTATTGGCTGCGGCGGACGCGAATGCCCATGCCTCCTCGCGGCGAACTGATCATGAAGCTGCTGAGGGAGGCGCGTTCGATCGTCACGGTGTCGCCGACGCGCACATTGCGCACCCTTTCGGCCTCCACCTGGGTCCAGACTTGGCCGTTGTTCATGTAGAAGCTGGACCGTCCGCTGGTGTGGGTCTCGATGCGTTCGACGGTGGCTTCCACCCGGTCCACCCGGGCGTCCTCGTTGCCGAAACGCGGCAAGAGGTTCTGAAGATCGGGCAGGTTGAAGCCGAAAGACTGCTCTTGCATCCGTTCGACATTGACCCGATCGATCACGACCAATTGTCCGCCGCCTTGCGCGCTCCGCAGCAGAGGAACAGTTTCATCATAGCAAGCCCATCGCTCGGCGTCTTCGGCGATGTCGGCGCAGGCGAAAACGCGCGCCAGCTGATCCGGCGGCGCGCCGGTGGCCGGCGTCTGCCCCCAGGCTGAGAGGGGCGTGCTGGCCAAGACGATCGCGGCCATGATGATCGCGCCGAGTTCTATCCGCATGGCGAAATCTCCTTACTGTTCGGTTCTGACGGCGCTCTGGCCGAAATTGAGGCTCAGGGTCGCATTGTGGGCCGTCGCCTCGCAAGAGGGCGTCTGCGACAGCGCTGCCTGGGCTCGGGGGGAGTGGTTTGGAATCAACGACAAGTCCTGGCGTCATGGCCGACCGCGCCGCGGCTGGCGCAACGCCCTTTGATCGCCTGATAGGCATGTTTCTTGTTTGTTCGCATCACCTGTCGCCCAAATGCCATGACGGCGCCAAAATTGTGTCACGGTCCGTTGCGGCCTCCGCATGGCCTCGGTTAAGGTTTGATTTGCCGCAAGGTGATTGTCCCCGTGGTTGAAGCGGAGGGTGTCATCGTCGGTTTGATCCTGTGGCCATGCTTGTGGCGCGCGCGGGTTGAGGCGTGGTTTTTGAGTTGGGCAACCTTTGGGGAATGCACGATGATTTTTAGGAAAACGGGTTCTGACGGCGCTGGGAAGCAAGCCGGTAAGGCTGTCTCTCGCTCCGCTCTGTTGCTGGGCGCTTCGTTGTCGATGTTCAGCTTCGCCTCTCCCGCGATGGCGCAAGACTCCGCGACAGCGGAGGAAGAAGAGGACACCATCGTCGTCACGGGCTCGCGCATCCGTCAGCGCGACTTTGAAACGGCAAGCCCCATCGCCACGGTCGGCGCCGAAGAGATTGCGCTGACCGGCACCCTGAACGTGGAAGAGTTGCTGAACAGCCTTCCCCAGGTCGTTCCTGGCCTGACGGTCACCTCCAACAACCCCTCGCTGAACGGCTTCGCCACCGCCGACTTGCGCGGCCTTGGCCCAGGCCGGACCTTGATTCTCGTCAATGGTCGTCGCGCCAACCCATCGGATCGCTCCGGCGCGGTGGACTTGAACACCATCCCGGCCGCTTTGATCGAGCGCGTCGAGCTCATCACCGGCGGCGCATCCGCGGTGTACGGCGCGGACGCGGTGGCCGGCGCCATCAACTTCATCCTCAAAGATGATTTCGAAGGCATCGAGAGCAATCTGTCCTACGGCTCGTCCTGGGATGGCTTGGCTCCTGAATACGCCTTTGACGTGACCCTCGGCACCCCATTTGCGGACGGTCGCGGCAATATCACCGCGTTCGCCGGGTACTACTCGCGCGCCTCTGTGCCGGCGACCGAGCGCCCCTGGACCGCCGCCCGCGGCGTGGCCTTGGACCCGAACGGCAACACGGTTGTGGTTCCGCAGGACTTCGTGCTGCCCACCGGCTGGTCTTTGTTCAACCCCGGCGGGTCGGGCACCGCGCCGTGGGGTTCGGTCACCGGCGGTTTCAGCGTGACCAACATTGCGGCCGTGACCGGCCTTACCTTGGACGCGGACTGCAATCCAGGCAACGGCATCCAGTCGACCGGCGGCACCATCCGCTTCAACGCTGCAGGCGGGATTGAACCGTTCCAAAACTGCGGGCTCAATCTTTCCAACAACAATGAAGCCGGTCCTGCGGCGAACGGTGATCGCTACGACTTCGCGCCGGACAATTTCCTGTTCTTGGAGAACGAGCGGATCAATGCGGCGGTCTTCGCCGAGTATGATTTGAACGACGCGGTGACGACCTTCGTCGAAATGCAGTTCACCAATTCCCGCTCTCAGCAGCAATTGGCGGCGACGCCGGTGACCGGCCTGACCGTCAATGTCGACCTTGACCCCACCGTGGGCACGGTCGCCATCAACCCCTATGTGGCGGCGAACAGCCAATTGTTGGCGTTGTTGAACCTGCAATACCCAACCGGTCTCGACAACCGCACCCTGTCGATGAACATTCGTCCGAACCAGGGCGGTTTCCGTGTCGGCACCGCCGAAACGAGCGCGCTCGCCTTCACCGGCGGTTTCCGTGGCGATGTGGGATTGTCCAACATCGACTGGGAAGTGTTCGGGTCCTATGCCCGCAACCAGACCAACATCCAGGCTGACAACAATGTCGGCGCAACCGCCATGCGGCAGTTGATCAACGCCTGCGGCGTGCGTTCAAACGCTGTGCAGGGCGCGCCGATCACCGCCTTGCCAAACTGCCCGTTCCCGAACCGGCTGGGGTCGACCTTCACCCCAACCGGCACCTCGAACAATCCGCTCGGCCTGAACTCGATGAACCGCGATCAACTCGCCTTCATCAATGTCGACACCACCGACGTCGTTACCTACGAGCGCAGCGTCGTCGGCGGCTTCGTCTCTGGCGAAGCGGGTGACTTCTGGGGCGCTGGCCCAATCGGCTTCGCTGTCGGCGCGGAATATCGCCAGGAAGAGCTCAACTCGCGGGCCGACCCGTTCAAGGCTGCGGGGGACATCTTCGGCTTCAACGCCCAGGAATCGATCTCTGGTCGCTATGACGTGATGGAAATGTACGGGGAAATCTCCATTCCGATCCTGAGCGATCTGCCGTTTGCGGATTATCTCGGCTTCGAAGGCGGTTACCGGTACTCAGACTACTCGACGGGGGCGGGTCGCACCGACACCTACAAAGCCGGCCTTGAGTATTCCCCGGTCGAGTGGTTGAACTTCCGCGGTATTTACAACCGCGC
>JAGWZH010000215.1 GCA_018971945.1 Alphaproteobacteria bacterium | reverse complement strand
AAGGCCGATCGAGGAGACCTGACGCACTTGGCGACCGCAATGTCAAACGAGCATGTTCAGGGCATGGACCGTCACAGGGCCTTGCAGATGTCCGTGGCCGACGTGGAGCGGGCGGTCAGGCAGCTCAGCCAGGTTGTCGCGGATCAAAGTGGACAACCGTTGCCCCGTCAGAGCGCCCTGAGCCGTTTGCCGCCGCAAATGCTTCTGGCCGGCGGCGTGGCGCTTGGCGCGGTTGCTGTGAAGAGCCCTGAGCTATTTAGCTGGATGCTCAAGCTATGACCCTGCGTAGCGATCTGATCACGGCGGGCCGGTGGCTGAGAGACCATGCGCCCGCGTTCACAATTTCCACCGTGGCGCTGTCTGTCTTGTGGGGCGCGATCGGACTCGCATGCATTGTGCTTTATACGCTGGACGCCCTTTTCTATCGCTCCCTTGCGCCGCCAGGCATGGAGCTAGCGTTTCAAGCCGCCGGGGTTGTGTTTCGCAGTTTTTGCGTGTTTGGCGGTCTTGCGATTGTCTGGATGAAAAGTCAGCGATTGCCGCACGCGGCCACGGCAACCCTTCGCGGGATCTGGTGCATGTCTCTTGCGGCGTGTTGCATCGCCGCCCTCGGCTTCGTCAGTGAGGGGAACGATTATCACGCGCGCGCAACGCGAGCGGTAGAGAAGACAGAGACCGTCACGGTTGAAAGCGCAGACACTCGGCTAGCACGGATCGACACTGAGAAAGCAGCAATCCGGGCCGATCGTGACCGCCTGGTTGCAGGCGCTCGCGAAAGCATGCGGCTGGTTCTGAGCGACGGGATCGCTGGCAATGACGACCTGTCCGCCTTCGAGGCCAACATTTCGCAATATGAGCTTGACGCCTCAACGAAGCTGGCGCTCCTTGACGAGCAGATTGCGAAGATTGAGGGCGAGCGGCTGACTGCTCAGACGACGGCCACGGCGGAAAGCGTGGGCGATCCGGGCCTTCCGGCGGTGTTTAGGTTCCCAGCTCGATACGTTCCAGGCTGGGACAGTAAGACATTCCAAGACGCCTTTTCCCTCTTTTGGGTGATCCTCTTGGAAATGTGCGGCTCGGTTGGCGCTCAATCCCTCCTGTCCGTCCAGATCGCCATGAGCAAGCGCATCAAGGCTCAGGAGCAGGGCGCGCAAGGGGGCAGGGC
Organism: Alphaproteobacteria bacterium; assembly: GCA_018971945.1. GTDB lineage: Bacteria > Pseudomonadota > Alphaproteobacteria > Caulobacterales > Aquidulcibacteraceae > REEB509. The sequence goes on along the minus strand of JAGWZH010000215.1, from coordinate 868 downwards.
GAGCGCGAAAGCCAAGATGCGAAAGCTCATTGCATACGCGGCCGAAGCCCAGAAGACACAAGTAAATTCCAAACCCGACGAGGCCGCCGATGGCGATTGAAATTGCGCGAACACGGCTCCCCGCTGAGCTTCGCCCCAGCGATGCAGGGGCTAAACTAATCCGGCACTTTGAGTCTTTCAGGCCGGTGGCGTATCTCTGCCCGGCTGGCGTGTGGACGATCGGCTATGGGTTCACGCGAGGAGTGACCCAAGGCCAGACGATGACGATCGCCGAGGCGGATGCGCGGCTTGCCGAAGAGCTGGAAAGCTACGCTGAAATCCTCCGCCGCCAGATCCCCGACGTTCCCCTCACGCAAGGTCAGTTCGACGCTTTGGTGAGCTATGTCTACAACCTCGGACGCTTGCTCGAAACGCTCCTCGCTAAACTGCAAGCGCGTGATTATGCGGGCGCCCTGCTTGAGTTCCCCCGAGCCTGCCGGGCAGGGGGAAAGCCCTTGCGCGGCCTGTACCGCCGCCGCCTGGCCGAGGCGTGCATCTGGTCGGGCTTGCCGTGGGAGAGCGCATGCAGCGTTAATTTGATCAAGCTCAAGGCCGACGAGAAAGGCAATATCGACTGGTCCGAGACGACAACGCTTGAGGCCACGCTAGAGCGTGCGCGCCTAGACGCCGCCGCGCCGAAATTTGAAATGCCTTGGCCGATCAAATGGCCGGAGCAGATCGTGATTGAGCCCGCGCCCCTGCCGGTCCCTGAGCCCGAGGCGATCCCGGCGCCGGTTCCCGAGCCCGTTACAGAGACACCGATCATTGTTGAGGAGCCCCCTCCCATGCCTCCGCCGCCCCCCGCGCCTCCCGAGCCCTCGCCCGTGAT
>JAGWZH010000094.1 GCA_018971945.1 Alphaproteobacteria bacterium | reverse complement strand
TACTGGCTATTTCTTCTTCTCGGGGCCATAGACCAAGCCGCTCATCCACTCCTTCAGGCTCTCGGGCGATTGGCTGCCGCTGACCAGGGCGTCCCATAGGAATTGCGAGGTCGCTCCGACCTGGCCGGTCGGCAGACCTGTCAGAAGGCCGACTGAATTGAAGGCATACTTGATGCCGGCGTCCGAGGTTTCTTCGCCCTCGATCAGCTTTGCCACGTCCTTGCCGGTGTGGATCAGGGTATCCCATACGCCTTGCACGGGAGACAACTTGGCGCCGCCGAAGTTGCCTTTTCCGCCAGCCATATTGTTGATCGTATTGGCTGCATCACGGAACCACGGCAGCCCCGAAAACATGCCAAAGAAGACGTTGCGCAGCGCCCACGAACCCCAGTCCTCGTCATCGTCCGGGCCCTGACCCGATAGATACGAGGCCGCCAAAGTGGGGGCAATCAACAGCCAGAAGGACTGCGACAGCACCTCCATGGCATCACCCACCGACCGCACCTCTCGAGCGTCCCGCACCAGCGTCCGCTGCCGGTTATAGAGGACGTTGAAATAGCTGTAGAACATGGTGAACAGCTTCAGCATCTCGCCGCCACGCTGGATCGCCGCGAGGTCTTTGGCCGAGCCCGCTCCCTGCGTGTCGCGCACCATCTTGTCGGCGTAGTTTGATGCATCGGCATCGGCCATGCCGTCCTTCAGGCCCTTGTTGTAGGCGCCGATCCACGTCGGAATGGTCACGGCATGGTCGAACAGGGCGATGCCGCGGAAGGCGAACCGCTGCACGTCCGACCGGAAATCGGTCTTACCCTCGATCTTGAGAAGGGCCTGCCGGATGTCGCGCTCAAGGTCGTTCATGCGGTTGCGCATCTCACCAGAGCGGGAATGCACGAAAGCCACCGCCTCCATGGGGTTCTTCATAAAGGCCCGCAGGCCGTCCGCCATGCCGATGGTGCCGAGCCGCTGGATAGAGTTGGCGAAGCCCGCCACCTGTGAAAGCATGGTCGTGATACGAAAGCCCATGCCGACGGCAGTCGTATTGGTGCGCAGGACAGAGGCGAACTTCTCGATGCCCTCCACGCCCTTTCGGTCGATCGCCCATTCGTTGGCGATATGCTTGACCCACGGCTCAAACTGGGCGGCGTACTCGGGCCCTAGCGCATTGTTGACCGCTTCCTTGATGCGCTTGTCGGACAGGAAGCGATAGGAGTCGATCACCGCTTCACGGAAGGCAATGTCGTGGCTGACCTCGTTGAGGTGCTGGCCGATGACTTGCAGGGATAGCAGCATCGGGTAGGCAGCGCCGGTACGTTTGCGGGTTGCCCCGGCCCTTGTGGTGGCGCGGCGATACTCGGGATCGAACAAACCCTCGGCCTTCATCGCGCCGATCTTCTCACCCTCGACGGAAGCGTGCGGATCATAGACCGCTGGATAGTAGCCGCCCTTCAGCGTGCCGAACGGCGTTTCGACCGACAGAGCCTCGACCTTGGGCGGGGCCACGCCATTGACACGGCGCTCCATGGCCTCGACTTCCGGCCACAGGCCGTTGATCAGGTCCCATGTATCTTGGACGAACTGCCATTCTTCCTTGGTCAGGTGCTTGTCGAGAACGGCCCTGACGGCTTTCTCGTCCCACTTTTCGCCGCGGAGCAGCTTGTCTAGATTGCCTTCGTTGCCGATGTTAAGGGCGACGGCGATCAACTGACTGCGGTTCAGCTTGGTGCCAAGTTCCGGCAGAACCAGAATCTCGCCCCACCGCTTTCGCTGCTCGACCGGCACCTTATCGTAGATGTCGGAAAGCTGTTTGTTGAGCTTGCCCTGCATATCGCGTTCGCGGGCCTGCGCCTCCGACATGCGGCGGAAGATGACGCGGGAGAACACCCCCTGCCCCTTTTCGCTGCCGTCCAGCCATTCGAATATGGTTTCCAGCTTCAGCAGCGCAGCGTCAGCAGACCGCAGCATGTGGCCGAGACCGCCCAGCTTGTCCTGCAATCTCGTCGTGCCGCGGCGCAGGAGCGATACGCCGCGCTGCGGGATGGCTTCTACAGCAGCCACCGCCTCGTTCACGATGGCCTCGTATTCCCGCTTCTTCTGCCCGTCCAGCATCTCCTTCTTCCACCGGCCAAGGTGGGCGATCTGCTTGACGGTATCGGACAGGCCCAGAATTTCCTCGACCGTAAGGTCGCGGTAGTTAGTCGAGAACAGGCCCTTGTCGAGACGCGGCGGGGCGACGACCTCAAAGCCCTTGGCCGACTGCTCGATGGCCCATTCCTCGAAGGACTTGCGCTCGGCAAGGAAGGTATCGCTGCGCCGCTTGAACTCGTAGGTCTCCAGAAGCTGATGGATCTGTTCGAGGTATTCCTGATCCATCCCCTTCAGGGTGTCCGCCGTGGCGTAGCGGTCCATAAGCTTGCGAGCCGACTCGACTTCAGCCGCCGCCTTCTGGGCTTCACGGTACAGTGCCAGATTGACGAGCTGGTCCTGCTTGGCCTTGAAGGCTTCCACGAAGTTGCCCTTCATCAAGGCGCGCTCGACCTTCTTGCCGGCGTCGCGTTCTGCCCGCGCATACTGCTCGGCTCGCGTACCGTCCCGCACCTTCTTGTCGGCAATGGTCTGCTCGGCCCACGACTGAATATCGTCCAGCGTGACAGTGCCGGTGTGCCCCGCCTTGCGGGCGAGTACCCGCAACTCGGTCGCCATCAATGCGGCCTGCTTGTCCGAGTGGACGGCGGCCATCGCTTCCTGCTCGATGGTGCCATCATTGAGCGGGTCGCCGTAGCGCTCGCGCATGCGCTGGGCGGTTTCCTCGTCAATCCTGGCCTTGGCGACGGAGCGGTTGTCGCCCTTCGCCGCAAGGGCGCGCTTCTCGGCTTCAAGCTGGGTCAGCCGCTCGATCAGTTCCTTGCCGGAGCCGAGGCCCAATACGGGTGCCAGTTCGTCGGCGGACATGACGCCCGGCCCCGAGGCGCGGTCACGATAGATGCCGGCGGGCAGCAGAGGCAGGATCGACTCGTCGCCATAGGTCTCGACAATTGACTCCTTGGAAAGCTTCGCGCCCTTCAGCACTTCCGGCGTGGTGCCGACCGGGAACTCGCCCTTGGTCAGAAGGGCAAGCGCCTGATGCCCCGACTCGGACATGACCTCTTGCGTCACCTCCTCGCGGACGTTCCTTTCGTCGGCCTTCCATTCCTTTGTCCGCTGCTTGCGGATCGTGTCCATGGTCTTTTGGAGAAGGCGCTGCTCGGCTTCCTCGACCACGGCATTGGCGCGGGCGGTGTATGCCTCGAACTCGGCCTTGGTCATACCGGCGGACTTGGCATCCTTGAAGATGGGGTTCAGCCCCTGCTTGGTCTGGGCGCCCTCGATCTGCTCGTCGGTGGCAATGAGGCGGTCGAATACCTCGCGCATCTCTGGACTGATCGGCGCACCGATAGCCGACAGCCTGCGGTAGATTTGCGTCAGCCAGCGCTTGAAGGAACGGAACGCCGAGGCGAGCGCCGCCGATGGGGCCTTGCCTTCCATAAAGTAAGTCTCGGCGGCTTGTGCGAACTTCTCGTGCTTGATGGTGTTCTTCAGGGAGGTGAACACCGGCGCCACAGCCGGGGGCGCATCTCCGGTATCCCAAAATGCGCTCATCTGCTCGATGAATGCCGCGCGCTGCTTCTGCGTTACGGGGCCGCCAGTGTTATCAATGAGCGCGAGGACATTGGCGTAGTCGGCCTTTGCGCGCGGGCTAGCGCCGGGGGCTTCCGCCGCCCTTTTCAGCGTGTCGAGGCCAGCGGCTATCGCACGGTTGACGTAATCGTCTCGCGTCTCAAGGAAGTCCTCTGTGGTCTTCAGGTCCGCCTTGATCTGGTCGGACGCACCAAGCGCGGTCGCATCGAAGCGCAACTCCTCCAGCCACAGATGGCCTCCTGCTTCGTGCAGCAGCGTCGAGAGGTCCCGCGACTGGAACAGCGATATGATCGTGCTGTTGTCGGTGAAGCTGATCTGGCCTCGGGCTTCTTGCCCGAAGGATTGATCTACGCCAACTTTTCCTTCACCGGATTGCGCGGCGCCTTGGGTGTTTTCGGCTCCTGCCACTGCGTCCGCAGGCGATTGACCCGCGCCCATGCCTGCAGTTCCGTCATCGAGCCCAATGCCTCGGAGGAGCTTTCTTGCTCCACTGGAGTTGGTTCCTTCATCGGTCCTAATCCCTTGTTCGCCCCAGAGACGCTTTTCAAAGAACCACAGGATGGCCTGCGTGTCTCCGGGGGTAAGCTTGAACGCTTTGCTAAGGTCGCCCGTTAGCCGGAAAATGGTCTGCCGCTCGGAGTCCGTAGCGGGCTCGCCCGCGACACCCTCCTTGCTCAGAGGCCCCTCAAGGAGCCGTCCGGTCCACCTACGAAACGTGCGAGTATACCAAAGGTCAACGGTCGTGTCATTGGCATCAATCTCAACGCCGTGCAGACCCATGGCATAGCGGCCCAGTTTCTCGCCAAACACCATGAAGCCGAGGGCCTCGCCCTCCCGCTGTACCTTGGTTGTATAGCGGCCTTCCTTGAACAGTCCGCTGCCGGTCATGGCGTCGTTTATTTCGGTTTTGGCATGCGGGGACAGGAGCCAGTTAATCGCCTGCTCCACTCCCCCCTCTCGGCCCACAAGGAACTTAAGAAAGCCAAGCTGCTGCTCATTAGACGGGTTGCGGATGCCCCAACCGGCAGGACGGGTTACCTCCTTGCCGGTCTTGTTATCCTTGAACGTCGTCATCTTGACAGGAGACCCATCAGGATTCCGGCGCTGAACGGGGACTTCGCCCGTCGCGAGGTAGTAGCGGAATGCCTCCGCAGAAATCTCCCACGCTTGATCCGGGTTCAAACCATTTGAAAAAAGCGCGGCAAAGGTCAGGTACAGACGCCTGTCTGTTTCGTTGGTAGCCAGGGTCGGAAAAGCTTTCGCGGTCAGGTCGATCGCCAACTGCACATCAGCGCCATACCAGCCCTTGCCGGACTTTGCCTGCTTCAGTTGCTCGCCCACTTCCGCCGTGGCGAACTTAAGAACAGATGCGTAATCCTTTTTGTCCTTCTCAGGAAAAAACTGTCGTTTATGCTTCTTCAGATGGTCAGCCGTCAGCGCCTTGCCCACATCAAGCACGGTGATCTTGCCGTGCGGGCCGGTTCCCTTGATGTCCAGTGAGCCCTTGCCAAATAACGGCACGCCGCTCTGCTCATAGCTCTTGATCTCAGCCAGAGAGTCGTCGAACAGGACGTAGTTGTGGGAGCCGTCGCCCTTGCCGCGTGAGGTTCCATCCAGGTACTGAATGCCGGGGATGCCTGCTTCGCGGAGAGCGAGGGAGGCGGCCTGAAAGATGCCGCCCGGCGTCTCCAATGGCGTCCGCCCCAACTCCCGCCACGCCGAATCTTCCTGCTCAAACCGCTTCGCGAGCGCAAGGTAGATTTGGCCGCCCTTCTGATGGAAGGACTCCGCTGCCAGTTTCACATCCGCAACGTCTCGGGCGATTTGATCCGCGACGCCAGCGAATATCTTGGAATCCTTGTCGATGCCCAATCCAAGGATGGCATCCTTGATCGCGAGATAAACGCCCTGCGGCTCGACGGCCTTTTTCACGTCCGACTCAATCTCAGTCAGCGCATCAGCCACCCACGGCGCCGCGCCCTTCTGCCCGCGCAGAACGGCGATTGCGTCGTATGCTTTTTCCTTCAGGTCACGAAGCGCGTTCGGATTATCAATGATGCCGAGTTTCGCAAGCGCCTTCTGCACTTCCGGCGACTGCTCACTGAGCGGCTTGTCCCAATGGAGATACGCGCCGTCGTCGGGGATTTCGACTTGGTAGAGGCGGCCCGGCTTTTCTTCCGCGCGTATCTGACGAACCATCTTCTCAAGGACCGGATGGGGACCGGCAACAGGCGCGTCCTTATCCAGTGTCCGCATGGTGGCGGACTGAGTAAAGATGCGCTTGGCGGCCTCCGCGTCGGACAGGGACTTATCTGTGACCGCGCGATAAATGACAGCCGTATCGTTCGTCGTGCCAATCAACTGGCCGCCATTGGCGTCCTGAATGGCCTTTTTGATGATTTCCCAATCCGCCCCATTGGGCGCGCTTAGTTTCTCGCGATAATACTTCGCGACCGCCTTATTACCCGCAAAATACAGCCCCCACCCATAAGCCTGCGCGCCCTCGCCCGTTCCGATCTTGGAGAGGTCGAACCTGTCGAAGATATGGGGGGAGCCGTGCCATGCGGGCTGATCCAGAGTCGTGCCGGACTTCCGCTTCTCTACGGCGTCCTTGATCGCCTTGCGTATCTGGGCGTTCGTGAGCTTGCCGGTATCGAGGCCCATGCTATCGAGCGCGGCCTTCAGCTCCGTCCGGTCGCTCGCGAACTTGGCATTCGCATCGGCGTCGGTTCCGGTGGGCTTCACCTTCCCCGACCGGATGCTATTCAGCAGGAGGTCGAGGTCGTCCGGCGGCATGGCCCGCACGCGATCCGAAAGCACGGTCTGGATTTCCAGCCCCTTGCCCGGTCCTGCCTTTGAATAGGCGTCCCATGCGTCGGCGTACTGGTTGGGATTGCGCGCTGCTCTTGCCGCATAGCGTTCGGCAAACAAGGCGGCCTGCTGTTCTGCCGCGTCATTGGTAAACTGCCCCAGTGACTTCAGCTTGTCGCGCATGTCCTCGTAGACGCGCGTGGTGGCGTCCACTTCGGCAATGCCCGCCTCTAGCTGCTTCTCGAACCGCTCGACCGCGAGCTTGACCCGTTCCTTCTGGGTCTTGGCGTCTTCCTCGGCTTGGCGGACGGAGAGGCCATCCACCTCCAGCCGCAGGTCGTTCAGCCATGCCTTGTGCGCGTCGGACTTGCCCACTTCCGAGACGTACTTTGCGAGCGGGATCACCACGTCGCCGCCTCGGGCAAGGGCTTCCGGCAACTGCTCGCTGATGCCGAGTGCGTCGGCAAAGCGCTGCATATCCTCCAGCGGCTTGGATTGGAGGTAGGTCTGCACCACGTCGGCGGGGATGAAGACGGACTGATCGCCGGTATGCTTGGCAAGGTTTTCCAGATAGTCCGCCATCTTCTCCGGCGACATCTTGGACAGGTTGGTTTCACTGACGCTCGCGACCAGTGCATCGACCGCCTGTGCTTGACGTTCTGCCCATCGCTGATTGAGGGTGCGGTCGTCCTTTTCCTTGGGTTTGGGCTGAGAGAACCGGCCCGCGCCCAGCACGGCACCGCGCACCAGACCGGCAGAGAAGAACGCCGGGGCTGCCGCATCGAATGCGCCTTCCGTCACCGGCCTGTATTCGGCCTGCGAGCGCAGCATCACGTTCGTAACGCCGTTCTGCGCCGTCTGTTCTAGAAACTCCTCTGCGGCCTCGATGCCGCCCGCCGCCAGAATGTCGGCGCCGACTCGCAGCACCTTGTTCTTGATGGCCGGGGGAACGCGATTGAGGATGAGGTCCAGCCCCATCTTCTCGGTCAACGCAGTGATGCCGCCGCCCGCCAGGATCGCGGTCTTACCCTCAATCGTGTCGTATTTGCCGGTAGACTTGACCTGATCCACCATCTGATCGACGCCCTGCCCGAACAGGGAAAGGATGCCGCCGCCGCCGCCGGTCAAAAGCATCTGCGCGATCTGGCCCGCCATCTGGCCGACACCGCCGGTCACTTGGTCGCCAAACGTCTGCCGCTCTTTCGGCACGTCGATGATCTCGCCAATGGTCTTGATGGCGCCGCCGCCGCGCCGAAGGATCTCGCCGGGGTCTGCGTACCAAGGCAGCGACACGCCGGTATTCGGCACGCCGCCCATATCGAACAGCTTTTGTGTGAACCACTTGGCGATGTCGTAGGCTTCGCCTAATCCCGCGATGGTGCTACCGACTGCATTCACGGCCCCGCCGACAGGGGCGCGAACCAAGGTATCCGCTACGCCGCGCCAGACGCTTTCGGTCTTTGCCAGCTTCTCGATGTCGTCCTGACCGACCTTTGTATTGATCGGCTCAAGCATCCACTGCTTGAGGAGTGGCGAGCCGTCCAAGATGGCGGCGTACTGCTTGCGCTTGGCGATGCCCTCAAAGTCGGCAAGATTGCGCTCGACCGTGGCAACGGGCGCCCCAAGCTGCCCGGCAATGTCCAGCGCCTTGGCCGTGGTGGCGGAAGGAATGCCCTGAGAGGCGAGCAGGTTGGCTCGCAGACGTGCGCCCTGATTGTCGGCCACCAATCGGGCCGCTTCCGCCATACTGTTGGGTTCCGGGTAGGCGTAGACACCGGCCACGGCGGCAGGCGGAGCTGGAGCGGGCGGCGGGGCAGCCGGAACGGTATCGAGGGGCGTTTCCGCCGCCGGGTCGAAATCGGCCATTTACTTTGACTCTCCGAATGTCTGGCCGCCGAAGGTGTTGCCTCCAAACGTCCGCCCACCGAAGGTATTTCCACCGAATGTGTTTCCGCCAAACGTATTGCCTCCAATGGACGGTGGCATCGTTGCGGCTTGGACAAATCCACCATCAGGCGATGCTTCTGTATATGGAGCGGCATCGACGCCCGGCTGCCAGTTGCCACGACCGTAGGGAACAGCCGTGCGTTTGCGTGACTCAATCACCTTTGCGTGCCGGTAGGCTTCCAGGATGTTAGAGTCAGTTGGCGCGACGCCAACCGATCGCAGGTAAGCCGCCAGCGCTTCGCGATCCGGCCTGGGAATGTCCGCCAGCGAGAACTGGAACAGGGGCTTCTCCGCTGGACTGCCCCAGCCAAACCAGCCCTTGCGCTCGCCGGAGACGGCGGACTCGATGATGCCGTCGACAATATCCTGAAACTCTTTCGCGTCGGCCTTCTTGCCCTTTTCTTTTTCAAAGGCCGAGACTTCGTAATTGAGCACGCGATTGAACTGCGCCTCCTTGTTGGCGTATTCCTTCCGGCGCGTGCCATCGGTCGGCTTGGGTTCTGGCCCAAGAACAACCTCCAGCGTGGACTTGATGATCTGCGAGCGCGACACCGCCTCGCTGATCTCCTTGCCGTCGCCCTTGCGCACGGCGGCCTGCAATTCAAGGATGCGATTGTACTGGTCGTCAGCTAGCTGGCTTCGGAACTGCATTGGGTGCATTTTGGCGAACACCTCACGGACGTTCGCGTTCTCATGCGTCAGGCCCCGCTCAAGGTCGGTGTAAAGCCCCCAATCGGTCTTGGGCTTCGCGCCCTGGATATTCAACTCGACCTGCTTCTCCAGCTTGCGGACTTGCTCGAAGTCCAACTGGCTGACGATGTCCGCCGAAGGCATCTCCATTGCGGGAGTGCCGTTGGGCCTCCCATCCGGGCCTTTGCCACCCCTCAGCATATGCTCCTGCACCGCGTCCCAAAGCTGATCCTTGTAAAGCTGGACCGACGCCTTGCGCTGCTCGTACAGGGCATTGATCGCCGCCTCGTTTGCCGCATAGGCCTTGGGCTCGCCAGAGAAACGCGCGTAGTTGATCTCTCGCGCCCGCTGGCGTTCCTGCTCGATCTGGATCATCTGCTGACGAGCATTGGGAACGCCCTGCCCCGGATCAGTTGCGGCCTGACGGGCGGACGGGCTCGTCACGATGTTGACCGCTTCCTCAAGCGTGCGCGCGGGACGGCCTGCCGTGGCGTCGTTTACCGATGTCGCCAGCGGATCACCGATCCGACTATCCGCGATGTTGCCGGGTGCGCCGGGCCTGGAGCCGAATACGGTAGTCACGCCGGCCATGCGCTTCTGTGCGCCGTCGATGAACTCGCCCGCCGTCCGGCCACGCAAGTCGGGATTCTTGTCGAACCACGTCGCCGGCAGGATCTTCTCCAGCGACGTGGCCGGGTTGGCGCTTAGTACCCTGACAGCGCCCTTGGCCCCAAAGCGATGGGCGAGATACATATTCGCAGCCGTCGGCTCGTAACCGTCCGCCTTCAGGCTCTCGGCATTGGCCGCTTTGAACGCATCGTTGGCTGCCTTGTGCTGTTCAAAGGTCGCCTGCGTCATATCGGCGGGAAGATTGAGGCCGGGGTTTTTGGCGCGAACGTCAGCCCACGTATCGGGCATGAACTGGAACGGGCCGTAGGCGCCGGAGCCCAGCTTGTTGAACACGAAGCCGCCATTTTCGGAGCCGCCCTCGCCCGCCGCAAGGCGCACGTCGAAGTCTCCCGACCCGCCGGCAAAGGCGCCCGGATTGCGCGCGAACTCCTTGGCTGAGGTGCTGCGCTGGATTGTCTCAAGACTCGGCAGGAGCTTCAGCTTGTCCGCCGCCGTTAGCTTGTCGCCATAGCGAGAGAATGCTGCCAACGCGGCCTGATCGTTACCTGACTGTATCTGCGTAGATATTACAGTGGCGTAGACGCCGGACTGAATGTCGAGTTTGGACGCCTCCGCCGGCAATCCCTTGCGGCGAAGATAGTTTTCGGTCGCCCCAATCATCTTTCCCACAATACCGTCGAGGGCCTGCGGATTGTCGATGTTGCGAACCGCGTCATTGGTCAGGAGGGCATTGGTATCCTTGAAGACCGCATCTTCCCACTTCTCGGTCTCGCCCGTGATATGGCGCAGGACATCGCCCTTGAAGCCGATCTGCTCCTTGGCGGCGGCGTCACGGAACATCGCCTTGGCGCGGGGGGAAATCAACTTGCCGGCGAGGTCGTCGGCGGACTGCCTGAATTGGTCGGGGAACTCCTGCAGCCACGGCTTGCCGGACGGGCCTTGCTTCAGGACATCGCCGCCCTTCAGGCTGGCAACGCCTTTCTGCGGGTCAAGGGTCAGTTCCTGGCGCTTGGTGCGTAACTGGTTGAGGGCGTCCTGTGCCGCCGTCTCGTCCATGACCTGACCGAAATGGTCGGCAGCAGCGGCCAATTCCTTGGTCTGCTGGCCCTGCGCATACAGGGTTTCCGCCCCTGCGGTGGACAGGTCCGGCGCGGCTGGGATGGACGGCGAACTTGTGACGCGCGGCGTCGGGCGCTGAAAGTCGGCGGATGACCCGAAAGTACCCATCAGGCTTCCCCTTGAACGGCGGCCACGGATGCCCGATGCTGGTATGCGGGCGCGAGGATGGAACGATGATGCGACTTGCGATTGCGGCGCTGGCCCTGCTCGTGACTGGATGTGCCGCCCCCAATGGGCCGACCAATGCGCAGCGAGAAGCCAGAGACATCAATCTTGCCGTCGATCAGTCGAGACGGCAGTCCGCCGAATGCGCGGACAACATCGAACGCAGTCCAGACTACCGCGCGCTGACCGGGCGATTTGTCCTTGGTCGTCCGCCCATGGATGTGCTTGCGAACCGGAACAGGCCGACGGGCGATGATGTTCCGCTGTTGCTGGCCGTTCACAAGAGTCTTGCGGCCTGCCGCGCGGATGTCCTTCAGCGCGTCAGCACAATTCATCCGGCCTTTGTTACGGCTGCCGCCGAGACCTACACCGAGGCCGACATGGATTTTGCCAGGCTCGTGCGTCGCGAAATCAGTTACGGGCAATATGCCGAATTGAGCCTTGCCCGAATCAATCGATTTGACAGCCGGAACCGCGCCGCCGCAGAGAAGATCGAGGCGTCTCTTGGTCGTGCCCAGGCACAGGAACGAGAAGACCGGCAACGGGCCACCCGCGTCCTGCAGGAATGGACGAATGTGCAGCGCACGTCCCTGCCCACGTTCACGACCTGCTCGTTTACCACGGGCAACATCGTGACCTGTTCCTCGTACTAACATCACGTCAGCCTCGGATCGGCGTAGTTGTATCCGATGCCGTAGCCGCCCAAGTCGGCATCATTGGCCGTGCGAAGCGTGTCCTTGCCGAGGTCGTAGTTGCCCCCGAAATCACCGCCATACTTCGCCGCCAGCGACAGGCCCTGAAGGCCCGCCTTCACATAGCCCGCCGTCTCCGTTCCAGACGCGCGGCTATACATGGACGAGCGGGTATAGGCGCCGTTCGCAACCCGTGTGTTGCCAGCCCAGCGATCCAAAGACGCCCCATAGTTGAGCTTTGACGCCCGGTCGTCGCCCTCGTACAGCGCCACGTCCTTGGCGTAGTCGCCCTCCCCAAGAATGCCCTCGAGCAGGCGGGTATCGACGCCGGCACCGGATGCCGCCATGACGGCGGTGGCCCGTCCTGCGGCAATGGTGGACTTGCGCTTCTGCTCAATGGCCGTGCGCTGCGAGGCGGCCTGTTCCGCTTTGGCGTCGGCTTCTTTCTGCTTCGCCTGCGCCTCAAGCGCCTGCTGCTGTTGGAGGGCGTTGCGGTAGGCGATGTCGCCCGCCTGGCGCTGGGCATCGGCCTGCTGGCCCGCCCCGATGATGCCCATGCCAATCGAGGCAATGCTGGAAACGGCCCCAATGGCAGCAGCCACCTCGAGGCCGGTAAACTGGGCCCCCTGCTCGGCAAGGCGTGAGTTGTGAATGGGCCACGGGCACGCGCTACGCATTGGGCATCCTCACCAGAATGTCGTCCTTGAGGGGAACGAACCCGGCGCGGCGCAACAATGCCGGCGCGGTGGGTTCACTGGCGTTCATTTTGGCGAATACCGGGCGACCAGCTTCGTCCATCAGCTTACGCAGCAGGCGGCGTCCCTCGACCGCCACGCGCTTGGAGGCGCGCAAGGTTGGGCCCGCATCGAAGAAGGCGATCAGATGCACGCCCTCGCGATAGACGCCCGCGAGTCCCACAGGCTTGTCGCCATCAAGGGCGACGTAGCCGCGGAACGTCCATGGCGCTTCCTTGCCGTAGTAGGACCGCACGAGGTCGGGCGTGGCCGGGACAATGGAGATCATACGCCACCGTCCCCGCTCTCGGCCAAAACCACCGCCAGAACCGTGCAGGGCTTGGGGGCCGTAGCCTGCAGGCATAGGCGCGGGTCGGTGTCCCATTCACCGGGGAATCCCGTAGGGTCGATCTCCAGCGTCGAATGAATCGTATCCGTCGTGACCGTCGTG
>JAGWZH010000093.1 GCA_018971945.1 Alphaproteobacteria bacterium | reverse complement strand
GACGCGCCTGATGACCGCCCCTTGCGGCGCTGCAAGGCCTGCGGAGCGCGCAACATCGTGGGTCAGGGGGGTGAAGGTCACCCCGAGCCACCCGCGGCGGGTTTCGCCGAACCGCTGCAATTGCGTCAAAACGGCTTCCGCAAGGGCGGACGGCGTGGCGAAGCCGACCCCCACCGACCCTCCTGTGGGTGAGACGATGGCGGTGTTTACGCCGATGACTTGCCCCTCCATGTTAAAAAGCGGTCCCCCAGAATTGCCGCGATTGATGGCGGCGTCGGTCTGGATGAAGTCGTCGTATCTTCCCTGGTCGATATTGCGGTTTCGGGCGGAGATGATCCCAAGCGTCACCGTGCCTCCGAGACCGAACGGGTTGCCGATGGCGATGACGAGGTCCCCGACCCGGGCGCGATCGCTGTCGCCGAAAGCGACATAGGGCAAGGCCCGTCCGGGCTCGATCTTGAGCAGAGCCAGGTCCGTCGCGGGGTCCCGTCCGATGAGCCGGGCCGGCAGCCGCTCCCCGCTTTGCAGGATCACCTCGATGCTGTCGGCCTCCGAAACCACATGATCATTGGTGACCACGAAACCGTCTGCGCTGATTAAGAACCCTGAGCCGAGGGAGGTGACTTCGGGTCCCTGCGCCAATTCGTCATTGAACTGCTCAAGGGGCGATCCCCGAGGGAACCGTGGCGCGCCGCCGAAACGATCCATCGACTGCGTCGTGGCGATGTTCACCACCGCCGGGGTCAACTGCTCGACGAGATCAGCGAAGCCCTCTGGCGGCAGCCGCGCCTGCGCCGTAGCCGTCGGCGCGGCCGCGACGCCGCAAAACGCCGCCAGCGCGAGGGCGCAAACCAAACCGCGCCAAAAAGGCGCAAGGGACGCAATCAAAGCCATTCGTGCCATGGTGGGGGATTCTGGCGGGGGCTTGCGGCCAAATCAAGCCGGCGCCCCGCCAAAGCCCCTGTCCTGATCAGTTGCGGCCGCTGCTGTTCTGAAAATAGCGGAAGAAGTCGTTGTCCGGCGGGATCACCATCTGGGTCCCTTCGGGCATAGCGGCTTCATAAGCCCGCATCGAGCGATAAAAAGCGGCGAAATCGGGATCCCTGCCGAAGCTCTCGGCGAAGATGCGGGCCCGCTGGGCGTCGCCTTCCCCGCGGATCACCTCCGCTTCCTCCCGCGCTGTCGCCCGGATGACGGTGGCCTCCCGTTCTGCGTTCGCGATGATGCGCGCGGCTTGTTCTTGGCCTGCGGCCCGCGTGGCGGCCGCCACCTGTTCGCGTTCGGTGGCCATCCTTTGGAACACCCGATCTTGGGTTTCCGCAGGAAGATCGGCCTGCCGCAGCCGCACATCGACCACCCGCACCCCGAGATTGGGGCCCGCCTCGCGATTGACGTCTGATGCGATGAGGGTCATCAGCTCGGCACGGCGTTGGGAGATGATGGCGCTGGAATCCACTGCGCCCAGTTGTCGGCGCATGGCGGCTTCGGTCAAGGCTTGCAGCCTTTGCCGGCCTGCTTCTTCAGTCTGCGCCGCCTGATAGAAGGCGCGAGGATCCACAATCCGCCAGAAGATGAAGGCGTCCACGATCAGGGTTTCCTGATCTGAGGCGATCACCCGCTGCTCCTGCAGGGTGAAGTGCATATTGCGGCGGTCAAACGAGATCTGATTTTCGACGAAGGGGGCTTTCAGATAGAGGCCAGGGCCGGTCGTGCCCCCCTCTTGATTGACCACGCGCTGGATTTCGCCAAAGCGCAGGATGAGGGCCTGTTGGGTTTGCGGCACCACCACGAGCGTGTTGGCGAGCACGAACACAACCGCTGCGGCGATGAAAAGAAGGGGCAAGAGCATGCGTTGCATCAATTCGCTCCTGTGCGGGGCGCGGAGGGCGCGGCCTGCGAGGACGGCGTCGGCGTCGCGGAGACGCCGGGCGCAGTGGCGGCCGGGGTCCGCCGGCGCAGATTCTCCATCGGCAGGATCGGGGTGACGCCCGAGCCCCCGTCGATGATCACCATGTCCGCGCCGCGATAGATCCGCTCCATGGTTTCAAAATAGAGCCTGTCCCGGGTCACGCGCGGGGAGCGACGATATTCGTCCAACACCAGCCGGAAGCGTTCGGCGTCGCCGCGCGCCTCGCGCACCACCTGCTCCCGATAGGCTTGGGCCTGGGCCAATTCCCGGGCGGCGTCGCCGCGGGCGAGCGGGACTTGCTCGTTCAGGAAGCGTTGCGCCCGGTTGATTTCCGTCTCCGCGTCCTGGTTGGCGCGCACCACGTCATCGAAGGCGGGTCGCACTTCCGGGGGCGGCGCGGCGCTCAAAAGCTGCACCTCCAACACCTCCACCCCCGAAACATAGGCGTCCAGGATCCGCTGCATCAGTTCTTCGGTCTGTTGCTCCACCTGGCCCCGCTGGGTCGTCAGGATGGCTTCCAAGGGCGTCCGGCCGATGACTTCGCGCATCGCGCTTTCAGCCACGCCGCGGACGACGCTTTGGGGATTCTGCAGATTGAACACCCACTGATAGGCGCCGCTGTCATAAGGCGTCGCCCCTTCGCCCTTGAGGCGGAACAGCACTGTGAAATCGATATCGACGATGTTTTCGTCGCCGGTCAGCATCAGGCTTTCTTCCGGCACGTCGCGGTCGTCGACCCGTCCGATCTCCACCCGCTGCTGCCGGGTGACGACCACCGTCTGGTGCGCTTCGATCGGCCAGGGCATATGCATCTGCAGGCCGGGCCCAGTGGTGTCGACATAAGCGCCGAAGCGCGTGACCACGCCCTGCTCGCCCTCGTCCACGACATAGACCCCCGAGGCCGCCCAGCCCGCCAGGGCCAAAATCCCGACCACCGCGAGCCCGGATCCCGCCTGCCGCGCCCCGTCTGGATCCTGGGGCCCGCTTCCGCCGCGGCCGCCTGCCCCGCCGCGCACCCGATTCTGGAACCGCCGCAGCAATTCCTCAAGATCGGGCCCCTGGCCTCCGCCGGAACCGCCGCCCGGGCCTGGACCTTGTGGTCCGCGTGGGGGTTGCCCCCAGGGCTGGCGCGGACCGGAGCCCCATGGGCCGCCCCCGCCCCCCCCTTGGCCGCCGCCGGGACCGCCGGAGCCGCTCGACTGGTCGTTCCATGGCATGAGATCTGTTACCTTCTGGCGCGTCAGGCGACTTTTGTCCGCCCTGGTCCGATATGAGCGACAGGGCCTTAGCCTTCAAGTAGAGGTGAGGGATGACCAACCCGTTGACGCGTCTGGACGATCTTCTGCGTCGCATCGCCGACACAGTGCTTGATCCCGTAACCGGGGAAGGATTAGCCAAAAGCGGGAGAATAGCCGCTGCTGTTCTCGTCGATGGCGTGGCGCGGATCACGCTTGAGGCCCCCCCGGCCGCCGTCGAACGGTTCAAAAGCGCGCGCGACGCGCTGGAAAAGGCGGTTACGGCGCTGCCGGGGGTGGAGCGGGCCCTTGTCGTGCTCACGACGCATGAGGGCGCGGCCCCTTCTGTTCGCGTCCGCAAGGGCGATTCTCCCCCCGAGCGCGGCCTCGCCGCCCCTCCGCCTCGCGTCGCCCAAGGCCTGCCCGGTGTGAAAGCGATCTTGGCGGTGGCCTCGGCGAAAGGCGGGGTGGGCAAATCCACCGTGGCTGTGAATTTGGCCTGCGCCTTCGCCGCGCGAGGCCTTCGCACGGGGCTTCTGGATCTCGATGTCTATGGTCCTTCCATCCCCACGCTTCTGGGGCTTGCGGCGCGGAAGCCTGAGAGCGGAGCTGACAAAAAATTGATCCCTCTTGAGGCCTTTGGACTCAAGACGATGTCGATCGGGTTTCTTGTGGACATAGACGCACCCATGATTTGGCGTGGCGCGATGGCGTCCTCGGCTGTCCGTCAGATGTTCGACGATGTCGCCTGGGGGCCCCTTGATCTGCTTGTTTTGGACATGCCCCCGGGGACAGGCGACGTCCAGCTCACCATCGCCCAGCGCGCGCCGTTGTCGGGAGCAGTGATCGTTTCGACCCCTCAAGAGATCGCCTTGGCGGATGTCCGTCGCGGCATCGTCATGTTCGAAAAGACCCATGTCCCGGTCCTTGGCGTGATCGAGAACATGGCATGGCTTGATCAGGGAGGGGGGCGTCGGCTGCACCTGTTCGGCGAGGGGGGCGCGCGGCGCACCGCGGAGGCCTATCGCGCGCCGTTCTTGGGCGAATTGCCGATCGAGATGGCTTTGCGGGAGAGCGCTGACGCGGGCGCCCCGCTCGTGGCCTCAGCGCCCCAAAGCCCCATGACGGCGCGTTTCCTTGCGATAGCGGAAGCGCTGGAGGCCCGTCTCGCGGAGGGCGCCAAGCCGCCGCCGATGATCCGTTTTGTTTAACCCTCTTTAGCCCCCTGGGCCGGTCCGCGCCGACGCGCCCAGCTCTCTTTGACTGGAGGCGTCGCAGGGGCCCTTGCTTGCGGAGACCTTCTGCTTGCAGGGGCCCCACCCCTTGAAGACATTGACGACAGGGAGAGCCGCCGCCATCCTGCCTTTAATCACGGGCCGTGCGAGAGGAACCGATGGCGGACTTTGACCTAGTGATCCGGGGCGGATTGGTCGTCGACGGCAGCGGGGGCGATCCGATCCTGGCCGATGTGGGGGTCGTCGGCGGCGCGATCGCCGCTGTCGAGAGAGGTCTTGGCGCAGGGACCGAAGAGATCGACGCCAAAGGCCTGCTGGTTACCCCGGGCTTCATCGACGTGCACACCCATTATGATGGGCAAGCGGCTTGGGACCAGCGCCTTCAGCCTTCCACCCAGCATGGCGCAACCACCGTGGTGATGGGCAATTGCGGCGTCAGCTTCGCCCCCTGCAAGCCCGAGGATCGGGCGGCGCTGATCAGCCTCATGGAAGGCGTGGAGGATATTCCCGGAGGCGTTTTGAACGAAGGCCTTCCCTGGGCTTGGGAAAGTTTTTCTGACTATTTGGGATTTCTGGAGACCCGGCCGCGGGACGCTGATCTCGCCGCCATGGCTGCGCATGGGCCAATCCGGGTTTTCGCCATGGGCGAACGCGCCCTTGAGCGGCGACCAGCGGAGGAAGACGACATCGTTTTGATGCGGAGGCTTGTGTCGGAAGCGATCCAAGCCGGCGCGGTTGGTTTCTCAACCTCCCGCACCCTGGCCCACCGCACCGCTGAAGGCGCGCTGGTGGCGAGTTATGGCGCGGCCCACGACGAGTTGATCGCCCTTGGCGAGGGCCTCGCCGCCTCTCCTGGTGCGGCGTTTCAGATGATCACTGACTGGGATGATGTGGACGCCGAGTTCGACTGCCTGGAGACCCTTGTCCGAAAGTCTAACGCCCGCGGGACTTTCAGTTTGATGCAGAACGATTTGCGCCCGGAGCGTTGGCGAGAAGTGACCGCCCGGCTTGGCGCCGCCAACGCCAAAGGCCTGCCGATCACGGCGCAGACGATCTGCCGTCCCATCGGGGTGGTCATGGGCTTTGACGCGTCCATGCACAGCTTCGCTTTCCGACCGAGCTACAAGGCGATCAAAGACCTTGCTTTGCCAGACAAGATCAAGCGCCTCCGCAACCCCGCGCTGCGCGCAGCCATCCTGGGCGAGGAGGACCACGAGCCCCACGTTTTCATGCGATATTTCGGCGGCCGGCTGGACCGCTTCTTTGAGTTGGGCGCCCAGCCGGACTATTGGCCGGACCCCGAAGACAGCATCGCCGCCCGCGCCGCCCGGGAGGGCTGCGACCCTTTCGCCTATCTCTACGACGTTTTGCTCAAAGACGACGGCCGGGCGCTGGTGTATCTTCCCATCGCGGGTTACCAGGACCCCACCGGCGGGGTCGTAGAAGCGATGCTCACCCATCCCAACACCATGCCCGCCCTCGGCGACGGCGGGGCGCATGTGGGCACCATCTGTGATGCGAGCGTCTCTACTTATCTTCTGACGGAATGGGTGCGAGACCGGGGGGTTTTCAGCATCGCCGAAGCGGTCCGCAGACTGACGAGCCAGCCGGCTTCGTTCTTTCGGTTCGCCGATCGCGGGCTCTTGAAGCCGGGCCTCAAGGCCGACATCAACGTCATCGATCTTGACGCCCTGTCCATCGCCCCGCCCCGGATGGTCCATGACCTGCCCGCGGGGGGCAAACGTCTTTTGCAGGCGGCCCGCGGATATGAGGCCACGCTGGTCTCAGGCGTTCCCACATATCGCTCAGGGGTTGCGACCGGCGCGCTCCCAGGCCGTCTTCTGCGCGGCCCGCAGGCGGCCTGATCCAGGCTTTTTACGCTAAGACCAGCTTAACGATTTCGGTCGAACCTCCACTCAGAGATTCTTCCGGAGTGGGACCATGTTGTTTGTCATGTGGCTGGCGTGGTGCGTGTCCGTTTCCAACGCCGGGGCCCCTTGAGCCCGCCCTGATGCGGGCTCAAGCGCGCCAGCGCTCCCCCTCTCCAGCGCTTCCCGTCTCCAGCGCTTTCCATCGTGAGCGCCCCCCACTTGCGAGCGCCCCCCACTTGCGAGCGCCCTGCACGCGCCGATGCCCGCGCGCGCCAGTTTTCAGCGTTTGGAGCGAACGGCTTCAGTTTGAAGCGCATCCTCTTGAAGCGCATCCTCAGGTCCCCACAGCGTTCAGCGCGCGGCGCTTCAAATCTTAGATGAGAGGTTAGAAGGAGGGCCAATGGACAATGACTGGCGCGAACGCGCTGTTCTGAATAGGCCTGCTGCGCGCGGGTTGGGTCCAAGCGCCTTGGCCGCGACCGGCATTTCTGAGGATCGGTCCCCACGCTCTCAACGGCTTGGCGTTTCAGAGGAGAGGGTGGTTTCGATGAAGTGAAAGCCGGTCGGCGGCAAGCAAACGACTTGGTCTTACGCCGACGTCGATCGTCGCCATCGGCTCAAATATGCTGCGTTAAAGATCCCCGTCTCCGGATGGCCCAAACGCATAGGCGCCGCCCTTTTCGATCGCCCGGCGATAGGCCGGTCGCGCCTGGATCTTGTGCAGATAGGCCGTGAGTGCGGGATAGGTCGTGAGCCAGCCGCGAACCGAGGCGACCTCGCCGACAAAACTCATTTGCACGTCCGCCGCGGTGAACCGCTCCCCCGCGAAGTATGGATGGGCCTTGAGACGGTCTTCCATGTAGGAGAGATGATTATGGATCTCGCTTTCGATGCGGGGCTGGAGCGGGGACGCCGCCTCCCCCAAAAGGCTTGTGTAGAGCGCCAGCATCAGCGGCAGCATCGCTGAGCCTTCCGCAAAGTGCATCCAGTGGACATAGTCAGCCGCCGCGGGCCCGCCTGGCTCTGGCTTCAACGCGCCCTGGTCGAAGCGATCGACAAGATAGTCGATAATGGCGCCGCTCTCAGCCACGACGATCTCCCCGTCCGTGATCACCGGACTCTTGCCCAGCGCATGCACGGCTTTGAGTTCTGGCGGGGCGAGCTTTGTGACCGGATCGCGTTGATAGGCCTTGATCTCGTAGGGTGCGCCAAGCTCCTCCAAAAGCCACAAGATCCGTTGCGAGCGAGAATTATTGAGATGGTGCACCACGATCATGGAGGCTCTCCGGATCATCCATAGGAAACAAAATTCAAGGCCAGGCCAGGATTCGGCCAGCGCATTTTGATCAATTGTCCGGTACCGGACAGACAGATGATAGCCTCCTGTCGATCCTGGCCCGCAAAACAAAGATTGGTGACGAGCGGATCGGGCAGCGCGACATGGCTGAAACCGCCCGATGGCGCAAAGACCGTGACGCCGCCATTGAGGAGCGTTGCGACGCAGACATCGCCGTTGGCCTGAACGGCCAGACTGTCCAAATATTGATGCCCTGGAAGGGTGCACACGTGCCGCCCAAGGACGCCGAAACCTCCAGGGGCGACCTCCCCCTCGCCGGTCACGTCAAAAGCCCAGAGCTTCCCTGTCAGCGTCTCCGCGGCGTAGACGGTTTTTTCGTCCGGCGACAGACCGACGCCATTAAGGCCAATCGAACCGTGCGCGGCCTCCTTGATCATGGACCCGTCGGGTTTGGCCCAATAAAGCCCGCCCATGGCTTTGCTGCGGCCAAAGCTTTTGCCGAGGTCGGTGAACCAAAACCCGCCGGATTTGTCGAAGACGAGATCGTTCGGTCCTGAGAGCTTGTGTCCGCCTGCGGCGTCATAAACACGCTCAAAACTCCCGGTGGCCAGGTCGACCCGTTCGATGCGGCCAACGCTATAGTCCTTCGCCGCATGGCCTGGCAGGCGCATGCCCATGACATCGTGCCACTCGAACCCGCCATTATTGCAGACATATACCGCTCCGTCGGGTCCCAGGGCCGCTCCGTTTGGCCCCCCGCCCAGCTCTGCGATCGTCTCGGCTCTGCCGTTCCAGACGCGGGTGAGGGTTCCTCGGGCGATCTCCACGAGGATAACCGAGCCGTCAGGCATCGCGATCGGACCTTCCGGGAAGGCCAAGCCCTCCGCCAAGACCTCATAGTGCGCCATGCGCATCTTCCTCCACTTTGGTTTGAAGCGACGCTACGCCCTTCCGGGCGAGGACAAAAGGCCCCCAAAGATCTGTCTCAACGGGGCGATGAGGACGACGGCCCTCGACGCTCGAAAATGCGCAGCACCGCCATGGCGTCGTCCTGCTCGCCCCGGGGCAGCGTTTCCCGAGCCGTCTCGGTCCAAAGCGTTTGGTCAAAATCGGGGAAGAAGGCGTCGCCTTGGGGGCTGAGATCGATTTCAGTCAGCGCCAGACGATCAGCAATCGGCATCGTCGCTTCGTAAAGCGTGGCGCCGCCGATCACGCAGACCTCATCGACGCCTTTGGCGAGCGCCATGGCGCGGCCTGCGGCGAGGAGCGCCTCAAGACTTGGATAAGTAAAGCCGCCGGGGGCGCGGAAATGCGGATCGCGCGTGAGGACGAGATTGTCCCGGCCCGGCAGCGGCTTGCCGATGCTTTCCCAGGTCTTGCGGCCCATGAGCACGGGTTTGTGGCGCGTCATCTCTTTGAAGCGCTTGAGATCTGCTTTAACCCGCCAGGGCAATCGCCCGTCACGCCCGATGCAGCCATTGGCGCCGCGGGCGGCGATCAGAATGAGCTTTGGCGTCATGGCGAGGCGAGCCGGTCAAACCCTGCTTCCAAGCACCTTCGGCCAGGCCCGCTTTGGGCGCTCTGGGGCATGGCGCGCGATGGCGGCGCCGCTTTCGCCGATGGGTTTTGCGGAGAAGGCGCGTGCGCGGGTTCGAACGCGAGACTGAGAAGACCGCGAAAGCTGCTGGCCTGCATTACGATCCTCCTCAGCTGGGGCGATCATCAAACGTCTTCCCCCCGTCGATCGACCGCATGCCATATGTTAAGCCGTGAGAGGAGCCGTGACGGCCCCGTCAGGGGGATCCGGCCGCCAGCGCACCCAGCCGGTCGGCAGCGCCGCCGCTGCAGCTCCATCGCATATCGAGAGACCTCAAACCAGCCTCCTACGGCTGCGATCAGCTCGCGTGCCGCGATCAGCGCCTCGACGAGGGCCATTCGGATGCATGCGCGAAAGGCGCCAGAACCGGTTTCGCCAACGGCGCAACGACCGCGGCAAGCGCGCGGGGGTCTTCCTCTTTGCGGCGGATTGTCAGCCCCTCTTCCGGGCGCCTGCGGATGCATGCAAGGATCGCGCTTCGGCAAGAGGCCGACATCGGCGGCTGGGCGGCTTCCGGGACAAGCCTTCCTCCGAAAGAGGTTTGAAGCGAAAAGACGGGTGCTTGTCGATGCGGACGCGGTCTCAGAAGCGGCCCCAGCGGCGCGCGACGCTCACTGACTGCAGCGGAGGCCTTTATAGAGCGCCAATCGTCGACAGGCCCCTGCGCAAAATCGGCCGCGATCTCTTCAGGGGTCAGGCCGAGGGCCAGGGATTGCCGCAGAGACCCAGAAGCGATCCTCGGCGCGCTCAGGCTGGGTTTTTAAGAGCGCTGGTCGGTCGCAACGCTGATTGCGCCGAGCGGGCGCAAAGAGGAATGCATGCGCAGCGAGGGGGGAAATTGGGAGCCATTCGCTCACGACGGGCTGCGGGCGCCGGGGGCATGGTTGGTATCCGGTCCTCCCCAAAGGGCCTCAGACAGCAATCGGCGCCTTGATCGCCTTGTGGCTCTGATAGTGCTCGAGGGTGAAGTCCTCGTAGGCGAAGGCGAAAAGGTCCTTGACGCCTTCCGACAGCCGCATCGTGGGCGCTGAAAACGGCGTGCGCGACAGCTGCTCGCGGGCCTGTTCGAAGTGATTATGATAGAGGTGTGCGTCGCCGAGCGTGTGGACGAAGTCCCCGGGCTTCAGCCCGAGCGCCTGCGCCATCATCAGGGTCAGAAGCGCGTAGCTCGCGATATTGAAGGGCACGCCCAAGAACAAATCCGCGCTGCGCTGGTAGAGTTGGCAGCTCAGCCGGCCCTCGGCCACGTAGAACTGAAAAAGGCAATGGCAGGGCGGCAGCGCCATGTCGTCCACGTCGGCGGGATTCCACGCGGAGACGATGTGACGGCGGCTATTGGGATTGGTCTTGAGGCTGTGGAGCACGCCCGTGATCTGATCGATTGTCCGGCCATCAGGCGCCGCCCAGGAGCGCCATTGCTTGCCGTAGACGGGTCCTAGCTCTCCCGTTTCAGGATCCGCCCATTCGTCCCAGATCGTCACCCCCCGCTGCTGCAGCCAGCCGACATTGGTGTCGCCGCGGAGAAACCACAAAAGCTCCAAGATGATTGACTTCAGATGCAGTTTCTTGGTCGTCAGGAGCGGAAAACCGGCGGTCAGATCAAACCGCATCTGCCGGCCGAAGACGCTGCGCGAGCCTGTTCCGGTCCGATCGTCGCGATCAACCCCGTGGTCGAGCACATCCTGCAACAGGCCGAGATAGGCGATGTCGGCGGGATTGGGCATGGGCGCAACATGTTTCATGGCGGCGTTCATGCGCCCAAGATGGGGGACGCGGAGAGATTCGTCACGCTGGCGGACATAAGTTCGGCGCAGAGCGCGCCAGATCCTCCAGTACCCCGTCTGCCCGAAAGCTCAAGCGTGACCCAACCTGCAGCCCCGCCGCCCGCAAGGCCTGCGCTGTCCAATGGTTGCAGACATAGAGGCCGTGAAACTGCGAGCGAGCCCTTAAAAACATGCTTTGCGGCCCGGCATGTCCGTCTCCCAAGATCACGGGTCTTCCGCCGTCGGCGATCACTTCATGGGCCAGGAAGGCCGCAAGGCCTGAGGCCTGCGACGGCGACAACGCGGCCCGCTGCATCCGGGTCGGCGTGAAGAAGCGTTCAACAGGCTGATCTGCGCCGATCAGATGCACCACCGAGGGGCTCGGCGGAATAAGGGCGTCAAGGCCGCGCCAAAGGCTTGGCCCTTGGCGATAAAAGCGCTCCTCGCCCCAGCCGACCAGAAAAAAGGCCGCCTCCGGCATGGCGAGCCGCATAGGGTGATCCGCCGCAAGAAGGTCAGCAGGGATCGACAGGCTGGTATGATAGCCATTGGACCAGAGCGCGATCTCGATACAACCAGCGGCGTCCGCTGCCTCCGCGACCTGGGCTTCGGGGGAGCGGGCGGGCGGGAACTGGGCGAGGGAGCCCTGGACGGGGGGCGACTGGACGGAAGACGAGTGGACAAGAGGCGACAGGACGGCGAGGAAGGCCGCCGCCAACAGAACCGAGTGCAGCGCCTTACAATCCATCATTGGGGCGAATGAGAAGCGCATCTACTTGTTTTTCCATGAATTTTAGAGCATCTTCAACGCCTTGGGCACACGCGATTGTGCCCAGATGTTCGCTAAAGATTCCGCGCGTCGCCGCACGTTTTTGGGCTGGGTGTACCCGGATTGTGGCCGGGCCAGCTGGGGTGTGAGGCGGCTGGTTTGGAGCCTGATGCCGTGGCGACGGTCCAGAAGCGCAATGGCAAGTGGCGGGTGCAAATCCCTAGACATGGCCATGCGCTCTGTCGAACCTTTCACAGCAAAGCTGACGCGGACGAATGGGCCCGCGAGGCTGAGCATGCCATCGATCGGGAGGTCGACCCATCGACGAAGCGCGTCAGCCGCAAAGATACGTTCGCAAGCCTTATCAACCTGCATATCGATGACATGCACGCGGTCGGCAAGCCGCTTCGCCGCTCGAAACTGTCAATCGGCGTCCAATACGGGGTTCCCTTTTGCACGCCGATTGACAAGGTTTTGGCCGAGATTGTTCGCCACCGCTTCGCTGAGCCGGTCGCGGCGCTGAGGGAGCTGTTCGGCCGTCTCGTGTTCAACATCCTGTGCGGCAACACCGACGATCATGCGCGCAATCACGCGGCGTTCTGGGATGGCAAAGAGCTGCGCCTGACCCCTGCCTATGACCTTTGCCCACAGAGCCGGTCAGGGCAGATCGCCTCGCAAGCCATGTTGATCGCGGGCGATGCACGTTTCAGCCAGCTCACCCATGGCCTTAAGGCCGCCGGGCACTTCCTCTTGAGCACAGAGGCGGCAACCGGGCTGATCGCAAAGCAGGTCGAAACGATTAAGGCCGAATGGGCGGCGACACGCGATGCCGCCGATCTTTCGCAAACGGTTCGCGCGCTCTTCTGGGGACGACAATTTCTCAACCCTTATGCCTTTGAGGGGGTCGGGGCCGAGGTGGGCAGGCCTGCGTCATGAAGTATTCAGGCTCACCTTCAAGACAGAGGCGCGGGAAGAGCATGTCGAGCGCCGCGAAGGCGCTTCCACCACCATCATCCTGCCGATACGGTCTTTCCCGCAATTCCTTGTAACATATAGGAAAAATGTGAGACTCGAGAGGCATTTTACCGATATCGGACCCCGATTATGGTTGGTGACGAAAATCCATTCAAAATCAACAGGTCACCGTGTTGAGCAGTGTTGGGCGCTGCCGGTCGGAGAGCGCGGCCCGCGTGCCGCGCTTAGAAGGCATCGAACCGCACACCCAGTCGGATCGCCCATAAACGCTGCCACACACCTTTTTAAGTGGATTTTTTGCGGATTTTATGCATAAA
>JAGWZH010000092.1 GCA_018971945.1 Alphaproteobacteria bacterium | reverse complement strand
AGGCGGTTGCGTGATCGGCGTTGGGTCCGGCCTGGAAGTTCTGGTCGCCACCAAGCCTGTCGACTTCCGACGAGGGGCTGAGAGCCTTGCTTCGCTCGCCAAGAGCATGGGCCATGATATCGCTATGCCTGGAACTGATCCGCCCCGGGTTTCGTGGAGTGCTCACAGTTTAAGTCACTCGGCCATAGCCGGTTACGCGAAGGCTGCATAATAGTTGGCTTCGGTTTTTGCCGGCGGGATGTGTCCGATTATTTCGAGTGTCCCCCGTCAGCGCCCGTGAGACAAACCTAGCCGTTTCGCGAAGGGAGGATTTCTGGTTCATCGCAGCCGCAAGGAGCGAAGATGAACAAGAAATCCGGGCCGGATAAAGCGCCGGCAGAGCGGGTCATCAAAGACATCCGCCGGGCGACGCGCCGGCAGTTTTCGGCCGAAGAGAAGATCCGCATCGTGCTTGAGGGCCTGCGCGGCGAGGACAGTGTGGCCGAGGTCTGTCGACGCGCTGGGATCGCGTCGTCCATGTACTACGCCTGGTCCAAGGAATTCTTGGAAGCCGGAAAGCGGCGCCTGGCCGCCGCGAATGCGTCCCCTCCTGACCAGCTTGATCTGTTTAGCGTTGGCGCGCCGGGGCTGTGCACGTCCAAGTCGCCCGGGACGGCTGCGCTTAGCCGGCCCGCTGTGGGTGTTTCCGATCCTTTGGTGTGCGCCCCACCGCTACCGCCAATGTCACAAGCGCCAAAGCCAAGCGTCGCGCTTGCGGCAGAGCCGAAGCGCCGGACGTGGCAGCCTCGGCGCCCAGGCACAGATGGACGGTTGCTCGATGTCGAGGCTGCGGCGCGATACCTTGGGCTTTCGGCCTCGACGTTGAACAAGCTGCGGTGCCGAGGCGGGTCTTCGTCTCATGGGCGATAAGGCCTCAACTGGATGTCGCGCGTGACCAGCACGCGCACGGGTGCGCCGGGGCGCACGCGCAAGGTGGGGCGCACATTGAGCTGGCGATCGATGATGCGCCCGCCGACGCGGGCGGCTTCTTGGGCCGCGGCGTCGCCGACGCTTTGCGTGAAGCTCTGATCGTCACCACCTTCGGCCTCGTTGGAGAGGATGCTCAGGACCGCCGAAAGCCCGATCGCGCCGCCGAGGCGGTCGAGGTGATTGTCGGTGCGGTCGGACAGGCCCGCGGCGCCGGTCGGATCGGCAGCCTCCATCCCCTGCAGCTGGATGGACCAGCCATTGGGCATAATGATCCGGTTCCAGACCAGGAACAGCCGGTTGTCGCCATAAACATTGGCGCTGTCATAGGTCCCGATCAGGCGCGCGCCCTGCGGGATCAGCAGATAATCCCCGCTGACGCTATCGTAAACGGGCGCGGTCACCTGCGCGATCACGCGGCCCGGCAGGTCGGAATTGAGCGCGGTGACAAGCGCTGCGGGGATCACCGCGCCGGCCTGCAGCTCAAAGGCGGAGCGTGGCGGGATATAGGGGCTGTCCAGAACATCCGCGCTTCTTTGCTGGTTCGCCATGAACCCCTCGCGCCGCCCGCCACCCTCGATCGCTTGGTCTGCCTGGTGGGTTCTGGCCAAAGCGCTCACCCGCGGCCCGTCGTGGCGCGCTTCGAAAAAGAGCGGCGCGGCCGCGGGATCGGGCGCTTCTGCCCCGGTCAGCTGCGGGCGTGGCGCCGGGGCTTGCGGCGGAGGCGCTGGGGCCGGCGCCCAGAACTCATTCTCGGGCGGCTGCAGGCCGGGCT
Organism: Alphaproteobacteria bacterium; assembly: GCA_018971945.1. GTDB lineage: Bacteria > Pseudomonadota > Alphaproteobacteria > Caulobacterales > Aquidulcibacteraceae > REEB509. Next base: position 11,292 of record JAGWZH010000092.1, on the reverse strand, counting down.
GCTCCTGCCCCTCCGGCGGGCCACGCTCGCCCCACAACATGTCATGCGGGGCCTCATCCGTGGCCGCAGCCAAACTCTCTGCGTCATAAACGCTTGGCAACGCCCGCAGCTCTTCGGGGGTTGTCGCAGAGGCCGGGGCCTCTTGCGCCCTGGCGGCTCCGACGCGATCGGGGCGTTCAGACAGCCCGCTCATCAGCGCGAAAACCACAACCGCGCCCAAAAGGCATGAACCTCCGAGCAACATCTTGCGATTGAGGCGTTTGGGGCTCGCGGGCTTGACCCTCAGCCACAGCGCCTCTTCCGGCGGGGGATCCGGCGGCATCGGTTTGGGCGGCTCCATCATGTCGCGACCCTCGGCGTGCGGGCGGGCGTGCGCCGTTCGATCCGAACCACGATGGGCTCGGCGAGGCCAAGGCGCAGCTCCGCCGCGTCAAACACCCGATCCACGACATAGCGATGGCCCTGCACCCGGTAGTTCACAAGTTCAGCGCCCTCCGCGGTGCGCACGAACAGCGGCGGCATGTCGGAGGCAGCGATGTCGGCGGGGAATTCAATCCAGGTGCGGAACCCGTCGTCGAACACGCGCTCGGGCGTCCAAGGCGGCGCTCCCGCCCGCGGGGTGCGAATGCGGTACGCGTCGTTGATGGCCCGGGGCGCGGGTTCTGGTTCCTCCTCGACAGAAGGCGCGGGCGGCGCGGGATATCGCCAGGCCACCTGCGCCACATAGCCGTCGCCATGGGCGGAAACAGCCTCCAGAAGATAAGCCCGTCTGTCGGTGACAAGAACAAGATTGGTGCGCAGGCCCGTGGCCTGGGGCCGAACCATCACCAGGGTGCGGCCCGTTTCGCCGATGCCGGAGGCGGTGTTGGAAACCATCCAACGGGACGTGTCGCCGGCGGCGATGTCGATCAAAGTCTCGCCGGGCTCGAGCAGGATGGTGGAGATGAAGGTCGGGCTGGTGTGAAGCTCATAGAGCGCCCCCGGCTCATAAGCGTAGATTAAAGTCGCGTCCTCAAACGAGGCAGAAAGCGGCGTTTGACGCGCCGCACGATTGGCGGCCGCCAAGGTCTCTTGCGGGGTGGGTTGGCTCGGCTGGCGCCGCGACCCGCGGGTTGCCGGCGCCGGCCGCTCCGGCTCGATCACGACAACAGCAACGGGCTCGGGCGCGGGCGCGGGCTCGGGCGCGGGCGCGGGCGGCGGATCGATCCGCACGGCTTCCACCAAAGGCGAAGCGACTGTCGATGCCGTCGGCGAGCCTGACGTCGCGCAGGCCGACAAGACGGCGCAAAGGGCCGTCAGGAACAAAACGCGCTTCATCGGTCGCGGCTCCAACTGAATTCAGTGATGAAGAGACCCAAAGGATTGATCGCGATCTCGTCGGCGGTGCGCGGAGGCGCATGGCGCACCGTGAAAAGCCCCGTATAGGCAGCGCGCGGGGGCATGGCGCCCGCGCCAGTGGTCCGTTCTTCCCAGGCGACCTGCCAGGAATTGGGAGAGCGTTGCACAATCGAGCGGACATGAACGACCCGGCCCACACTCCCCACGCTCGCAAAAGGATCATCGGCGCGGGCGATCTCGCTGAGCTGGGTCGCGGCCTGCGGGGTCAAGAAGCGATAGGCCTCCAGCCAGTTTTCCCGCAGCACCACAGCGTCTGTGGGCAGACTGCGGGTCAGGCGCACAAAACGCCCCAAGAAATAGGCCGTCTGGGTCTCGGTCGGCGACCAGGTTTCCTCCGCCGCGCGCACCGACAGCACCTGGCCCTCCGGCGCCACCTCGACGACATGGACAAAGGTGCGCCGTTGCAGGGCGACAGACGTCAAGGCCAAGGCAAGCGCCGCCGATAAGCCAAAAGCAGCAAAGGCCATCGTCCGCCAGGTCCGAGCGGACAACACCGCCGAACCCATGCGCGCGTCCCATTCCTGTTGCGCCCGTCGATAGGGCGTGTCCGCGGGCGCCGGGGTGAAGGGGCGCGCCGGCGCCCGGAATGGAAAGCTCATGGCGCTGCTCCTGGAGCCTTGCCGCCGCCGCTTTGGGGCGGTCGCGGTTGCATGCGGGAATGATCGATGGACGGTGCAGGCGGGCGCGGCCCTCTGACGGCGTGGGCCCCGCCCGCGCGTCGGCTCCCGCCGCCCAGCCCGCCTGCAAGAATGCGGGTCGACACCGCAGCCCCCACCGCGCTCGCCCCCGCCCCTTGCGCCATGCGCACCCCATCATTGGCCGAGAGATGCGGTTGGCCGGACACGACCTCGCTTGCGAGCTGCGGACCGAACCAGCTCAAGGTGAGCATCGTCAGCCCAAAAAGCAGGACATTGAGAACGCCCCCCGCATCAAGGGAAAAGGTCGCGGGCAAACTCTCGACGAAGCTCATCGAAACCGAGGCAATCAATGCCAGGACAAAGAGCCGAACCGCGCTCCCCACCACCCAGCCCAAAGGCCGCTCCGCCACCCAGGCCGTGCCGGAGAACACCCCCCAGGGCAACGCCACGAAGGCTGCGAGGCTGCCCAGCTTGAAAGCGATCAGGGCCACAAACAATTGCAGCGCCAGGACAAAGAAGCCGATCATCACAAAAAAGGCGGCGACGAAGATTGTGATCAAAGCCACGAAGTCGGTGATGATGTTCAACCCTTGGCTGAGATCGGCCGTTTTGCCGAAGAGTTCGACCCCAATGCCGGCGATGCGGCCGGGATTGTGCAGATCAGGCAGGCTGAGCGTGCCGCCGCCAGCCCTCAAACCCAGCATCGCGCCCGACTCGTTGATCGCAGACGCAAGGGCGTTCCAGTTGTTGATCAGAAACGCAAAGAGACCAACAAACAGCACCTTGCGGAAGAAGGGCCCCATCGGCGCCTCCTGCGCCAGCGCCCACTGCGCGCCCGCAAGCGTGATCGAAATCACGATCAAGGCGCTCAGCACAAAGGACACATCGCCTTCGATCAGACCAAAGCCGGAATCGATCACGCCCAGGAACTGGTCGAGAAAAGCGTTGATGGCGGCGGGATCCATGGGCGGCGACCCTTAAAACGCCCGGCGCGCGGGTTCGGGCGCGTCAGGACGGGTGGTGGGAAAGGCCCGGCGGCGGATTTCTTCGGCGCGTTCTTCGCGGGCAAGACGCTCCATGCGTTCGGCTTCGAGCGCGCGGCCTTGCGCGATCAGCAGCGCGTGGATTTCGGTGATCTGGGTCGCCTGGATGCCCAAGAGCTGATTGCCAGCCTGTACCGCGGAAGTCTGCCCCTCGGCGCCGGCGGAAGAACCGAGCGCGGTGGCGATCCGCTCGCGCGACTGGCCGATGGATTGCGCGGCGCGGGCCTCCATCGCCATCGCGGTTTGCAGGCTCGCACGACTTTGGCGCAGCCAATGTTCTGACTGCGCCAAAATCCCATCCAGGTCATAATCTTCCCAGGTCTCGGGGTAGAGCGTGCGAAGGTCTGCGCCAATGCGTTGGACATCGTAGGCAAGCCCCTCCGCGGTCTCGAACAGAGCCTGCGCTTCGTCAATGGAGCGCGACAATTCAGCCGATAGCTGCAGCGGATTCTGCGCGAGCATGCGCGCCTGTTGTTCGAGCTGCGCGATTTGATTGCGGATCTGCTCCAAGGCGCGCGTCGCGGCGAGCACGTTCTGGGCATAGTTTGTTGGATCATACACGATGCGCTGCGCAAAGGCGGGCGCAGGCGTCGCCATCGGAAGGCACGCCGCAATCAATAATGTCGCAAAACACGCGTTTGCCCATCTCATGCCAGGGCCCCTTCTTTCTCAAGACCTGTCGGTTGGGACGCCCCCCGAACCAAGGCGAAGCGCGCCAATGCCCCCGCCGCTGCAGACAGGCCGCGGGCTTCAAGCCAGCGTCGTGAGAACCCGCCGACGCCCGTTTCGGCCAGAAGCCTATCCATCAGCGCGTGATCTTCCGGCGTCGAGGCGGCGACGAAGGCGAGCGTCGCCGGGCCAAGGCCCAGCTCGATCATGCGGCTCCCCATCCGCGAGACGACGTAATAATCGCGCTTGGCCGTCGCGTGGGCGATCAACGCGATCTGGCGATCATTGAGGCCCGCGGCTTCATAGAAGCGCCGCGTGCGCGGTTCGCGGGCGCGGTCATTGGGCAGGAAGATCCGCGTGGCGCAGGCTTCCAGAATGGTGGACGCGATCGGCGAGCGCTCGACATCGGCCAGTTCCTGGCTGGCGAACACCACAGCGACATTGCGTTTGCGCAGCGTTTTGAGCCAATCTTGAATGCGCGCCGCAAACAGCGCGTCCTTCAAGAACAGCCAAGCCTCATCAAGGACCAGAAGGGTCGCGCGGCCGTCAAAGCGCGCTTCCAGCCTATGGAAAATGACCGACAACACGGCGGACGCGGCCTGCGGCCGGCGCAAAAGATCATCCATCTCGAAGGCTTGAATGGCGCCATAGCCGAGGCCCGTGCGATCAGCGTCCAACAGCCGCCCGTGCGGCCCAGCATGCGTGAACGGCTCCAGCGCGCTCCGCACCTTGGCGTCCTGCACCAGGGCCAGGAACAGCGATAGCGTGCGATCGCTGCGCGGGCGCTGCGCCAAAAGGTCAAGCGCGCGCCAGAGTTCGGCTTTCAACGCGGGCGACAGCGGCACATTTTCGGAAACGATGAGGCCCGTCAGCCAATCCTGCGCCCAGGCGCGCTCCTCGGCGTTGTCAATGTCTGCGAGCGGCTGGAACCCCAAAGCATCGTCTGCGCCAAGATCAAAGAAGTCGCCGCCAAGCCCGAGGATGGTCGCCCGCGCCGATCGGCCCTTGTCGAAGAGATAGACCTGGCAGCCCTCATACCGCAGCCATTGCGCGGCGAGCGTCGCAAGCAGCACGGATTTGCCAGCGCCAGTCGGGCCAACGATCAGCGTATGACCGACATCGCCGACATGCAGATTGAGCCGAAACGGCGTTGCGCCATCGGTCGCGGCCAGCATCAGCGGCGGGCCATTGAGATGCGCATTGCGCGGCGCGCCGGCCCAAACCGCGCTGGTGGGCAGCAAATGCGCGAGAGAGGGTGTCAGCACGATCGGACGGCGCACATCCGCGTAAGGATTGCCCGGCAGGCTGCCGAGCCAGGCCTCAACGGCGTTGACGCTTTCCACTTCGGTGACAAAACCAAGCCCGTCCGTCGTCTGACGGATCATGCGGACGGCGGAATCAGCCTCCGCCTCGCTGTTTTCCGAAACAACGATGACCAGTGTGGCGAACCCCGCAGCCACAGCGTCAGCGCCCAGTTCCTGCAGGGCTGCGTCCGCATCTCCCGCCTGGTTGGCGGCGTCGTTGTCCTGAAGCGCCGCCTCTTCCCGGAAGAGCGCCTCGCGCAGCAAGGTCATCAGGCCCTTGCGCTTGGAGAACCAGCGCTTCCTGATTTTCTCAATTTCGCGCCGCGCGTCTTCGCGATTGAGCGGCAAAAAGCGCGTCACCCAGCGATAGGAAACCGGGAGGCGGTTCAGCGCATCGAGCAAACCAGGCTCGGTTGCGGCGACAAAGCTCCTTACCGAGATGATCTTGAGATGCTTGGCGCCGAGCCTGGGCGCCAGCCCGCCGACAAAGGGCGCATCGGTCAAGAGCGCGTCAAGATGGAAAGGTGTGGGCGGCACAGCCACGCGTCCCATGCGGCGGTCGGACACGCAATCATGCAGATATCCAAGCGTCTCGGCGTCATTGAGCCAGGTCGCGCTCGGCATCAGGGTTTCGAACAGGGCGAGCAGCTGGTCGCTCTCCTCGAGGAAGCGCTTCAGATGCACCCGATAGTCCGGGCCGAGCGCATTCTCGCCGCCCTCAAACAGCATGGCTTCGAGCCTGCCCTGCCGTTCCGGAGGCGGAAGAAACCCCAGCGTCAGGCAATAGTCGCTCTCAAACCGCGCGCCCGCGCTTTCAAACACGGCGCGGCGCTCTTCGTCGATCAGCCACGCCAGCCCATGGGCAAACGCGCTATCGGGATAGCCCGGCGATGGCTGCCGCCGCGCCTCGACATGCAGGCACCAGCCAGACCCGAAGCGCCGCAGCGCGTTGTTGAGGCGACTGGCCTGGCCCATGAGTTCAGACAACGTCGCGGAGTCAAGGTCTGGGCCGCGGAACGCCAATGTGCGCTGGAAACTCCCATCCTTGTTGAGCACCACGCCCGGCGCGATCAGCGCCGCCCAGGGCAGATAATCGCTGAGCTTGGGGCCGCTGCGAGCGTAGGGGCGCAAATCCATCATCGCGGGCTTCTCATTGTCCTAGGCCTCCAAGAATGTCGGCTTGGCGAGGTGGCGCGGCCAGGTCTCCAAGAACCAAGGGTCGCGGGTCGCGGCCCAGGCCGCAGCGCCTTGAAGCACCGCCCAAAGCGGCAGACCGATCAATGGCTGCTGCAGGCCGAAGGCGATCGCTGCGCCCACCGTCGCGTTGAGGATCGCGAACGCCCGCGGCGCCCCGCCCAACAGGATCGGGCGCGTGAGCGAGGTGCGCAAGGGAAGCACGAAGCCTTCGGGCGCGTCGGCCATGGTCAAATCCCCCGATCAGATGACCGCGCCGCCGGCGAAGCCAAAAAAATCGAGGAAGAACGACACCGCCGCGAACATGATCGCGATACCGAGGCCCACGAACGCAAGCTTGCGCACGCCGCCGCCGCCCTCGGAGAAGATGATGGTGATGCCGGCGATGACGATGGCGATCACCGCCGCCGCCCGCGCCACTGGGCCCGTGATGGAATCCACCACCTGTTCGAGCGGACCTTCCCAGGGCATGCCCGATCCCGCCGCATGGGCGGGCGCGGCAATGGCAAGCGCAAGGAGCGCCAAACCCGCGATCTTCGTGACCTGGTTTCGGTTGATGCACTTCTCTTTCATGACGCCCCTCCATTGGCGGCTTTGAGATCGAGAATGTCGGCGATCATCCGGCCGGCTTCCGTGCGCGCGATGAACACCACGAGATCGACAGCGGCGCGGATGAGGCGCGCGGGATTTGCCGGCGCGGCTTCGAGGCACAGGTCTTTCAGCCGGGTCAACGCATCAGCGGCGGAATTGGCATGCAGCGTCAGCAGCCCGCCGGGATGGCCGGTGTTCCAGGCCTTGAGGACATCAAGCGCGGCCCCATCGCGCACCTCGCCGACGACAATGCGATCGGGACGCAGCCGCAGCGTTGTGCGGACGAGATCGCGCATGCTGACCTGGGGATCGGTGCGCCTGGTCAGCAGCTGAACGACATTGGCGCCCACCAGTTGAAGCTCGGCGGTGTCTTCGAGCGCGACGACACGGGCGTCTCGGAACGCAGGTTCGGCAAGCAAAGCATTGAGCAATGTCGTCTTGCCCGAGCCTGTGCCGCCGGCGACGACGATGTTGCGACGATCTATGACCGACTGGCGCAAGGTTTCGATCTGGGCTGCAGTGGCGATGCCCGCCGCCACGTAGTCATCGAGCGTGTAGATCGCCGACGGTCGTTTGCGGATCGACAGCACCGGCGCGGACACCAGCGGCGGCAGCACGGCCTGCACGCGGGCTGCGCTGTCGGGCAAGATCGTGGCCAAGAGCGGCTGATCCGCCCCAACGGTCTCGCCCGCCTCATGCGCCAGAAGCCGGATCGCGGCTTCCCGATCGGCGGGGGAAAGGCGCGTTTCAGTGCGCGCAAGCCCCCTGCCGACGCGGTCGATCCAGAGCATTCCATCGGCGTTGATCAGCGCTTCGACCACATCGGGTTCGGCGAGCGCGGCGGCGATGGCGGGCCCGAGCGCACGCTCGAGCGCAGACCGGCGTCTGGCCTGCGGCAGCGCGCGCAGTTCGGCGGCGGTGGCAAGACCAGAGGTCATGCCATCGTCTCCGCATCCTGCCCCTCATCCTGGTTGGCAAAAGCGGCCTCATGCAGCCGCTCGGCGCCGCCCCGCGCCAGCGTTTGGGCGGCAAGATCAAGGAAGCGCTCAAACCGCGCTTCGGCGCTGGCGGCCGCGGAATCCGCGACCGCGTCTTCCAGCATTGGATTGTGTTCCAGCCATACGCGCACGAAGAGCAGCAGGCTTTCCTTCATCAGCGCCTGGTCGCGGAACAGCTTGTCGAGCCGCTGTTCAATCCGGTTAAGCCGGCGGGCTTGCGTTTCCGCCGCCGCGCGGGCCACCGCTTCTGAGCCCTTGGCCAGGGTCGCCCTCACCGCGTCGGCGATCAGGCTCGATTCCGAGCGCCCCTGCGCCCGGGCGATGCGCGCCACTTCGCGGGCGACATCGGCCTCGAGATAGGTCTTGATGGCGATGGCGCTCATTGGAATGATCCTGGTTTTTTCCCGGACATGGCGTCAGACCCCCGTGCGCCACGCCTTGCGGCGGCGGGGCGTTTCGGTTGGCGGCTGTGGCGCTTCCGGCGGCGGGCGCAGGCCGGCGCTGGCGCGCTCCGAAATGGTCAGCTTTCGCTCAGCGGGTTGCGCGAAAAGATCGCCCTGCCCGAGGGGAGCGGGATCGAGAGCGGGTCGGCTGGATCTCACCGGCCGCTTGCTTTCGCCGGTTTTGATTGCAGGGGGCAGCATCCCCAGCGGCGCGACATTGTCCCAATCGTGCGTGGTCGTCAGGGCCACGGCGGCCGACAAAGCGCGGCGCATCCGCTTGGCCAGCACCACTTCCTGGTCGAACCGCAGCTTTTTGGTCTTCAGCGGCCTGGCGCCCGATACGAACACCAGCTGTTCGTCGCGCGCGAGCTGGCGCACATCGCCAGCCAACAAAAGCGGACGCCGTTCCTCTCGATAGGTGATGGCGCCCTTGCGCGGCCCGACGATGGCATGCGGGCGCTGCACACTTTCCTGAGGGCGCACTTCCCAGACTTCGCCCGCCATCTCCGCGATGCGCCTGGCGGTCTCCATGTCGGCGGCGGCGAACGCCGTCACCACATGGCAATTGTCGAGGATGACATTGTCCCGGCCATAGGCGCGCGTGATGTGGTTGAGCGATTGGCAGACGAGATAGGCCTTGAGCCCATAGCCCGCCATTGCGCCCATCGCGGTCTCGAAGAACGGCATGCGGCCGAGCTGCGGGAACTCGTCGAGACACATCAGCAGGCGATGGCGCTTCTCGCGGCCGTCGGCGGCGCGCGTCTGGTCTTCCATCAGGCCGCGTGCGATCTGGTTGAGCATCAGGCGCATCAGCGGCATGAGACGTGCGGCGTCCGAGGGCGGCGGTTGCAGGAACAGCGAGACGGGCTTCGCCCCGCACATCAAATCGGCGATGCGGAAATCCGAGCGCGCGGTGTTGTCCGCGACGATCGGATCGGCGAACAGGCCAAAGAAGCTTTCCGCCGTGGCCTTTATGCCGGACTGAAGGCGCTCCTCCCCGGCGAGGAAGCTCTCCGCCGCGTGAAGCACTTCGGGATGCACTTCCGGCGCGCCGGTGATGGCGTTGTTCCGATGCAAGGTGCGGCGCATCTCGTCGGACGTCGCCTGCAGATTGCGGAGTTTTTCCCGAACGACACAGAGCGTTTTCCGTGCCTGCGGCTCGGCGTAGAGCACATGCAGGATCACGCCGACGAGCACCTGCTTGGCCGAACGGTCCCAGAAATCCTGATGGCGGCCATCGCCCGCGGGATCGACGATGATCTCCACGATGTTCTGCACATCGCGCACCTCGTTGGCGCCGCGCCGCACCTCAAACAGCGGATTGAACGCGGCGGACTCGCTGCGCGCCGGCGCAAAGCGCAGCACCGGCCCCACAGTCTCGCGAAAGCCCGCCGTGCCCGGAAATCCATGGCGCGGATCGCCGTCGGCGAGTTCGCCCTTGACGTCGAGCACCAGCGCGGAGCGCGGCCAGGCGAGCAAAGTCGGCACGACATGGCCACGGCCCTTGCCGGACCGCGAGGCGCCGATCAGCAATTGGTGCTCCGGCCCGTCAAAGCAGAGGATCTCGCCGTCAAGCTTGCCGAGCACGACGCCAGTTGGCGCGAGAAGTCCTGCACCCTCGGCGTCCTCGAACTTGCCCCATGCGTCCTGACCGAAGGGCGTGAGCTTCGCCCTGCCCTTGACCGCCACCGCAAACACGCACGACGCGGCGACACAGCCAGCGAACACAATCAGCTGCGCGATCGCGAAGGGCTTGGGGAAGTCGTCAGCGAACCGCGACGTCCAATCAAAGATCGCCCAGGGCGGATAGATGGCCGTCTCGCCGAAGGTCGCAAGGCGCGGACCAAGGGCCGCTTGACCGCCGAACACCGCGCCGATAAACGCCGTCGCGCCCCATACGCTCAGGAGCACAAGTCCGAGTGCGGATGATGAGGCGAGCAACAGGCGCACGACAAACCTCAACCGATCCGGGGACAATCCCGTGACCGCTCGAGGGTCCGTTCAAACTTCGTGTGCTGACGAGCAGACGCGCGCGGCGGGCGAGCGGTTTGCGATGGGGGGAAACGCGCTCGTCTGCGATTGTCGCGGCGAAGGGCCGCGAGAATCGCGAATGTCGCGGTACTGGAGAGATGTAAACACGACTATCGCGCCAGCTGTGCTATTGTGGCGCGGGTTGACCTGACGACTGGAACAGCGTGGTTAATTTCTCCTCATCGACGAAGCTGTCGTCGCCGCGATGAGCGTTTCCCTTCAGAGGGCGGGACTTCGTGTGGTGCAATGTCTGCCTATTTTCCGGAATAAGGGCAGGCAGCCAATTCACAGGTCGGGGCAATTCTGACCATCGGCGGGCGTAAGGGCTAACCAGGAATATCGCAGTCAACGTCGCGCCTGATTACGGTTCGCCAGCCGCCTTCGCGCGCAAGTCAGCAATCCTTTGCTTTGTAATCTCGACTTCCTCGGCCAACCCGGGGTCCGACGGGTTGGCTGAAGCAAGCGCCTCCGCGATTGGAAGGCTTTGCTCATAGTGCGCAATCGCAGCCGCCATACCGCCTAGACCCTTCAGAACGTCGCCAAGCTTTTCATAACTGACCGCAGACCGCGCTAACCGGCCCCGCCCCCCGCCCCCTCCGCCTCACCCGCGCGGCGCCGCAACTCCGGGATCATCCCAGCATCCGAGGGCGAAAGACGGCCCTCCACCTGAAGCTTTGAAGCCAATTCCAAAGCGCGTTGCGCGTAACCCGCATCACCCAAACTCTCCTGCATCTTCACATAGGACACGATCAGATCCCGCTGGGCTTTAGCCGAACCAGGATTGTCCCGGGCGAGGCGCTCCGTGATCTCCAGATACTGCTCATAGCGGGCCCTGGCCCCGGCGAGGTCGCCTCCCTCGCGCAGAACGTCGCCGAGCCTGTCATAGCTGATCGACAGAGACCGCTGCGCTTCAGCGGAACCAGGATTGTCCCGGGCGAGGCGCTCAGCAACCCCCAAGGACTGCTCATAGCGGGCCTTGGCCC